>JBGVFK010000148.1:0-34625 GCA_045121075.1 Acutalibacteraceae bacterium | reverse complement strand
TCGAAAAGAACGCAGCAGTAGAAGCACAGTTCAATTTCTAATTTTTTTCGGAGGTACCCTATGGGAGGATTTTTCGGAGCAACATCTAAAAGAGATGTAGTGCTTGATGTATTTTTCGGCGTTGACTATCATTCACACCTTGGCACAAGACGCGGCGGTATGGCTGCAGTTGACGAGGAACACGGTTTTCAGCGCGACATCCACAACATTGAAAACTCACCCTTCAGAACAAAGTTTGCAGGCATCACCGACGAAATGCACGGCAACGCCTGCATCGGCTGCATCAGTGATGCTGACCCTCAGCCTATTATCATCCGTTCAAATCTGGGTGTTTACGCAATTACAACAATCGGCATTATCAACAACGCCGAAGAGCTTATCAGTAAGTTCCTTAATTTAAGCGGCGGTCACTTCACCGCTATGACAAAGGGCAGAATCAACTCCACCGAGCTTGCAGCGGCTCTCATCAATCAGAAAAGCAACTTCACGGAGGGTATCCGTTTTGCTCAGGAGCAGATTGACGGTTCGCTTTCACTGCTTATTCTCAAGGAAGACGGCTCTATCATTGCTGCAAGAGACTTGCTTGGCAGAACACCTGTAGTTCTCGGTAAGGATAACGAAGGCAACTGCATTTCATTTGAGTCCTTCGCCTTTGAAAAGCTTGATTATGAATACAACCGTGAGCTTGGTCCCGGAGAAATTGTTGAAATCACTGCAGACGAAATCAGGGTTCTTGCTGAGCCGCTCAAGAAAATGAAAATCTGTTCCTTCCTCTGGACTTATTACGGATACCCCAATTCAAACTATGAGGGTATCAACGTTGAGGTAATGAGAACACGGAACGGTTCAATTATTGCACGCGATGATAAAAATCTCGGTCTGGCTCAGGACATTGACTATGTAAGCGGCATTCCTGATTCAGGCACACCACACGCAATCGGTTATGCAAACGAAAGCCATATTCCCTTTGCAAGACCCTTCATCAAGTATACTCCAACCTGGCCGAGAAGCTTTATGCCTACAAACCAGAATGAGCGAAACAAGGTTGCAAAGATGAAGATGATTCCCGTACATGACCTTATCAAGGACAAAAAGCTTCTCTTTGTTGACGACAGTATCGTAAGAGGTACCCAGCTCAGAGAAACCGTTGAATTCCTTTACAGCCACGGTGCAAAGGAAGTTCATATGCGTTCAGCCTGCCCGCCGATTATGTACGGCTGCAAATATCTCAACTTCTCACGCAACACCTCAGACCGCGACCTTATTGCAAGAAGAACAATTCTTGAGCTTGAGGGCGAAGAGGGTGAAAAGTATATTGACGAATATGCTGACGCATCAACAGAAAGAGGCAAGAAAATGCTTGACTCAATCTGCAAAAAGCTCGGCTTCGACTCACTTGGCTATCAGAGTCTTTCCGGTCTTATTGAAGCAATCGGTCTTCCTGAAGAATGTGTATGTACATACTGCTGGAACGGTAAAGGCTGATTTCAAACCACGTTAGTTAAACAAATTTAAAAATAAAAAATTACTGAAAGGAAACGGGTAAATTAAAATGAAGAATTCCCAATCACAGTCATACGCAGCTGCCGGTGTTGATATTACAGCCGGCTACAAAGCTGTTGAACTCATGAAACAACACATCGCAAGAACAATGACAAGCGGAGTATGCTCAGACGTTGGCGGCTTCGGCGGCCTTTTCGAGCTTGATGTAACAGGTATGGAAAAGCCTGTTCTTGTATCAGGTACAGACGGTGTTGGCACAAAGCTTAAAATCGCTTTCCTTATGGACAAGCATGACACAGTTGGTATTGACTGCGTTGCAATGTGCGTAAACGACATTATCTGCTGCGGTGCAAAGCCCCTTTTCTTCCTTGACTATATTGCTTGCGGCAAGAACTTCCCCGAAAAAATTGCTGATATCGTTTCAGGTATCGCTGAAGGCTGCGTACAGAGCGGTGCTGCTCTTATCGGCGGCGAAACTGCTGAAATGCCCGGCTTCTATCCCATCGACGAATATGACCTTGCAGGCTTCTCAGTAGGCGTTGTTGACAAGAAGAAGATTCTTGACAACAAGACAATGAAGGCAGGCGACGTAATTATCGCTCTTCCCTCAACAGGCGTTCACTCAAACGGCTTCTCACTTGTAAGAAAGGTTTTCGATATTGAAAACTGCGACCTCAAGAGCCCCAGAGAAGAACTCGGCGGCAGAAGTCTTGGCGAAGCTCTTCTTTGCCCCACAAAGATTTATGTAAAGCCCATGTGTGCTCTCTTTGAAGAAGTTACTGTAAAGGCAGTTTCACACATCACAGGCGGCGGCTTCTATGAAAACATTCCCAGAAGCATTCCCGACGGCTTCGGCGCAGAAATCAAGAAGGAAGACGTTAAGATTCTTCCCATCTTCGACCTTATTGCTAAGACAGGCAACATTCCTGAAAGAGATATGTTCAACACCTTCAATATGGGCGTTGGTATGAGCGTTGTTGTTGCAGCAGAAGATGCTGACAAGGCTCTCGAAATTCTTAAGGCTAACGGCGAAGATGCTTACATCATCGGTAAGATCATTGAGTCAGAAGATAAGGT
This sequence comes from Acutalibacteraceae bacterium, assembly GCA_045121075.1. Lineage (GTDB taxonomy): Bacteria > Bacillota > Clostridia > Oscillospirales > Acutalibacteraceae > UBA6857. The sequence goes on along the minus strand of JBGVFK010000148.1, from coordinate 32,045 downwards.
AACAATTATCTGAGAGGAGAATTGCCTTGGATAAAGCAAAGAAAATTGCCGTTCTTGTTTCAGGCGGCGGCACAAATCTCCAGAGTCTCATTGACTGTCAGAAAAACGGAATGTTCGGCGAAAGTGCAATTACACTTGTAATTGCTTCAAAGCCCGGTGTATATGCTCTAGAGAGAGCAAAAAACGCAGGCATTGCTTCAGCTGTTCTTTGCAGAAAAGATTACAGCGATATCGCTGCTTATTCCGCAGCTTTGGTAAAAGCTCTTAAGGACGCTGAAATTGACCTTGTTGTTCTTGCCGGCTTCCTCACAATCATTGACGAACAGGTTTATGAGGCTTATCCCAATGCTATTATCAATATTCACCCTGCTCTTATCCCCTCTTTCTGCGGAAAAGGTTACTACGGACTTCACGTTCACGAGGCTGTACTTCAGAAGGGCGTTAAGGTTTCAGGCGCTACAGTTCATTTTGTAACACCCGAATGCGATGCAGGTCCCATTATCCTTCAGAAGGCTGTTGAGGTTAAAGAAGACGACACTCCCGAAGCTCTTCAGCAGAGAATTATGGAAGAGGTCGAATGGAAGATTCTTCCCGAGGCTGTAAAGCTTTTCTGTGAGGATAAATTAACAGTAAAAGACAATAAAGTATATATAGGAGAATAAGCTATGAAGGTTTCAACTATTAAAGACGAACTTAATTCTCTTGCTTACCACGGCAGAGGTATCATCATCGGCAAAAGTGCTGACGGCAAAAAGGCTGTTACTGCTTATTTCATCATGGGCAGAAGCGAAAACAGCCGCAACCGTGTTTTCGTTCTTGAAGGCGACGCAATGCGTACAAAGGCTTTTGACGAAAGCAAGATGACAGACCCCCACCTTATTATCTACTATCCCGTAAGAGTGCTCGGCAACAAGACAATCGTTACAAACGGTGATCAGACCGACACAATCTACGACCTTATGGATAAGCAGATGACATTTGAGCAGGCTCTTCGTACAAGAGAGTTTGAAGACGATGCTCCCAACTTCACACCCCGAATTTCAGGTATTATCCGTTTTGAAAAAGAGGGTATGAACTTCGCAATGTCAATTCTCAAAAGTGCTGAGGGTGACGATTCATCATGCGAAAGATTTACTTACGCTTACTCAAACCCTCTTTGCGGCAGAGCTAAGTTCATTCACACATATAACTGCGACGGCAATCCCCTTCCCTCATTTGAAGGCGAGCCTAAGACTCTCGAGCTTCCCGATGTAGAAATCGACGAGCTTGCAGATCTTATCTGGACTAACCTTAACGAAGACAACAAGGTTTCACTTTTCGTAAGATACATCGACATTGAAAGCGGCGAAAGCGAAACAAGAGTTATCAACAAGAACAAATAAGAACATAAATATAAGGAGACAGAGTAATGAAAGATTTCGAACTCAAGTATGGCTGTAACCCCAATCAGAAGCCTGCTAAAATTTATATGCATGACGGTTCTGACCTTCCTATTGAAATTCTCAGCGGCAGACCCGGTTTCATCAACTTCCTTGACGCTTTCAACTCATGGCAGCTTGTTAAGGAAATCAAGGAGCAGACAGGCTATGTTGCAGCTGCATCCTTCAAGCACGTAAGCCCCACAAGTGCTGCAATCGGCAAGATTCTTCCCGAAAAGCTTAAGAAGGCTTGCTTTGTAGACGATATTGAAGGTCTTGATGAATCTCCTCTCGCTTGTGCTTTTGCAAGAGCAAGAGGTACAGACAGAATGTGCTCATTCGGTGACTGGATTGCACTTTCAGACGAATGCGACGCTACAACAGCTAAGCTTATCAAGAGAGAGGTTTCAGACGGCGTAATCGCTCCTTCATTCAGCGACGAAGCTCTCGAAATTCTCAAGGCTAAGAGAAACGGCAACTACAACGTTGTTAAAATCGATCCTAATTATGTACCCGACCTTGCTGAACGCAAGCAGGTTTACGGCATCACCTTTGAGCAGGGCAGAAACAACTTTGAAATTAATGAAGCTCTTCTCGAAAACATTGTAACAGAAAACAAGGCTTACCCTGACGATGCAAAGCTCGACCTTATCATTGCTCTCATTACTCTTAAGTATACACAGTCAAACTCAGTTTGCTACGCAGTTGACGGTCAGGCAATCGGTGTTGGTGCAGGTCAGCAGTCAAGAATCCACTGCACACGCCTTGCAGGCACAAAGGCTGACACATGGCAGCTTCGTCAGCACGAAAAAGTACTTAATCTTCCCTTCCTTCCCACTCTTGCAAGAGCTGAAAGAGACAACGTTATCGACGGCTACATCAACAAGAATGAAGAGGATGTTTGTGCAGACGGCAACTGGCAGAAGTACTTCACAACTCAGCCTGAAGTTTTCACAAGAGAAGAAATGGACGCTTACCTTGCAACAATCAGCGGTGTTGCACTTGCTTCAGACGCATTCTTCCCATTCTCAGACAACATTGAAAGAGCTAAGAAGAGCGGTGTAAGCTATATTGCTGAGCCCGGCGGTTCAATCAGAGATGACGCAGTTATCGACTGCTGCAACAAATATAATATGGTAATGTCCTTCACAGGAATGAGACTTTTCCATCACTAATTCCAAGGAGAAAAATAATGTTAGAATATTTCAACAAGCTTAACGAATACGACAGCGAGGTTTTCTCAGGCTGCGAAAAAGAACTTAAGAGACAGCAGAGCTTCATTGAGCTTATCGCTTCAGAAAACATCGTTTCACCCGCAGTACTTCTTGCTGCAGGCAGTGTTCTCACAAACAAGTACGCTGAAGGCTATCCCGGAAAGCGTTACTACGGTGGTTGCCACTGTGTAGACGAGGTTGAAGAAATTGCAAGAGAAAGAGCAAAGAAGCTCTTTGGTGCTGAACACGCAAACGTACAGCCCCACTCAGGTGCAAACGCAAACCTTGCTGCTTTCTTCGCTATGACAGAGGTTGGCGACACAATTATGGGTATGAACCTTTCACAGGGCGGTCACCTTTCACACGGTTCACCCGTTAACATTTCAGGTAAGTACTGGAACATTGTTCAGTACGGTGTTGACGAAGAAAACGGCAGAATCGACTACGATAAGATGAGAGAAATTGCTCTCGAATGTAAGCCCAAGATGATTGTTGTAGGCGCAAGTGCTTACTCAAGAATCATTGACTTCCCCCGTTGCAGAGAAATCGCTGATGAGGTTGGTGCTTACCTTATGGTTGACATGGCACACATTGCAGGTCTTGTTGCTGCAGGTGTTCATCCCTCACCCGTTCCTTATGCTGACGTTGTTACTTCAACAACTCATAAGACCTTAAGAGGTCCACGTGGCGGTCTCATTCTTTGCAAGGAAGAATATGCAAAGCAGATTGACAAGGCTGTTTTCCCTGGCACTCAAGGTGGTCCTCTTATGCATGTAATTGCTGCTAAGGCTGTTGCCTTTGGTGAAGCTCTTTCAGACGACTTCAAGGCATATCAGACTCAGATTCACAAGAACGCTCAGGTGCTTTCAGAAGCACTCACAGCTGAAGGTGTTGACCTTGTTTCAGGTGGCACAGACAACCACCTTATGCTTCTTGACCTTCGTAAATTTGACCTTTCAGGTAAAGAGCTTGAAAAGAGACTTGACGAAGTACACATCACAGCAAATAAGAACACTATTCCCAATGACCCCAAGAGTCCCTTCGTAACAAGCGGTCTTCGTATCGGTACTGCTGCAATTACATCAAGAGGCTTCAAGGAAGACGAAATGGTTATGATTGCTAAGTGGATCAAGGATATCATTGTTGACTTTGAGGGTAACAAGGACAGAGTTACTGCAGAGGTTATGGCTCTTTGTGAGAAATATCCTATTTACTAAGATTCAATATGGGGAGATTCGTCTCCCCTACTGACTGATGAACAAACTAAATGTCACTCAAAAGGAGACAGAATTATGAAAATTATGGTTGTAGGCGGCGGTGGCCGTGAACACGCCATCATCAAAAAATTAAAGGAAAACAAAGATATTACAGAAATCTTTGCTCTTCCCGGTAACGGCGGTATTGCTGCTGATGCTACATGTGTAGCAGTAAAAGCTACTGATATTGAAGGTATCGTAAAATTTGCAAAGGAAAACGCAATTGACTATGCAGTTGTTGCTCCCGATGATCCCCTTGTTCTCGGTGCAGTTGACGCTCTTACAGAAATCGGCGTTCCTTGCTTCGGCCCCAACAAGGCTGCAGCAATTATTGAAGGCAGTAAGGTTTTCTCAAAGAACCTTATGAAAAAGTACGGTATTCCCACAGCTCAGTATGAGGTTTTCTCTGATATTACTGCAGCGCTCAATTATCTTGAAACTGCTCCCATTCCAACAGTTATCAAGGCTGACGGTCTCGCACTCGGTAAGGGCGTAATCATCGCTATGACAAGAGACGAAGCTAAGGAAGCTGTTCGTTCAATGATGGAAGACAAGGTATTCGGCGAAAGCGGCAGCAACGTTGTTGTTGAAGAATTCCTTACCGGCCCCGAGGTTTCCGTGCTTTCATTCACAGACGGCAAAACAGTTGTTCCGATGATTTCATCAATGGATCACAAGAGAGCAAAGGACAATGACGAAGGTCTCAACACAGGCGGTATGGGTACAGTTGCTCCCAACCCCTATTACACACCTGAAGTTGCAAAGCAGTGTATGAAGGAAATCTTCCTTCCCACAATTGAAGCTATGAATGCTGAAAGCAGAACATTCAAGGGCTGTCTCTACTTCGGTCTTATGCTTACACCAAACGGCCCCAAGGTTATTGAATATAACTGCCGTTTCGGTGACCCTGAAACTCAGGTTGTTCTTCCTCTTCTTGAAAGCGACCTTCTTACAGTTATGAAAGCTACAACAGAAGGCACTCTCAGTGAAACAGAGGTTAAATTTGCTGACAAGCACGCTTGCTGCGTAATTATGGCTTCAGACGGCTATCCTCAGAAGTACGAAAGCGGTTTTGAAATTAAAATTGCTGATGACGTAAAGGACAACGTTTACGTTGCAGGTGCAAAAATTGAAGATGGTATTCTTAAAACTGCAGGCGGACGTGTTCTCGGTGTAACAGCAGTTGAAGAAACTCTCGAAAAAGCAATTGATTCTTCTTATGCTAAAGTTCAGAAGGTTTCCTTCGACAACGCATATTACAGAAAAGATATAGGCAAAAAAGCCAAGGAGGCTAAATAAAAATGGTATATCGCATTTATGTTGAAAAGAAAAAGGAGCTTGCTAACGAAGCAAGAGGTCTTCTCAGCGACATCAACTCACTTCTCGGCATCAAGAGCGTAAGTGACCTTCGTGTTATCAACCGCTACGATGTTGAAGATATCGACAAGGATCTTTTTGAGTCAGCTGTTAAAAACGTGTTCTCAGAGCCTCAGCTTGACATTACAAGCGACACTCTCAGCACAGACGGTGCAATTGTTTTTGCTGTTGAGCCTCTTCCCGGTCAGTATGACCAGAGAGCTGACTCAGCTGCTCAGTGTATCCAGATTATCTCACAGGGTGAAAGACCCACAGTTAAAACTGCAAAGGTTTATGCTCTTTACGGCGACGTAAGCGAAGCTGACCTTGCTGAAATCAAAAAGTATGTTATCAACCCCGTTGAATCAAGAGAAGCTTCACTTGAAACAGTAGATACTCTCAAGACAAAGTACGACATTCCCACAGAGGTTGAAACTCTTGACGGCTTTATTGACCTTGACGAAAACGGTCTCGCTGATTTTGTTAAAAAGTATGCTCTCGCAATGGATAACGATGATATTGCTTTCTGTCAGGAATACTTCAAAAAGGAAGGCAGAAATCCCACTATCACTGAAATCCGTATGATTGATACATACTGGTCAGACCACTGCCGTCACACAACCTTCCTTACAACAATCGACAGCGTTAAGTTTGAAGATGAGCTTCTTCAGAGAGCTTACGACGATTATATTGAAACAAGAAAAGAGCTCGGCAGAACAAAGCCTATCTGCCTTATGGATATTGGTACTCTTGCAGGCAAGTATCTTAAGTCAACAGGCCACCTTGACAAGCTTGACGAATCAGAAGAAATCAACGCTTGTACAGTTAAAATTGAAGTTGAAATTGACGGCAAGAAGGAGCCCTGGCTTCTTCTCTTCAAGAACGAAACTCACAACCATCCCACAGAAATCGAGCCCTTCGGTGGTGCTGCAACATGTATCGGCGGTGCTATCCGAGATCCTCTTTCAGGCAGAAGCTACGTTTACGGCGCTATGCGTGTAACAGGTGCATCAGATCCTCTTAAGAGTGTTGCTGAAACAATTCCCGGTAAGCTTCCTCAGAGAAAGATTGTTCAGACTGCTGCTGCAGGTTATTCTTCATACGGTAACCAGATCGGTCTTGCAACAGGTATTGTTGACGAGCTTTATCACGACGGTTATATGGCTAAGAGAATGGAAATCGGTGCAGTTGTTGCTGCAGCTCCCGCTGAAAATGTAAGACGTGAATGTCCCGAAGACGGCGACGTTGTAATCCTTCTCGGTGGCGCTACAGGCCGTGACGGCTGCGGCGGTGCAACAGGCTCATCAAAGTCACATACAATGGAATCACTCGAGACCTGTGGTGCTGAAGTTCAGAAGGGTAACGCTCCCGAAGAAAGAAAGCTTCAGAGACTTTTCAGAAACGGCGAAGCTTGCCGTATGATCAAGCGTTGTAACGACTTCGGTGCAGGCGGTGTTTCCGTTGCTATCGGTGAACTTGCTGACGGTCTTGAAATTGACCTTAACGCAGTGCCCAAGAAGTACGAAGGTCTTGACGGCACAGAGCTTGCAATCAGTGAAAGCCAGGAAAGAATGGCTGTTGTTGTTGAAAAGGGCGATGTTGACCGTTTCCTTGCACTTGCTAAGGAAGAAAACCTCAACGCAACTGTAGTTGCTAAGGTTAAGGCTGAAAAGAGACTTACAATGTTCTGGAACGGCAAGGCTATCTGTGATATCAGCCGTGATTTTCTTAACTCAAATGGTGCTGAAAAGCACATTGATATTGAAGTTGCTGCTCCCGCTTGTCCTATGAAGAAGATTGAAGGCTCATTCGAGGACAACATGAAGGCTCTTGCAGGCGACCTTAACGTTTGCTCAAAGAGAGGCCTTTCAGAGCGCTTTGACTCAACAATCGGTGCAGGCACAGTTCTTATGCCCTTCGGCGGTAAGAATCAGCAGACACCTATTCAGGCTATGGTACAGCTCGTTTCAGTTGAAAAGGGTCACACCAAGGACTGTTCAGTAATGTCATGGGGCTACAACCCCTTCTATACAGAAAAAACACCTTTCCACGGTTCATATATGGCTGTTATCGAATCAGTTTGCAAGCTTGTTGCAACCGGTGCTTCATTTGAGGATGTTTACCTCACCTTCCAGGAATACTTTGAAAGACCCGGTAAGGACGGCAAACGTTGGGGCAAGCCTCTCGCAGCTCTTCTCGGTGCATTCAAGGCTCAGAAGGACCTTAAGGTTGCTGCAATCGGTGGTAAGGACTCAATGAGCGGTACATTCGAAAACCTCGACGTACCTCCCACCCTTGTTTCATTTGCTGTAACAACTGATAAGGTTGACAACATTGTTTCACCCGAATTCAAGAAGGCAGGCAACAAGGTTATTAAGCTCACTCCCGAATTTGACGCTGACCACCTCCCCGTAACAGAAAGTCTCCTTAAGATTTTCGACAAGGTTACTGCTCTTCAGAGAAGCGGCAAGGCTGTTGCATCTTATACACCCGGCTTCGGCGGTGTTGCTGAAGCAGTTATGAAGATGTGTCTTGGTAACGGTCTTGGCTTTAAATATGCAGACGGCATCAAGGTAGAGGATATCTTCAACTACAGCTACGGCAGCTTCATTCTTGAAGTTACTCCAGACGTAGAAGAAGGCGAAACAATCGGTTACATCACAGAAGATGCTGTTATCGCTCTTGGTGATGAAAAGGTTTGCCTCGAAGGTCTTCTTAAGATTTACGAAGATAAGCTTGAAAGCGTATTCTCATGCAACATTGACCAGTCTTCATCAAAGGTTGAAACCTTCTCATATGAAGCTACAGAGCGTAAGGCTCCTGCTATCAAGGTAGCAAGACCCAAGGTTCTTATCCCTGTATTCCCGGGCACAAACTGCGAATTTGACTCAGCTAAGGTAATGGAGGATGCAGGCGCTGAAAGCAAGATTATGGTTATCAACAACCTTTCAGCTGACGGTATCGCAAGAAGCGTTGAAGAGTTTGCTAAGGAACTCAAAACAGCTCAGATGGTATTCATTCCCGGTGGCTTCTCAGGCGGTGACGAGCCCGACGGTAGCGGTAAGTTCATTACAGCATTCTTCAGAAATGCTGCTGTAAAGGAACAGGTTACTGCTCTTCTTGAAGACAGAGACGGTCTTATGTGCGGTATCTGTAACGGTTTCCAGGCACTCATCAAGCTCGGTCTTGTTCCCTACGGCAAGATTATGGACTCAGATGAGAACATGCCTACTCTTACCTTCAACACAATTGCACGTCACCAGTCACGCATTGTAAGAACAAGAATTGCTTCAAACAAGAGCCCCTGGCTTGCTGACACAAATGTTGGCGACATCTACAATGTGCCCATTTCACACGGTGAAGGTCGTTTCCTTGCAGACGAAAAGACAATTCTTGAGCTTGCAAAAAACGGTCAGATTGCTACACAGTATGTTGATTTCAGCGGTGAAGCTACAAATGACATTCACTTCAATCCCAACGATTCAATGTATGCAATTGAAGGTATCACATCACCCGACGGCCGTGTATTCGGTAAGATGGGTCACAGCGAAAGAATCGGTTACGGTCTTTACAAAAATGTTCCCGGTGACTATGAAATCAAGATGTTCAAGTCAGCTGTGAAGTATTTTAAGTAATAATTTCATAAAATGAGCTCCGCAACAAATTGTAGCGGAGCTTTTTTATGTATTTTTTAAGCTTCGTTTTAAGTTTTGTGTTACAATGAAATTACAGAAAGGAGCTGATTTATATGTAAACGAAAAAGAATAAACTAAAAAAACGAAAGGACTGAATGTTATGTTATCAAAAAGACAAAAGCTTTTCTCGGATATAAGTCTCGGAATTGTAAGCTTTTACTTTATAATAAACAGTTTCATTCTCGCATACTGTAAAATCGAATTTCCCGATTTAAAAATTTTTGAATTTATATATCCCCTTATTGATAAAATACTTTTCCCTATAGATTTATTCACCTGGCATATGTTCGGTATTTTTGCAATTGTCAGCTTTCTTATTAAGCTTTCCTACATCAGCAAAAATAAAGAAGAAAAAATCAAAGAATTACTTCATTTCATAATGTCAGGAATTACATTTTTCCTTATATATTACATATTTGAAATCAGCTTTTAAGACACAGAAAGGCGGTGCTAATATGAACGCTAAAACTAATAAAGCTGCACAGATTTTTCTCGGCATACTGTCAGGCATCGGTATATGGATTATCGGACTTCTGATGTCAGGCAAACTCGCTTCAGGTGAAGTGGTAAATCTTTATCCCGCAGGAAAAATTGTATTTGCTTTCCCTATTATTGTTACGGTGCTTTGCATAGTTATTGCCAAATATTCAGCAAAGGCTCATAAAAAAGCATATTATATATCTTCAATGATAAGCTTGATTTATCCTTTATTTTCTATGCTTATAAGCAGTATCTTCGGTAACATAACGGCACTTGAAATTCCCTTTATATCAAGACTTACAGAGATTTCTGCAATATTTTTTATGATACCTTATATTCCACTTTACTCAATTTTTTATCAAATAACAGATATAACTGATCAATATCTGATGGCTATGTCCATCTGCGTTGCAATACCACTTGTAGGTATGCTTGTTTCAATCAAAGTTTACAAAAACAATTGCCACGGCTAAAATAAAAAATCTTTTATCCGACACAGAAAGGAGTGTCAGTTATGAAGAAAATCATACCGCTAATCGGTTATTATCTCGGTTGGATTTACCCTCTCGCTGTAAATGTGTACGCAGTTCTTGACCCGTATCTGCACATTAAAACAAAGCTTGGCGGGCCTCTGGATTTCGGCAATGATTCCATTCTTGGTTATGCATTCTACTCACTTGTTTTTTCAGCACTTACATTCTTTGTTTATTTTGTCTACTACAAAGAACCGCTGAAAAACTGGGGACCGCTGGTAAATACCCCGCTTTATTTTATTTCAGTTTTCATTGTGCCGTTTTACGGAGAAGCATACCCCATTATCTCAATAGTTACCTTGCTTCTGACAATTGCTTCTATCGTTTACACAACGGTGGTTTCAGTTGAAGCAATGAAAAGATTTGAATAAACTTAAAAGGCTACCTGAAAAGGCAGCCTTTGCTTTTTTAGTTTGAAGGTAAAATTGATTCAAATGAATCCACAATAAAATCTCTCAGCGGCTCAGGGTCAACTGTTATATCCATTTCAAAAAGCGGTCCTTGATTCTGCAAGCTGAAAAGTAAGCAGAGAAAACCTATACCGATTAAAAGTGCAATTATGAGAATGGTGATTAACACAATAAGTATGATTTTTTTCTTCTTATTCATATCATACCCTCTTGGTTTTTATAGCAGGAAGAATTCTGAAATTCTTCTCCCCTGCCTTCTCCATTTCATTTATAAGCATCATTTTAAGCTCTTCTCTTACTCCTTTATGTTGAATATCTTTCACAAGATTTTTCTTCTGTAAGGGATCTTTTTCGTTATCGTAAAGGTAGTCTTCAAAGTAAATCTTTGCACTTTTCTTCGTCATTCCCGAAACAGGAGTAAGAGCCGACACCGAATAAGTATATCTGTCTGTTCTTATTGCTCTGCCACACTGACTCTCACTGATTTCAATGTAAACATTATCTCTCTTCGGCTCATCAGCAAGGCTGAGACCTCTGTAGCTCTCAGGAATGGGCACATCTGCCGCATCAAGAATTGTTGCGGGAAGGTCAAGAAGACTTACAAGTCGGCTGTCCTTTTTCCCGCCTCTGAAGTCACCGCCTGCAATTACAAGAGGAATATGAATTGCAGAATCGTGGCATGAGCGTTTGTATTCAAGGTTTCTTGTTCTGAAGTGACAGCCGTGGTCACTTGTGAAAATTATTATCGTTTCTTCAAAGAGATTTTTCTCTTTCAGCTTACTTACAAGTCTGCCTAAGTTATAGTCAAGACGGTTGATTGCCGAGAGATAATCCGGGTAGGATTTTTTATAATCACCCTTTAGGAATTTCAGATCCTCAGGAATCGGATAATCCTTATAGTTACTTACGGTTTCCTTGAAGCCCTCATAGCAGTGTCTGTCATTCTGATGGTGAGGCTCGATATGTGAAAGGAACATAAAGAAGGGCTTGTCACCCTCGTGCTTATCGATGTATTCAAGAGCAAAATCTGTTATGCAGTCGGCACGGTAGCCCTTGAAGTCTATTTTGTTGCCATCCTCGTCGAAGATGTAACCGTCATAGCCGTGTGAGGTGAATTCAAGCACATCAGAGCCACGGAAGTATTTATAGCCACCAAGACGCTCCTTGGGAATTGCAGTTTTTTCGCAATTGAATTTGAAATCAGAAGCAAGATGCCACTTTCCTATGTAAGCAGTATCATAGCCTGCTTCATTCATATACTCCGCAAGAGGTTTTGTATCAAGAGGCAGTGAAATTCCGTTTTTGTAGCAACCGATTTCACTTGCATACTGACCCGATTGCAGACAAGCTCTTGCAGGTCCGCACACAGGCTGACAGGTAAAGGTGTTATCGAAAATTGTGCCGTCTTCTGAAAGAGCTGTAAGCTCGGGCATTATGTCAGCATTAAAGGTGTCGTATCTTTGCTGGTCGGTGAAGAAAAACAGTATATTTTTTCTTTTCATAGCTTATGATCCCGCAGAGAAGCCACCGTCAATTACAAGTGAAGTGCCTGTAATATATGACGCCATATCTGAACCAAAGAAGAGAAGTGCGCCTGCCACATCCTCAGGCTTTGCAAGTCTTCTCATAGGAGTGCGCATTGTCATATACGCCATCCATTTTTCATTTTCCATTTCGTTTTTTATAAGCGGTGTTTCAACAAAGCCGGGACAAACAGCATTAACAGTAATGCCGAAGCGTGCCCATTCGCAGGATAGTGACTTTGTAACCTGCATAACGCCACCCTTGCTTGCGCTGTAAGCAGCTGCTGAGGGAATGCCTAAAATACCGCCCAATGAACAGGTGTTGATAATTCTTCCGCTTTTCTGCGGAATCATAAACTCATTGGCAATTTTCTGGGCTACAAAAAACTGACTAGTAAGGTTAAGGTCAATTACCTTGCCCCAGTCCTCTCTTGTTTCGTTTACGCTGTAGGCTGAATGTGCCATGCCTGCGTTGTTTATGAGAATATCAACTCTGCCTGTGTTTTCCTTAACTGCAGAAACAATTTTTTCAATATCTTCTTCCTTGGTGTTATCAGCTTCAATTGCCACAACCACACTGTCAGGATATTCCATAAAAAGCTCCCTTGCTTTTTCTTTAACAGCTTCTCCGTTATAGTCACTCATATATACATCAGCGCCACAGGAAAGGTAAGCCCTTGCAGCTTCAAGACCGATACCGCTTGCAGCACCGGTTATGAGCACCGATTTTCCTTTGAAATCAAAACCGTAATTCATAGTTATCCCCTTTTTTCAAATTCATTTACTTAATTATACCATTTTGAAGAAAAAAATCAACCCGTATTGTTACGGGCTGATTGAGATTCTGTAACTTTTACTTTGCAATTTCCTCGAAAGCCTTTGAAAGAGTTGATGCTGTGCTCTTTCCGAGAGAAAGTGTTTCTGCATAATGGTCGTGATTAAGAGCCATTACATAGTCGTTGTCGGGCACAATGTAACCGATTGCATCGTTAGCGAGACCGAAAACAATTACATCCTCACCGAAGATATCCACGAGAGTTTTGCCCACAAAGTCTTTACCGAGAATACTGCCCTCTGCAGTAAGTGAAGCACCGCCATAAGCAAGGTCTGTGCAGAATTCACCGGGCACCATAGCAATCTTTATATCCTTACCCATTTCAATATAGCCGATTTCGGTTGTGAGATAGTAATCGCTGTAGCCCTTAACCTTAACAAGATAGTTAACAAGCTTGATTTTTGAAGCTGCTCTGATAAGGGGATTCTTAACAGGAATATCTACCTTATGAAGTCTGATATTGAGAATAGGCTCAACCTTTTCTTCCTTTACAGGTGTCCAGCCCTCATACCACACGATATAATCTTCCTCAACCTTAAAATCAGGTGTTGAAAGGAAGGAGTCAGCCTTGATTTCTGCTTCTGTTTTTGTCATAGACAGCACCATTTTACCGATTTCTCTGCCGTAGTTTGCAGGAGAATCTACTCTGCGCTCTGCTTCAGCCTTTACTTCACCGATATAGATACCGCAGATAGCACCGTTGAAGAACATAAAGTTATAGCCTGCCTTGTTAAGTGTTTCACCGATATAGTAAACATAGTCGCCTGAAACACCGTGGCCATTAACCTCATCACCTACAGCAAGACCTGCAACGTCGGGATGAGCCGCCATATTGAGAATGATTGTGGGAGTCACATCCTTATTATCAGGAGTGAAGGTAAAGCGCTTAAGCTCTGTGTCAAGTGCAGTTGCAGAAGGACGGTTTTTGTTGTAGAAATATCTTTCACCGATATCTTTTCTTGCAAAGGTCATTTCGCCCTTTTCCATTGAAGAAACAGCTTCTTCAATTGCACCCTTGATTCTGCCGTAGAAGAATTCCATATATTCGGGGTCTGTGCCCTGAAGCTGCCAGTCAGACTTTCTGAGAGCCGCACTCATAATATTTCTCGGCCACTTTTTGATAATTTCTGTCCACATACCCTGAGTGTCAATACCTGAGTGTACATGAGTAGCAAAAATATTAATCGAGTTAAGACCGTTTGACTTTGCATAGTCATCAAGAAGACCTCTGATGTGTCTGATATCGCCGTTGGAAACACCGATTGAGTCAACAGTTGCAAAAACTGCAGTGCCTCTGCCTGAGCCGTCATTAAGGGCAATTACTCTGACCTTCATATCGTCAAGCACTTCTCTTACATCATTGGTGAACATATTTTTCTCGCACATAAATCCACCGAGATAAAGATCGTAATCCTCGAAGTTTTCGGGAACAAGGCTTACTGTGCTGTAGCCGAGAGACCACTTTGCACCCTCTTTTGCTTCAGTGATAAATTCCTCTGTGCCCTCAAAGAAGTTGTCGTAAACAAAGTCTTCTTCTTTTACAAATGATTCGTTTTCACCGAGACAGAAGTCAACGGCACCGATAAGTGTTTCCACAAGAAAGCCCAGTGCTCTTGTGAGAAGATTGTCTGTGTTCACGCCACCGATATCCGCTGCAGAAGCAGGAATTACGCTGCAGGAAAAAATCATGATTACTGAAAGGATAAGTGCAATAATTTTTTTCTTCATAAAAAAACTCTCCTTGCATTTTTATTTGCAAGAAGAGTATACCACATATATTGAATTTTTTCAATTTTTTGGTAAAAATTTTAACAGTTTATGAGTCAAGAAGAATTATCATTCTTTCATTCATCAGCTGAACGGGATAGGTTTCAAGCACAGACTCACTACAGATTACACTTATGTACTTACCCTTGAAGCTGTCTGCAGAAAGGTCGGTTACATACCAGCCGTCAACCACAAACTGAATATCGCTGCCTACTGTAACATAGACCCTGTCACCTACGTAAGCCTCCCAATCGTAGCCGTCACGCTTTTCAAGCAGTATTGTATTTTCTGTTGCTTCAGCCACATAACCCGAAAGCATAATTTCACCCTCTTTAAGAGAAGTGTCTGCTCTGTTTTCTCTTTTTGCACAACCGAAAAAAGTAAGCGCAAGTATGACTGTCAATAAAAGTGCCAATGTTTTTTTCATAAAAAATCACCTCTGCCCTATTAGACAAATTATAAGGCAGAAGTGTTGCGTATATTTTAAATTTTTATATGATTTTTATTTAAAGTATTCTGTAATCTGAGTAATTGTCTTTTCAACGGATACATCTTCAGCTGAAAAAGCCGCAGCACCTGAAAGTGACAGAAGCATTGTAAGTGAAATTACAATTGCAACAAGTCTTGAAAATCTCTTCATTTTTTCCTTTTCAACTCCTTTCCTATGACAAACTTCTGCTATAATACATACTTATCGCCCTGAGGTCAATAGTTATTGTACAATGTTCACTGTTTATTTATTATTATATATAACATTTTATGGTGCGAAACCCTTGAAAATTCCGACATAATATAGTATACTGTTACGGTATATATAATGGTGAATTATGTTTTCATCACAATTCTTTTTACGGAGGAATAAACCAATGGCAGAAATGGAAAAAAGCAACAGCTTTATCGCCATGGAACATGACGTGCTCAAGTTCTGGGAGGATAACGATTGCTACCAAAAGAGAAAAGAAAAAAATCAGGGCAAGGAACGCTTCCGCTTCATAGACGGACCTATTACAGCAAACAATCCTATGGGTATCCACCATGCATGGGGACGTACACTCAAGGATACATTCATCAGATACAAATACATGCAGGGCTATGACTGCCGTTGCCAGAACGGCTTTGACAGCCAGGGTCTCTGGGTAGAAGTTGGCGTTGAAAAGGAACTTGGCTTTGAATCAAAGAAGGATATCGAAGATTACGGTATCGACAAGTTTACAACAAAGTGTGTTGAACGTGTAAAGCAGTATTCAGGCGTTATCACCGAACAGTCAAAGAGACTCGGTCAGTGGATGCAGTGGGATAACTCATACTACACCAACACAGACCTCAACATCACAAGCATCTGGCACTTCCTCAAGACCTGCGACAACAATGGCTGGATCAAGAGAGAATACAAGCCTATGCCCTGGTGTCCCCGTTGCGGCACATCACTTTCAGAGCATGAAATGACAGGCTCATACAAAACTGTTACTCACAATTCTGTTTTCTTCAAGCTTCCCGTTGAAGGCACAAACAGCAAAATCATTGTGTGGACAACAACACCCTGGACACTTTCATCAAACGTTGCTCTTGCAGTTAACCCTGAAATCGACTATGTTGAAGTAAAGGTTAAGAGCGACGAAAAGACTCTTATCCTTGCTAAGAATGCAATCAAGTATCTCGGCGACGACAAGCTTGAAGTGCTTCGTATGTTCAAGGGTGAAGAACTCGTTGGCAAGAAATATGACACCTGCTTCCCTGAGCTTGAAGCTCAGCAGGGCTTTGAACATAAAATCGTAGCATGGGAAGATGTTGACGCTGAAGAAGGTACAGGCGTTGTACACATTGCTCCCGGTTGCGGTGCAGAAGATAACGAGCTCGGTAAGAGACTCGGTCTTCCCGAAATTATGCCCGTTGACGATATGGGTATCTTCCTCAAGGGCTTCGGCTTCTTCACAGGCAAGAACTCAAAGACAATCGCTGACGAAGTATTTGAAGAGCTCAAGAATCGCGACAAGCTCTATCTTGTTAAGCCTCACGAACACAGCTATCCCGTATGCTGGAGATGTAAGGAAGAGCTTATCTACCGTCTTGTTCCCTCATGGTTTATTGCTACAGAAGAGCTTAAGCCCAGACTTATCAAAAACGCACAGAGCGTTAAGTGGGAGCCCGAATCAAACGGCAAGAGAATGCTCGACTGGCTTAACAATATGGGCAACTGGAATATTTCACGTAAGCGTTACTACGGTATGCCTCTTCCCTTCTATGTATGTGAGGAGTGCGGCAACGTTCACGTTGTAGGCTCAATTGACGAGCTCAAGAGCCTTGCAGTTGATCCTGCTAAGGTTGATGCTCTTCCCGAGCTTCACAGACCCTGGATTGACGAAGTTGAAATCAAGTGTCCCAAGTGCTCAGCAAATGTAAAGAGAATCACTGACGTTGGCGACGTATGGCTCGACGCAGGTATCGTACCCTTCTCAACAACAGGCTACTTTACAGATAAAGAAGAATGGAAGAAGAACTTCCCTGCTGAATGGGTTGTTGAAATGCGTGAGCAGGTTCGTCTCTGGTTCTACTCACTTCTCTTTATGAGTACAGTTCTTGAAGACAAGGCTCCTTACGAAAGAGTTCTCTGTCACTCAAGCGTTGTTCAGGAAAGCGGTGAAAAGTTCTCAAAAACAGGCTTTATGATCCGCTTTGACGAAGCAGCAGAAAAAATCGGTGCTGACACAGTTCGTTACCTCTATGCAGGCGGCCCCGTTGCTAACGACGTTCGTTTCGGCTTCAACCTTGGTGACGAAGCAAGAAGAAAGCTCCTTTCATTCTGGAACATTTACACATTCTTTGAAACATATGCAAGAATTGACAAGCCCAACTTCGAAGGCTACACACCTGACAAGGACGCTATGACAATTACAGATAAGTGGCTCGTTATCAGAACAAACGACTTCATCAAGAAGGCAACTGCTCAGATGGACGACTACAAGGCATATAACCTTATTAAGGAATTTGAAATCTTCGTTGACGATATTTCAAACTGGTACATCAGAACAAACCGTCGTCGTTTCTGGAAGACAGGCGACGAAAAGGATAAGATGATTGCTTACTGGACACTCTTCAACGCACTTAATACCTGCGTTAAGGTTATGGCTCCCATCATCCCCTTCATGACAGAAAGCATCTGGCAGAACCTTACAAGAAGAGTTCTTCCCTCATCAGAGCTTTCAGTTCACCTTTCAGACTGGCCCACAGTTCTTGAAGGCTTCGAAGATGACGGCATTATCGAAGGCACTGCTTACGCAAGAGAAATTATTGCAACAGCGCTCAAGCTTCGTAACGAGCATCAGATGAAGGTTCGTCAGCCTCTTTCAAAGCTCTTTGTTTGCTGCGATACAGCTAAGGCTGAAAACGTAAAGGTTTACGAAAAGAATATTCTTGACGAGCTTAACATCAAGGCTCTCGAATACATCACAGATTCATCAGTTCTCAAGGACAGCTACCTCACTGTTAACTTCAAGGTTGCAGGTGCAGTTCTTAAGGGCGACGTTAACAAGATGAAGCAGGCTCTTGAAGCTGCAACTGCTGAAGAAATGGCTGCTTACACAGCTAAGGCTCTCGCAGGTGAAGAAGTTCTTGTAAACGGCTTTGAAGCTGCTTATGATCCCGCAATCTTCACAATTATGCAGAAGACAAAGGCAGGTATCGTTTCAGCTGAATTCGGCGAAGATACAATCGCTCTTGATGTTGTTCTCACAGATGAGCTTATCAAGGAAGGTACAGTTCGTGACGTTGTTCGTCAGTGTCAGCTTATCCGTAAGGAAGCAGGCTATGAGGTTGAACAGAGAGTTGTAATGGCTCTTGCATCAGCTTCAGAAAGCGTTATGACTGCTCTCAGCGAAGCTAAGGACCATATGGCTTCAGAGCTTCTTGCTGATGATATTGTTCTCGGCGGCGAAATTGATTCTGACCTTACAAAGACAGTTTCAATCGGTGACGACGAAATTACAATTTCAGTAAAAAAAGCGTAAAATTAAACTATAATTTTCACCCTGCAGTAACACTGTAGGGTGAACTTAAAAAGACTGTAAAAACCTGATTTTCGTATACTATTATATATAGGGATTTTTATCCGTCATTTTTCGACTAAAAATCGCATTTTTCGTATACTATTATATATAAGTTTTTTATCGGTTTAAGGAAAGGAAAATAATCCATGGCTAACGACAAGAAAATGGTTGAAGATATCACTTCTATGGAAGAAGATTTTGCGAAGTGGTATACCGATATCTGTAAAAAAGCTGAGCTTGTTGAATATACAAGTGTAAAGGGCTGTATGGTTATCAGACCTTACGGCTACGCAATCTGGGAAAACATTCAGAGAATTCTCGATAAAATGTTCAAGGACACAGGTCATGAAAACGTTTGTATGCCTATGTTCATTCCTGAAAGTCTTCTTCAGAAGGAAAAGGACCACGTTGAAGGCTTCGCTCCCGAGGTTGCATGGGTAACCCACGGCGGCAGCGAAAGACTTGAAGAAAGACTTTGCGTACGTCCCACATCAGAAACACTTTTCTGTGAGCATTATGCAAACATTATCCACTCACACAGAGACCTTCCCAAGCTTTATAATCAGTGGGTAAGCGTTGTAAGATGGGAAAAGACAACCCGTCCCTTCCTTCGTTCAAGAGAATTCCTCTGGCAGGAAGGCCACACAATTCATGCAACTGCTGACGAAGCTATTGTTGAAACAGAAAAGATGCTTAATGTATATGCAGATTTCTGTGAAAGATACCTTGCAATTCCCGTTGTAAAGGGCAAGAAGACAGAAAGCGACAAGTTTGCTGGCGCAGTTTCAACCTATGCAATTGAAGCTCTTATGCACGACGGTAAGGCTCTTCAGGCAGGTACATCACACTACTTCGGCGACGGCTTTGCAAAGGCATTCGGCATTCAGTATCAGAGCAAGGAAAACAAGCTTGAATATCCCCACCAGACTTCATGGGGTATGACAACAAGACTTATCGGTGCCATCATTATGACTCACGGTGACGACAACGGTCTTGTTCTTCCTCCCGATGTTGCTCCCATTCAGGCAGTTATCATTCCCGTTGCTCAGCATAAGGAAGGCGTTCTTGAAAAGGCTGCAGAGCTTAAGGCAAGCCTTGAAGCTGCAGGCATCAGAGTTAAGCTTGACGACAGCAACAACAGCGCAGGCTGGAAGTATTCAGAATATGAAATGAAGGGTGTTCCCGTACGTATTGAGGTTGGTCCTCGTGATATTGAAAACAATCAGTGCGTAATCGTAACAAGACACAACAGAGAAAAGAGCTTCGTTTCACTTGACGGTCTCGCAGATACAGTTGCTGCTAAGCTTACAGAGGTTCGTGAGGGCATTTACAACAAGGCTCTTGAAAACAGAGAAAACAGAACCTACGCTTGCACATCAATTGATGAAATCAATGCTGCTCTTAACGAAAAGGGCGACGGCTTCATCAAGGCTATGTGGTGCGGTGAAGAAGCTTGTGAAGACAAGGTTAAGGAAGAAACCGGTGTTGGCTCAAGATGTATTCCTCTCGAGCAGGAAAATCTCTCCGACGTTTGTGTATGCTGCGGCAAGCCTGCACAGTATATGGTATATTGGGGCAAGGCATATTGATTTTTGTTTCTTAAATTGAATATTGAGCTTCCGGAGTGTTGCAATTTGCACAATGCTCCGGAACTTTTTTGTTTGTTTTTATTCTTCTTTAGAATATTCTAATTCTATTTTAGAACTAAAACCCTCATTTTTGCTTATTATTCTGTTTTGCAATTAAAAAGTTTAGTGAAAAATAAATACATTTATTATCTGTTTTCCTTGTTAATATTAACAAAATCAGCCATATATTCAAATTAATTTGTTGAATATTTTTCACGAAAACCTTAAATGTACCTAAAAATGCGATTTTCGTTAGTTTTTCACAAAGAGCCACTGTGCCTTAAGGTGATTTTATAAAACTTGCACGAAATATGAACAGATAACCCCTATAATACATCCGCTTTTTAATTCTCAAATGATATTAAAACCCCTATGAAACTGTATAAAACTTGACATTTTGACCATAAATAGATATAATACCCCCTGTTGCCGATATGGAAAAAGTAAATTTTGAAGGGAAATCACCCTTCTTAAGCGGCAAATGGCAGCCCGCTTTCGCATCTGCAAGGTCAGAGACCGGACAGAACACCTTAGCTTAAAACGACAACACAACATTTGAAAATAATTACAGAAAAGGATTTTTTTGTGTTCTTGTTTAAGGTCTATGCAAATTTAAAATGCGAAAGAAAATACGCAGTCATTTATATAAAGCCGCCTTGTCTGACTCCGAACCACGTTTTTAAAAGCTAAGACGGACGAGGGCAAAATAAATTCAGAGGTGATAAAATGAAAAAGGCTTTAGCAAGAATAATGCTTGTTGCATTAAGTATTGTTATTATCGCCGGTGTCATGCCACTCTCAGCAAACGCAAGTTCCAACAGCAATAAATCAGAAATCTTCCGATATCTCACTCAGGAATTAGATTTCAATTCAGCAGCAGCCTGCGGTATTATGGCTAACATTGAAAAGGAATCAAACTTCAGATCAAACGTTATTATTCGCGACAGCAACGGAAAGCCCAGTGGCGGCCTTTGCATGTGGAACGGCGGAAGACTCAACAACCTCAAGACTTACTGTGCTAACAGAGGCCTCAACTATCTTTCAATTGAAGGTCAGCTCAGCTATCTTGAATACGAACTCCAGAAAGACTATTACAAGCACATCTACAAGTATCTTAAGAATGTATCTAACTCTTCAGACGGTGCCTACAATGCAGCGCACTACTGGTGCTACTACTTTGAAATTCCTGCTAACAGAAGCTCAAAGTCAGTTCAGAGAGCTAACTCAGCAATCAGAAACTACTGGCCCGTATACGGTGGTGTAGAGCTTAAGACACCTGAAATTTCAGTTGCTAAGGGTACAACCTATGAGCCCAAAAAGAAGCTCACCGTTAAGTGGACATCAGCAGGTGAACACGCAGACGGCTACAGAGTTTATCTTGTAAGCAAGAACACTGAAACAGATAAGTTTGACTACGAAAATGCAAAGGTAGCAAATCTCGGTGCAGACGAAAGAAGCTTTACAATCAGAGCTCACAATATGAAGGTCGGCACTTACAGAGTTTATGTTTATGCTTATAACAAGCTTACAGGCTTAGAAGAAAAGAGTAATGTGCTTACAATTAAAATCAAGTGCGACAAGCACGACTACTCATCAAAAATCACAACAGCTCCCACTGCAACAAAGGACGGTGTAAGAACCTACACCTGTAACGATTGCGGTAAGGTTAAGGAAAAAGCGGTTGTTTACAGCGATTACATTAAGGAATCAAAGGTAAAGAACCTCAGAGTTACCGGCATTACCGAAACAAAGATCAAAATCAGATGGGACAAATTTAAGAATGCTGCAGGCTACCGCATCTATATGAAGGATGCTGACGGCTGGAAGCAGATTGGTGTTGCTTCAGCTGATGAAGACAATGCATTTATGGTAAGAAATCTTGACAGCAACACAAAGTACAGCTTCAAGGTTAAGGCTTATGTTGAGGTTGGCAAAAAGAAGATTTACACTGAATCATCAAATGTTGCAACAGCAACAACAGAAAAAGCTTCAAAGCCCGCTGAAAAACCCACAGAGGAGTCTACAACAGTTGCATCAACAACTGAGCCTCTGACAGAAGAAGATAAGAATTCTTCGTCAGATTTCACAAATCTCTTCAAGGATTTTTATGAAGGTTTCTTAAATTTCTAAACAATTGCGAAAAACCGCCTTTTAAAGGCGGTTTTAATTTTTGCGACAAGTTACACTATTTAATCTTCAAAACTCATTTAAGGCGCCTTTTTAGAAGAAATACAGCAAGGTGTGTTTACGTACTCTGTGTGGCAGCAACTTAAAAGACACAAAACCACCCGAAAACTGTGCTGAAAATCCCCTGCAAGCCCTTTCTGATGAAACATTAAGCAACCGTTACAGAGTCCCCAAAAAAGCTTGTTAAGACTATAAAATGGGCAAAAAAATAAGGCTGTCAATTGACAGCCTTTAATTTTTTTAGATTTAGTTTTTGCTGATCTTGTAAAGATCAATGCAGCCTACAGGACAAGCTTCGTGACACTTTCCGCAGCCTGTGCACTTGTCATAATCAACCTTTGCACAGAAGTTTTCAACTGTTACTGCGCCCACTTCACAAGCCTTTACGCACTTCATACAGCCGATACAACCAGCCTTACACTGCTTTCTTGTCTCTGCACCCTTTGCGTGGTTTTTGCAAAGAACTGCAGCCTTCATTGTATCTAAGGGGAAGAGATCAATAAGCTGTCTGGGACAGGTCTTGATGCACATTTTACAAGCCTTACACTTATCAGGATTGATTCTTGCAACACCGTCACAGATAAAGATTGCTTCATAAGGACAAACCTCAACGCAGTCACCGAAGCCGATACAGCCGTGAACACAGTTTTTAGGACCGCCGAAAAGCTGAGTTGCAATTTTACATGAATGAACACCGCTGTAGTCAAGCTTTTCTTCAACGTTTGTTCTGTTGCCCTGACACATAACAGCAGCAACCATAGGAGTTACTGAGCCTGCTTCAAGTCCCATTACGGCAGCGATTGCTTTTGCTGCATCGTTACCGCCGGGTGTACAGAGATTGCATTCGGTTGTTTCGCCCTTTGAAAGAGCAGCTGCATAACCGTCACAGCCGGTATAACCGCAGGCACCGCAGTTTGCACCGGGAAGGCACTCACGCACCTTTTCAGCCTTTTCGTCAACAGGTACAGCAAATACGATTGAGGCAATTGCAAGACCAAGACCGGCAATAAGACCGATGGCTGCAACAATGATTACGGGAATTAAAATCTGAGTCATTGTTATTTACCTCCTTAACCGAAAATGTTTTCAACGATACCTGTAAAGCCCAGGAAGGATACAGCTACCAATGAAGCGGCAATAAGTGTAATGGGAAGTCCCTGAAGGAATTTTGGAATGTCGTTGCCTTCCATTCTTTCACGGATACCTGAGAACATTACCATTGCAAGCATAAAGCCGAGACCTGCACCGATTGAGTTGAACATTGATTCAGCAAAGTTGTAACCGCTGTCAATGTTGAGAATTACAACACCGAGTACTGCACAGTTTGTTGTAATAAGGGGAAGATAAATACCGAGAGCGTTGTAAAGTGCGGGAATGTACTTCTTGAGGATAATTTCAACAAGCTGAACAAGAGCCGCAATTACAAGAATGAATACAATTGTCTGGAGATATTCAAGGTCATTCTTTACAAGAAGGAACTTGTTGATAGGATAAGTTACTGCAGTAGCAAGAGCCATAACGAAAATTACGGCAGCACTCATACCTGTTGCAGTTGAAAGCTTCTTTGATACACCAAGGAATGGACAGATACCAAGGAATTTTGCAAGAATATAGTTATTGGTGAGAATAGCTGTAAGAAGAATAGCTATAAGGCCTTTTGTCATTTCCATTATTCTGCTACCTCCTCTTTCTTGTTGGCACTGTTAAGTGCACAGTTTCTTGCCATAGGACAAGCTTCACAGCCTCTGAGCTCTGCTCTGGGCTTACCCTTCTTTTCAGCAAGTCTGTTTACTGCTGCCATAAGAAGACCATATGTGAAGAAGCCACCCGGAGGAAGAATGAATATAAGCATAGGATTCTCTGAAAGGAAGGGAATGCTGATACCGTAGAATGTACCTGCACCGAGAATTTCTCTGATTGCACCCATTACGAAAAGTGCAGCAGTAAAGCCTACACCCATTCCGAGACCGTCAAGAGCTGAAGCGAGCACAGGATTTTTGCTTGCAAAAGCTTCCGCTCTGCCGAGGATAATACAGTTAACAACGATAAGGGGAAGGTAAACACCAAGCTGTTCATCAAGAGCAGGAAGGAAAGCCTTTACTGCCATCTGTACGATTGTAACGAACGAAGCGATGATTACGATGTATGCGGGAATACGCACCTTATCGGGAATAACCTTACGGAGTGCTGAAATTGCAATGTTTGAACAGATAAGAACGATTGAAGCAGCAAGACCCATACCGATTGCACTTTCAACTGAGGTTGTTGTTGCAAGTGTGGGACAGGTGCCGAGAACAAGACGCAGAACAGGGTTTTCTGCAATTATACCTTTGCTGAATTCTTTTCCTAAGTTTTTAGCCATTATTCTGCACCTCCTTTGATTGCTTCAAATTCTGCTATTGCCGCATTAACTGCGCTTACAACTGCCTTTGATGTAATTGTTGCAGCTGTAATTGCCTGGATATTCTGACCGTCGTTTGAGTTTTTGTCAACGGTAAGCTCGCCTGCCTTGCCAACAAAACGGCTTTTGAAAGCTTCGCCTGTTGCGTTTGCACCAAGACCCGGTGTTTCAGCGTGTGAGAGAATTTCAATTCCGGTGATAGTGCCTTCCATATCAAGACCTATCATAACACCTACTGTACCGCCGTAGCCCTTTGCACCTGAGGTAAATACATAACCTACCTCCTGACCTGCTTCGTCTGAACCGATGCAGTAAGTAAGTCCGTTTTCAAGAGTGGTAACCTCTGAATAGGTCTTGCCCTCGGGAAGAACGATCATACGGCTTGAGTTTTCTTTTTCTACTGCGTTAGCCGCAATTTTTTCTGTTGTGATAAGGTTTGTTCCTGCAAGAAGAGTTGTTGCTACAAGGCAGATTAAAAGAAGAGCAAGTGCAGGAACGAGAATATCTTTAGGATTCATCTTTTTCATGCTTTTTTCTCCTCCTTTGCCTTTTTCTCTTTGAGTGTGCCGAAAGGCTTTGATGCACAGAGATTTTCAATATGAGGAACAAGGATATTCATAAGAATAATTGAGAATGAAACGCCTTCGGGAAGTGAGCCGAACACTCTGATTACAAAAGTGATAAGACCGCAGCCGATACCGAAGATGAGCTTACCCTTCTTGTTGATAGGACAGGTTGTGTAGTCTGTTGCCATAAAGAAGGCACCAAGCATAAGACCGCCACCGAGAAGCTGATAAGCTGTGTACTGGAGATTAAATCCACTGTAAAGGAACATTGATACAGCAACTGTACCGATAAATGCAACGGGAATAATGGGAGAAATAACCTTTCTGAGCATAAGGTAGAGGCCGCCGCAGATAAGAGCTATTGAACAAACCTCACCCATTGAACCACCGTGCTTACCGAGAATCATATCAGTAAGTGAAGGAAGAATATCTGCTACAGCTGAAAGGTCACCGCCCTTTGCAGAAGCAAGAGTTGCCATCGGTGTAGCTGATGTTACTGCGTCTGCACTCCAGCAGTTCTGGAAGGGTGTAACCCACTTAGCCATAGCTGTGGGGAAAGAAACCATAAGGATAATTCTTGCTGTCATTGCAGGGTTAACAAAGTTCTGACCGATACCGCCGAACATCTGCTTTACCACAACAATTGCAATTACACTGCCAACTGCAGCCATCCATAAGGGAAGAGTTGCAGGAAGGTTGAAAGCAAGAATAAGACCTGTTACGATTGCTGAAAGGTCACCGAGTGTGTTATTTCTCTTCATAACCTTTCTTGAAATCCATTCTGCAGCAACTGCAGAAATAACTGTTACGGCTGTAAGAGCAAGAGCTCTTGTGCCGAAATAAACTGCGCTCATTACAAGGGCAGGAACGAGTGCTATAATCACGTCAAGCATAATGCCTGTTGTTGTTTCGTTTGAACGAACGTGAGGTGAAGCACTTACTGTTAATCTTTTACTCATTTCTTTGCACTCTCCTCTCTGAGAACCTGCTTGGCAAGTCTCATATACTGAACAAGAGGTCTGCCTGAAGGACACGCATAAGCACATGAACCGCATTCCATGCAGACACCGATGCCTGTGTTCTGTAATTTTTCGGCATCCTTGATTCTTGCATATCTTTCAATGAGAGTGGGCATAAGGCTCATAGGACAAACATCAACACATCTGCCGCAGCGGATACACTCACGCTCAGTTTTGATAAGATCTTTTCTGTCGTCGAAAGCGAGAAGAGCATTATTCTGCTTACAGATAGGAGCATTTGTATCACAGATTGCAATACCCATCATAGGTCCGCCTGAAATAATCTTTCTGGGCTCAGCCTTGAAGCCTCCGCAGAAATCAATGATATCCTGAATGTTTGTACCGATGGGCACACGAAGGTTTTTAGGCTCCTTGATTGCGCCGCCGTCAACAGTGATTGAACGGCTTACAAGAGGCTTACCGGTTTCAAGATATCTTGCAATAAACGCAACAGAAGCAACGTTCATTACAATACAGCCAACGTCAGCAGGAAGCTTTCCTGGGGGAACCTTTCTGCCGGTTGCAGAAAGAACCATCATTTTTTCAGCACCCTGAGGATACTGTGAACGAAGAGTCATAAGCTTGATTGCGTCGCCGATTTCGTTGTCACGGTCTGCAATCTCCTTCATAATTTCAAAAACCTTGGGCTTGTTATCTTCAATTGCAATAACAACATTATCAATGCCGAGAATTTTTCTTACTGCTTCAACGCCCTTAAGTACGTTTTCTGCATTTTCAATACATTCACGGTAGTCAACTGTGATATAGGGCTCACATTCAGCAGCGTTAATAATAAGAGTATCAATCTTCTTATCGGCAGGAACATTAAGCTTTACGTGTGTGGGGAAGCCTGCACCGCCAAGACCTACAAGACCTGACTCACGTACAGCTGCACAAAGCTCTTCCTTATTAGTTACAACGGGAGGCTTTATATCCTCGCACATTTTCATTTCGCCGTCACTTTCAATAGTAACGCCCTTTGTGATAATACCGTTTGCAAGCTTGATATCGCCTACAGCAGTTACCTTACCTGAAATTGTTGCATGGATTGGTGCAGAAATAAACTTGTCAGAGTCACCGATTTTCTGACCTACTGTTACCATATCACCCACTTTTACAAGAGGAGTACAGGGTACACCGATATGCTGCTGCATTGAAATTACAACCTTTGAGGGTATGGGCATTCTTTCAACAGGCATTTCAGCTGTGTTTTTGCTGTGGGATACTCTTACGCCGCCACGACCTCGTCTTACGGCTGAAAGAACACCCTGAGTCTTTTTGCTCATTTGTTCATCTCCTTATTTTTCTTTTACATTGATTTCTCTGATTGTTATTTTCTCAATTCTGGGCATAAGCACCGTCAGCATAAAGCCTGTGACGCTTCCCGTTATAAGAGAGAAAATTAAAAGGTATTTTGCATAATTTATAAGTGAATACGTGCCTGACACAGCCATTGCAGCCATAAGCTGACCAAGGTTATGCATCGCAGCACAAATAATTCCGATGCCGATGAAGGAAAAGGCTTTATCCTTCAGTCTGAGCACAAGGCAAAGTACAACCGTGCTGAGAAAGCCTCCTGAAAGGCTCATGAACGAAGCCGTTGCACCTCTTGTGATAAGGGCAAAAATTCCCTTTATAATTGTAATGGATATTGCTCCGGGAAAGCCCATTGTTGAAGCTACAAACATTGTAACAACATTAGAAAGACCCGGCTTTGCCCCAACGGGCAGAAAAGGTATATCAGGTATAAGCATACTTTCAAGGAAAGAAAGCACAAGACTGAGTGCAGCCATTATTCCGAGAAAGGCTGTTTTGTTTGTTTTCAAAAAATCACCTCAATAAGTGGATATATGAAAATCGTCGGGCTTTTCCCCTTTTATAACTGCCACAACCCTTTCGGGTACACATGCCATTGTGTCGCCCTTTCGTTTTAGCTTTCCTCTTTTTACACAAAGCTTATCGTGACAATCTGAAGAAACAAAGCTTACACCGTCTTTTTCTAAAAGAAGTACACAGTTGCCTACGGTTATTTCTTCCTTTTCCTTTTCAGAAAGGCTGACTGTACTTACAAGCTCGCCCTCATAAAAAATCTCTGCAGTGAGTTTTTCATCTGTACCCGAAAATGACGGCACAAACAAAAGCACAATTATAATACAAAGGAAAACAATAAGAAGAATATCTCCCTTTAAAAAGGGCAGTTTACTGCTTTTCAAAATCAATTTCACCTACTGTGGTTATATTGAGGTTTTCATCAACGAGAATTGCCGAAGCACCTGCACCTTCAAGAATTTCAATCGCCTTTTTTTCGCCTACAAGAAGGCAGGCAGTTGAAAGTGCATCAGACATTATACCGCTTTCAGCTACAACCGTAGCACTGATAAGTCCGCTTTCTGAAGGATAACCCGTTGTTGCGTCAAGAATATGGTGGTATCTCTTGCCGTTCTCTTCAAAATAGCGCTCATAGTCGCCTGAGGTTGAAACAAAGCCTTCGTCAAGAGAAATCACACCAAGGTATTTATCGGTTTCTCTCGGATGAGTTACGGCAACGCGCCATTTATCACCTTTTTTGTTATAATCACCGTAAGCAACAATACTGCCACCTACAGAAACTATAGCACCGTCAATTTTTGTATTCTGAAGATAGGTATAAATAAGGTCACAGGCAAAGCCCTTTCCGATTGCACCGAAATCGAGAAGTGTACCCTCATCAACCGTAAGGGTGTAGCCCTGAGCCTGCACCTTGTCAGTGCCTACTGTTCTGAGCGCTTCCTTTATCTCTTTTTCCGAAGGCACTCTCTGTGTTTCCTCACCTATGCCCCAGAGTCTGCTGACTTTACCCACGGTAAGGTCAAATTTTCCGTCAGTGAGCTTTGAAAGAGCCTGCATATCGTAAATTGCTTCACCAAGATATTTGTTCTGCACTGCACCCTCTTTATTGAGAACTGCTACGGCAGAGCTTTCCTTTCGCCAGGAAATTGTATCTTCAAGGCCGTTTATAACAGCCGTTATGTCGTTTATTGCCGTACCCGGATTTTCGGAATAAATTTTCTCCGTTACCACCGTACCCATAGCAATTACGCTTTTTTCTGTAAGGGTGAATTTTTCGTTTCTTTCAGATATAAACCAAACAGATAAAACAATTAATGCTGTAAAAAACACAGCGACAGCCATGCTGATTATTCTCTTTCTGTTTGTCATAATCCATCACCAAAAATTAAGAAAAGTAAGTAACACAAGGGAATAAAATATCAATTTAAAAACATATCCCCATAATGTATCAGTTTATTCTATAACATTTTTCAGTTTTTTTCAAGTGTATTCAAATAATTCTTGCACAAAAGGATAAAATTGGCTATAATATATAATGTAATATTATAATAATAAGCGAGGTGCCGATATGGATTTCAATCTTAATATTCCCGTAAAGGTAGTAAGCGGCAAGAATGCCGTTAAAAATAACGCTCATCTTCTTTCTGCTTTAGGCAAGAGATGTATCATTGTAACAGGCGGAAAAAGTGCTGTGCTTTCAGGTGCTCTTTCAGATGTCAAGGAAGCTCTTACTGAAAACAATATTGAATTCACCGTATACGATAAAATAGGCCCCAACCCCAGACTTGACCACTGTCACGAGGCAGGCAAGCTTGCAAGAGAATTCGGAGCTGATTTTGTTTTCGGCATCGGCGGAGGCTCACCTCTTGACGCTGCAAAGGCTGTTGCTGTTTATGCAACCAACCCTGAATTTTCCCTTACAGATATTTATTCCGTAACAAACAGAAAAAAGGCTCTTCCTATTGCTCTTGTTGGCACAACAGCAGGCACAGGCAGTGAGGTAGGCAGAGTAAGCGTGCTTACAAATCCCGAAACAGGAAGAAAAGGCAGCATTGCTCCCGACGACTGCTACCCTACCCTCTCTTTTGCAGACAGTACTTACACAGAAACAGTGCCCTACGACATTACAGTTTCAACTGCTCTTGACGCTCTTGCTCACGCAATTGAAGGCTATATGAGTATCAAGTGCAGCGACATTCCCACCCTTTTCGGTGAAAAGGCAATTGAGCTTATCTGGGAAGGTCTCACATATCTCTATAACGAAAAAGCTCTTCCCGACAGTGCCCTTCGTGAAAAGCTTTACTACGGCTCACTTTATGCAGGCGTTACTCTTGCTTATTGCGGAACAGCCTTTCCTCACCCTCTCGGCTATATTCTTACAGAAAACTACAATGTTCCTCACGGCAAGGCTTGTACCGTTTATATGGAGGAATTTATCAGAAGAAGTGCAGAATTTGAAAAAGCAAAAACCGACCGTATCCTTTCAATTATGAACACCGATATGGAGGAATTCGTAAAAATTATAAACGAGCTCACCGACGTAAAGGGTATTACTATGACAGAAGAGGAAATTGAAAAATACACTCTTCGCTTCGACAGCATTCCCAACAATTTCAAATTCACTCCCGGCTCCTTTACCAAAGAAGATGCCGTAAGAGTTTTAAGAGAGAAGTTTCTTTCTTAAAGTGTGAAGAGTGGAGAGTGGAGTGTGAAGTTAAGGTCGCAGATTTATATTTCTGCAAATTACAAGAAATCGTCTGCGAAATAAGCTTAGCAATAAAGGATAAAGAGTAGATTTTATCCGCCTTTACAGTTCTTAATTAAGAAAACTTCACCCGCCGGATTTACATTTCTGCTTTGGCGGCATGTATATAAAAGTTTTGCAGTAAACTGAAACGGATACAATCGGAACGAAGTGACCCACAACTCCACACTCCACTCTTCACACTACACACTTTTTAAATGCTCCGGCATTTAAAACCCCAACCTTTCATAAAATATTTAAAGATAAATATGGAAATTTCAGAGTGAATATGTTATAATAAGTAGTTGGTATTAACAAATTACTGAAAGGAAGCACCCGTTATGAACAAAACCGTAAAGGGACTTAACATAAACTACATCTGTGAGGGTGAAGGCGACCTTGTTCTTCTTCTTCACGGCTGGGGCTCAAACATAAAGCTTTTTGAAGCCTCAATCAATGTTCTTAAAACAAAGTACAAGGTTCTTGCTATGGATATGCCGGGCTTCGGCGAAAGCGAAGAGCCAAAGGAGCCCTGGGATGTTGACGATTATGTTGACTTTGTTCTTGAATTTCTCAAGGACTATGAATTCGACAAAATCACTCTTTTAGGCCACTCCTTCGGCGGCAGAGTTATAATCAAGCTTTGCTCAAGAGATTTACCCTTCGAAGTTGAAAAAACTATTCTTGTTGACGCTGCAGGTGTCAAGCCCAAAAAGAGCTTAAAGCAGAAAATCAAGGAAAAAATCTATAAGCTTACAAAATGGATTTTCTCTCTCGCAATTGTTATGAAGCTTTTCCCCGACGCTCTTGAAAATCTCAGAAAGAGAAACGGCTCAGCAGATTACAACGCTGCTTCACCTATTATGAGACAGACTCTCGTAAAGGTAGTAAATGAAGATTTGTGCCACCTTATGCCGAACGTAAAAGCTCCTACCCTGCTTTGCTGGGGCACGCTTGATGATGCAACACCGCTTTCAGACGGCGAAACTATGGAAAAGCTTATGCCTGAAGCTGCTCTTGTAAAATTCGAGGGTGCAGGACACTACAGCTTCCTTGAATGTCAGGCTCAGTTTCTCAGAGTCCTCGCTTCATTTATGAATATCTGAATTTTAAAAGTGTTAAGAGTTAAGAGTTGAGAGTT
>JBGVFK010000147.1:0-16481 GCA_045121075.1 Acutalibacteraceae bacterium | reverse complement strand
CATTTATACCGGCTGCAGCACAGATACGGGCTGTTTTAAATATTCAAATGTTACGGCAAGAACTCACAGAATTGCTGCTGAGCTTATTGAGTGCGGTGCAGACCACAGCAAGATAAACGAGAAAATGTTCGACACAAAGAGCATGAACAGCATTATGCTTGAAAGAATGTGCTACGAAACTCTCGAAAGCTTCGGTGACGGCAAGGTTGCAGTTATTACCGTAACAAAGGAAATGCTTAGAAAAAGCGGCACTGATAAATCTGCTCTTGACGCAATCAAGCCTATTACAAGACAGATTGAAGGGGTAGAAATCGGTCTTACCGTTAAGGAAGAGGATAACGGTGCTGCAGGTGTTTCAATCCGCACAAGCGAAAACTATGATGCATCAGCAATCTGTGCTCATTTCGGTGGCGGCGGACACATAAGGGCAGGCGGCTGTGAAATTAAAGACACAACCGAAAACGCAAAAGAAAAAGTAATTGACTATATCATAAATAATGTACTGTAAGGAGTGATAAGTGTGACCGGATTTGTATTTCTCGATAAGGAAGAGGGTATAACCTCTTTTATCGGTGCAGCTAAAATGCGCAGAATATTCGGTGAGAAAAAAGCGGGTCACACCGGCACTCTTGATCCTATGGCTACGGGTGTTCTGCCTATAGCCTTAGGACACGCAACAAGATTTATTGAGCTTATACCGAGCCATGATAAGGCATACAGAGCCACATTTCTGCTCGGTAAGACTACCGATACCCTTGATATTACGGGTACGGTGCTTACCGAAAACGAGGTTACGGCAAAAAAAGAGGACGTTGAAAAGGCTCTTTCAAAATTCAGGGGCGAAATTTCTCAGCTTCCTCCTATGTATTCCGCAATCAAGAAAAACGGTGTAAGACTTTATGAGCTTGCAAGACAGGGCATTGAAATTGAAAGAGAAAGCCGAAGGGTAACAATTTATTCCCTTGAGCTTGTTTCTTCTGACGAGGAAAAGAACGAATATGTTATTGATGTTGAATGCTCAAGCGGTACTTATATCCGTTCACTTATATCTGATATAGGTGAGGAGCTTTCATGCGGTGCTGTTATGACCTCACTCAGAAGAACAAAGGCAAACGGAATTTCAATTGAAAAATGCTATACTGCAGAACAATTGGAAAAGCTTAAAGAAGAGGGCAGACTCAGTGAAGCTCTCACAAGGGTGGACGAATTTCTGTCTTATCCGAAATTAAAGGTAAGTGCACCTCAGGCAAGACGTTTTTCAAACGGCGGCGCACTTGCTACAGACCGCTTCGGCGGCAAAAAAGAACCGGGATTATATCTTGTATATTCTCCCGACAATGAATTTTTAGGTGTGGGTGAAATTGACAGTGAAATTACTGAGCTTTCACCAAAAAGAGTTTACAGAGGTGAATAAGCAAGGTGCTTTGTCTTACTAAAGAAGAAAGAGAAAAAGGAACGGCGGTAGCTCTCGGCTACTTTGACGGTATTCATATAGGTCACAGAGCTGTTCTGCAGGAAGCTCTCAGTTATGCTAAGGAAAAAGACCTTGTGCCCACCGTAATGCTTTTTGACATTCATCCGAGAAAGCTTGTTTCAGGCTCCCTTCCTCCGATGCTTATGAGTGAAAATCAGAAAAGGGAAGCGCTTACGGAAATGGGCTTCAGAGTTGTGGATTTCAATTTCAGAGAATCCGTAAATCTCAGCCCTGAGGAGTTTGCAGAAAATATTCTGCTGAACACGCTCAATGCAAAATTCGTTTCCTGCGGTTACGATTACCGATACGGAAAAGGCGGAAAGGGCAACGCAGAAACCTTGAAGGAATCTCTCGGCAAAAAGGGAGTGGAGGTTTTCACTGTGCCTGCAGTTGAGCTTAAGGGTGAGGTTGTAAGCTCAACAAAAATCAGAAGTCTTATTTCTGAGGGCGAAATTGAAAAAGCAAACACAATGCTTGGCAAGGAGTTTTCCTACCACATTGTTGTTGAAAAGGGTGACGGAATAGGTCACACAATCGGCACACCAACAATCAATCAGTATTTTCCTGAGGATTTCATCGTGCCGAAATATGGCGTTTACGCCTCAAGAGTAAAGGTAGACGGAGAGATTTATCCCTCAGTTACCAATGTGGGAATAAGACCCACAGTAGGCGGAACCTCCCTCAGAAGTGAAACCTGTATTTTTGATTTTTCAGGTAATCTTTACGGCAAAGAGGTAGAGGTATATCTTGTAAAATATCTTAGAGAGGAAAAGAAATTTTCCTCGGTGGACGAGCTTAAAAAAGCAATTGAAAGCGACATTCATAAATGTAAAGAGGTTTTAAAAATGAAAAAAGAAAATCTTAAAGCAATATTTTTTGATTTTGACGATACACTCCAGAGCAGAAAAGGAGCTTACAGACTTTACTGCGAAAGCTTTCTTACAAAGTATTTTCCTGATATAGACGAGGAAGAAAGACTCAGAAAGCTTGATGAAATGGAAGAATATGTAGACGGCGGTTATAAGGACAGAGAGGTTTACTTTCCTGAAATTATCGACCTGTGGAAGTGGGATAACCATCCTCCAATGCAGGAGCTTTACGATTCCTTCAACTATGACTTCGGTAAATATATTGTTCTTCTTGACGGAGCAATTGATGTTTTAAATAAAATTAAAGAAAAAGGGTATATACTTGGTTGTATAACAAACGGTGTATCCTCACTTCAGAATATCAAGCTTGACACAGCAGGCATCAGAGATATGTTTGATGTTGTTGTGGTTTCAGGTGATATCGGTATCTATAAGCCCGACAGAAGAATTTTTGACGAGGCTATCAGACGTGCAGGCGTTAAAAACGAAGAAGCAATGTTTGTTGGCGACCATCCCGTAAACGACATTGAAGGTGCACTTTCAGCTGATATGCAGGTTATCAGAATGAATTACGGTGATTTCAAGGGCAAGGGTCTTGGTAAAGAAGGCGTAACTGCTGAAATTGAAAGCATTACCGAGCTTCTTAACTACATCTGATAAAATCTGCGGACACTTTGCAAAGGAGAATTAAAGAAAATGATTTGTAAAAAGTGTGCAAATGAATATGACGATAGCCTTGAAGTATGTCCTGTTTGTCAGACAGAAAACAAAAAGAAGAATTTCAAGGTAACAATAGATGCCGGAAAGCTTGACGGAGCTTCAGAAGCTGTTTATGATGATTCCGTGAAAAAGCCGGGCAGAAAAGAAATCAGACAGGAAAAGGCTAAGGAAAAAGGCAAAGAAAAGCTGAGAAGCATGGGTAAAAAGGAAAAGGGTGCCACACGCTTTATTGTTTCGGCGGTATGCGTTATGGCTGTGCTTATGGCTTCTCTCAGCTGTCTTAGTATTTTCACTGATGTTTTCAGTAAGGATGACACAGTTAAAACTATGGCTCTTTCATCACTTTCACCGGTTGATGCAGGAGAGCTTGAGGCTTATCTTTCAAAGCTTTATGTGCTCACAGGCTTTGAGCTTGATGATGACACTGCTTCAGATGAGTTTTATGTAAATATTATGCCTGAAAACGAAAACGGACTTTACAGAGGTCTCGGCAATTCAGCAAAGCTTGTTACTGACGAGGCTGACCCTGCAGAGCGCTTTAAGGATGAAGAAGGTAACTATTCATATTACAAGCTTCCCATTGATAAGGTTGACGGAATTATTGAAAGCTTCGGCCTTGTGCCTAATCATACGCTTAACCTTAAAAACGCTTACTGCTATAAGGATTACTACTATTTCGGCAGTGCAGAGGAAGGCTCACTTCCAAGCGTTGAGGCTGATGTTGTTTCTTCAAAGAGAATTCAGGACGGCAGCTATTATGTGGATTGCGTTTTCTATAACAACTCAAAGCAGGAAGGCAAGATTTATGTAATTGCCAAAAAGGACGAAGCAAACGAAGGTAAGTGGATTATTTCAAGAATAAGCAGTGAGCCTATTTTTGACAACAGCGGAATTATGGCTGAAAACGACGGCGTTTTCCGTTACGAAATGAAGCGTGAGCTGTTTGAAGGTAAGCTCAGCGACGGCACAGTTTTCTGCGAATACTCAGTTGAGTATCCTTACTTCAAGGGTGATTCAATGGGCGAAAAGGCAGTCAACCTTCTTTACAGTGAAGTTCTTTCAAAGTATAAGAACAGTGCTCAGGATGCTGACAAATACTTTGAGGACTATAAGGGCGATAAGGCGGACCTTCCCATTGTTGTGCATATTTCCTCAGAGGTAACCTATTCAGACGAAAAGTATATTTCCACTATTGTTGATATAAGCGAATATAATCCTGACAAAAAGGAAGAGGACAGCATTTTCTCAGAGCGTAATGTTGAAGGCTATATCTTCGATGCCGAAACAGGCGAGTACCTTTCAAAGGACGAAATTCTCGGCAAGGATTATCAGCTTATTTACGACCTTCTTTACAGAATTCAGGGAGATTATGAATACGCTGATCTGCTTGATGAAAGCGTAAAGAGACCTTCTGATATTCCGGCAAACAACACAATCGGTAAGGAAATCTACGAGTGCGGCAGTGCAATGACTCCCAACGGTTATGTGTTCTGCAAGGTAACTGACGAAGGCTATGTAAAAAGTGTTCTTCTGCCCGACGAGGTTATAGCTTCAATTAAAGAATAATAACTTATGAAAGGGCTGTCAGCATAACGATGGCCCTTTCTGATATTTCACGCTGATTACACACAGAAATAGTTTAATATCTCTGTAAAGAAGCTCACAGAAAGGAGTAAAAATATGACTATACTTGTTGTTGATGACGATATAAGAATCAATGAGCTGCTGTGCGAAATTTTTTCTACTGAAGGCTATGAGACAATTCCTGCCTTTGACGGTGAACAGGCACTTAAAAAGCTCGAGAAAAACAAGAACGTTGACCTTATTGTTCTTGATGTTATGATGCCGGAATTTGACGGCTGGGAGGTTCTTAAATATGTAAAGGACAACACCGACTGCAAGGTGCTTATGCTTACTGCACTGACAGACGAAAAAAGCGAGGTCAAGGCAATAAGAAGCGGTGCTGACGATTATGTTGCAAAGCCCTTCAAGCGTGCAGTGCTTCTTGAAAGAGCAAAAAGACTTGTTCAGGAAAGAGTCAAGGAAAAAAGCAGAAGATATGAATGTGAAAGCCTTGTTCTCTCAGTTATGGAGCATAAGGTTTATATTGACGGTAAAGAAGTTAAAATGACAGCCAAGGAGTTCAATCTGCTTCACCTTCTTATGAAAAACAGTGCCATTGTCCTTTCAAGAGAAGCAATTCTTGACAAAATCTGGGGCTATGTTTATGACGGTAACGACAGAACAATTGACACCCACATAAAAATGCTCAGACACTCCATCGGTGATTACAGCGATAAAATAAGAACCGTCAGAGGTGTAGGCTACAGCTTTGAGGGTGAGGTAAGGATTATATGAAAAAATCCCTCAGAACGAAGGTGATAGCTGTTTTCCTCGTCAGTGTGGTTATGTGTATGCTGTTTCTTAACCTTCTTTGCGGTGTTTTTCTCAGATACATTTTCATTTATGACACCCGTAATGCTATGGTCAGCTATTCTGAGCAGATTGAAGCCGATATGGAAAACGGAAGCCGTAATATGGCGTCTATTCTCAGAGGGCTAAATGATTCCTATGCGGTTACGGCAAGTGCCGTTGACAGAGAGGCCAATGTATTCTTCAGCCACAGACACCTTATTGACGATGAAATAAAGCAGTCATATAAAAAATGGATGGCTCTTTATGAAATTAAAAAACACACAAACAGCAATACGGAATACTTCTTTCAGCAGGAAAAGGACGAAGAGGGCAGTGTTGATAAGCTGATTTTCGTAACGAAAACCAAGCAGGATGTTTTTCTTATAATGACTAAGGAAATCAAGGGCATTGACCAGGATATAAGAGTAGTTTCAATTCTCTTTTCTGCTATGAGTATTATAATTGCGGCAATTGGTACTGTGGTGTGGAGTATTGCCACAAGGCCTTTTACAACGCAGATTGAAAAAATGAGCCGAATTACAGGTAAAATGGCAAAGCTTAACTTTGAGGAAAAGATTAACTACTCCTCAGAGGATGAGGTGGGTATACTTGCAAAATCAATTGACAGTATGTCTGAGGAGCTTAAGGAAAGCATTGAAAACCTGAAGGAGGACCTGCAGAAAAGAAAATGCACCCTGAGAGACCTTGCACACGAAATCAAAACTCCCGTAACTACCATAAGAGGATACACGGAGAGCATAGAATATTTCTGTCAGGAAGACGAAAGAGTGCAGAAATACTGCAAAATAATGCTTGAAGAGTGCGATGAGGTTACAGCACTTATCAATGAAATGCTGACGATGTCACTTCTTGAAAGCGACGAGTATATTCAGCAGTCTGAAAAAATCAGCACCTCAAGACTTCTTCACGAGCTTATGATAAGAGTGGGTAACGAATTTGCAGATGCCAAGGTAAAGGCTGAGCTTCAGCCGGCAGAGCTTTATTGCAATGCTGACCTTGTTGAAAGAGCTCTTCTTAATTTTATAAGCAACGCTGTAAAATACGGCGAAAAGGATAAGGAAATTATCCTTACAGGTAAAAATGAAAAGGACAGATATGTTTTCTCTGTAAGCAATTACGGCGCTGAAATAAACGGCGAAGAGCAGAGAAAAATATGGGAGGCCTTTTATAAAAACGATAAATCCCGTAAAAGAGGCGGCGGTCACGGTCTGGGTCTTTCAATTGTAAGCCGTATTGCAAAATCTCACGGCGGAGATGTTGACCTTAAAAGTGAAGAGGGTATAAACACATTTATTATGTGGATACCTCTGACATAAAAACAAAGGAATTTGATTATATTTGTGGGTTTACTTCTTATTTTTGGAGTAAATCCACAGTTTTTTTATTAAAAAAGCTCTTGAAACGGGGGAATTTTCCTAAAGTCTATTTACCTTATGAAAAAATTGTGATATTATTTTCATATAAATGTAAATTTTAAAGGAGAAAGTTATGAAAGAAATTTTAATGTCAAACATTCCTGCAGGCTTTGCAACTGTATGTCTTGCACTTTACTTCTTCGGTATGGCAGTGGTATTTATCACAAAGCCTCTTAAAAATGCAGAAAGCTTTTCAATCAAGCCTGTAGACAATGCAGGTAAAACAGAAATCAGAGTATACTACGGCGGTATTTCATTTGCTCTCGGTGCTTTCCTTCTTTATCTTGCTTATGCAACAAAAACACCTATGCACTCACTTGTGGGCGGTATGTTCTTTGCAACAACAGTTTTTGTTACAAGAACAATTTTCCTTTTTGTTGACAAGGGTTGGAAATGTCCCTACACAAAGCTTGCAATTCCTGCAGAGGGTGCATTTGTAATCGCTCTGTGGACCTGCTACTTCCTTGCGAGGTAAGACTATGAAGATACATATTATACCTGAACCGCAGAGCATAAGCTTTGCAGATAAAAAAGCTTTTAAGCTTACAAGACTGTGCGATTTTCTTTCGCATAAAGGCACACAGAAGGCTTCGGATGAATTAACAGATTTCATCTCGAAAAAGTTCGGTCTTGAGCTTGTAGGTACCGGAAAAGAAAAAATAGAGCTTTCTGTTGACGAAAGTCTGACAGAGGCTGAAAGCTACACTCTTGATATTACAGAAAACCTTATTGAAATAAAGGGCGCTGATGAAGCCGGTGTGTTTTATGGTGTAGAGACACTTAAGCAGATTTTTCATCAGTTTGAAGAAGAGCTTCCTGAAATTCACATCGCCGACAAGCCCGCTTACCCATACAGAGGCTTTATGCTTGACAGCGGACGTTATTTCTTCCCTAAGGAAGATGTGAAAAAATTCATTGATATAATGGCTCTTCATAAGCTGAACCGTTTCCACTGGCATCTTACTGAAGATCAGGGCTGGAGAGCTCAGCTGATGGATAACATTCTGCTTACAGAAATCGGTGCTTACCGTTCACATACCAATTTCAACAACAAGCCTCACGGTGGTTTTTACACCAAGGAGGATATGAAGGAGATTGTGGAGTATGCACACAGCAAGTGCATTAAGGTAATTCCTGAAATTGATACTCCCGGTCACACAGTCAGCGCAATTGCTGCCTATCCCTTCCTTTCCTGCTTCGACAGAAATCTTGATGTTGCAACCCATTGCGGTGTAAAGCACGATGTTCTCTGTGTGGGTAAGGAGAGCACATTTGAGTTTATGTTCTCAGTGCTTGATGAAATTATGGAGATTTTCACCGACGGAATTATTCACATCGGCGGCGACGAAGTACCCACAACAAGATGGAAAATCTGTCCTCACTGCCAGAAGAGAATCAAGGACGAGGGACTTAAATGCACAGAGGATCTTCACCCTTATTACCTTTCAAGAATTGCTGAGTATATTGAAGCAAAGGGCTCAAAGGTAGTTATGTGGAATGATACTGTCAGAGACTATATGGCAAAAAGCAGCATTGTAAGACAGCTCTGGGATGAGGAAATGAGCGAAAAGGATGTTGTGGGTCAGATAAATAAAGGCACGGAGTTTATTATTTCCTTTATCAATGCTTATTATCTCGATTTGCCCTACGGCCGTACAAGTCTTGAAAAATGTTATAACTATAACCCTTGCTATAAGGGTATTTCAAAAGAGCAGGAGAGTAAGCTTCTTGGCGTTGAGGCGTGTCTCTGGACTGAATTTGTGCCCACAATGAAAAAGGCAGGCTATCAGATGTTCCCAAGGCTTGGAGCTTACAGTGAAACAGCCTGGACAAAGAAGGAAAATAAAAGCTATGAGCGTTTTCTTCAGAAGCTGAGCTTTTATGAGTATCTTATTTCATCATACGGTATGAATTACGCAACATTAAAGCAGTCAATGCCAAAGGGCGTTAAAAAGCTTGCGTCAATGCTTTACTGGGAAAGAAGACAGCTTTGCTGGCAGGGACTTCATAACCTTATAGACAATGCATCAGTAGAAAGAAAACATAAAGGAGAGGAAAACAAATGATTAATGTAATTCCAAGACCACGAGTAGCAGTTGAAGAAGAAGGTTTTTTTGAAATTCCTTCTGACGTAATCTGTATCAGATATGACAGACGTCTGGGCAATATGCGTCAGTGCGTTGCTTGTACTCTCGGTTTAATCAGCGAGGAAAGCTGTTATTCTGACATCAGCTTCATCTACTCAGAAAAAATGAAGGAAGAGGAATATCTCCTTAAGGTTACAGAGTCAGGCATAAGAATTTTTGCAAGTGACTATAACGGAGCTTTCTATGCTATGACTACCGTAAAGCAGCTTCTTGACGAGGAAAACAAGATTCCCTGCTGTAAAATCAGCGACAGACCTCTTTACTCATGGAGAGGTATGCAGCTTGACGAAAGCCGTCACTTCTTCGGTATGGAAACAGTTAAAAAGGTTATTGACTATATGGCAATGTATAAGCTTAACCGTTTCCACTGGCATCTTACTGACGACCAGGGCTGGAGAATTGAAATTAAAAAGCATCCTCTTCTTACAGAAATCGGAAGCAAGAGAAAGGGCAGTCAGCTTCACAGCTGGAACAGCCTTGATATGAGCCATTCTCCCGTTGAAGGCTATTACACTCAGGAGGAAATCAAGCAGATTGTGGCTTACGCTAAGGCAAGATGCGTTGAAATTATTCCCGAAATTGATTTCCCGGCACACTGTGCAGCAGTGCTTGCTTCATATAACGATCTTGCTTGCCGTGAAATTCACTGTGAGGTGCACGATTTCTTCGGTGGAAAGATTCCCGAGGGTCGTGGCGAAAAGGATTGGAACAGAACACTCTGCCTTGGTAAGGATGAGGTTCTTGATTTCGTATATGATGTTATTGACGAAACTGCAGCACTTTTCCCCTTCGAATATTTCCACGTTGGCGGTGACGAGGCTCCCACAAGTGAATGGAAGAAATGTCCCAACTGTCAGGCAAGAATGAGAGCAGAAGGACTTAAGAATGAAACTGCACTTCAGGGCTGGTTTACAAATAAGCTTAATGAACACCTTCAGGCTCAGGGTAAGATTATGGTTGGCTGGAACGAGGTTCTTGCAGCTAAGAATATTTCAACTGATGTTGTTGCTCAGTACTGGACACCGAGAAAGGACAAGAATGTTATTAAGCATATCAAGAAGGGCGGCGACGCAATTCTCAGTAACCACAAGTACTTCTATTTCGATATGACTCACGAATACTGCACCGTTAAGGATACTTACTTCTTTGAAGCTAAAAAGGCAGGCGTAAAGGATAAGTATATTGACAGCATCCTTGGTGTTGAAGCTGAAAACTGGACAGAATGGACACCCACAGCAGAAGAGCTCTTCTTCAAGTTCAGCACCCGTGGTCTTGCACTCGCTGAATGTGCTTGGAGCAGAAGCCGTGACTACAACGAATTCCTTGAACGTCTTGAAAGCAACAAGGCAAGACTTGAAAAGATGGGCATTTACTACGGTGAAGATTGGGTTACACTCCAGAAGAACAAGAGATGCAAGAAAAAGGCTGCTAAGAAGCTCGGTCTTAATTCAAAGAATTACGACTGCGAATATGAGCTTTCAGTTTCAAAGTAAAAATGAAATCCACCGATTTCTCGGTGGATTTTTTCGTTATAAAATTGCCTGAAGCTTTTCCATAATTTCCTTTGAGGGCTCCGGAAGATGTCCGAAGGGGAAAGCCATTTCAAGCTTGTCATACTTTACCTGACAGATTTTTCTGAAGGGTAAAAGCTCAGTTTTTGTAACACAGGAATGTGCGTCTCTGATAGCTTTAAGCTTCAGAATGTTTTCCTCGTTGTCGTTGAGGGTGGGAATAATAACCTGCCTTAATACAGTGGGGATTTTTTCTTCGTTAAGATAGCTGAGAAAGTCCGTAACTCTTTCAAAATCGCACCCTACGTGCTTTTTGTAAAGCTCAGAGTCCGTATACTTGACATCAAGCATAACAAGGTCAGTTTCCTTTAAAAGAGCCTTTACAGAATCATTCATAATACTGCCTGAAGTGTCAAGACAGGTGTGAAGTCCCTCCTTGTGGCAAA
The DNA here is from genome assembly GCA_045121075.1 of Acutalibacteraceae bacterium. Lineage (GTDB taxonomy): Bacteria > Bacillota > Clostridia > Oscillospirales > Acutalibacteraceae > UBA6857. Next base: position 5,463 of record JBGVFK010000147.1, on the reverse strand, counting down.
GAAGGAAAAGCTCACGGACAAAATCGGCCTGTAAAAGTGGTTCACCGCCTGAAACGGTAACACCACCGTTTTCTTTGAAGTATTCTCTGTATCGTACAGCTCTTTTTACAATTTCTTCAGCAGTGTATTCAGTGCCCTCGTTCATTTTCCAGGTGTCGGGATTATGACAGCAGCCGCAACGCAGATTACAGCCCTGAGTGAAAACCACGAATCTTACACCAGGCCCGTCAAGGGTGCCGAGAGACTGAAAGGAATGAACTCTGCCCTTTAAAGCTTCTGTACTCATACTGCTTCATGGAAGGTACGGCTGATAACCTCTCTCTGCTGTTCTCTTGAAAGCTTGTTGAAGTTAACTGCATAACCTGAAACACGGATTGTAAGGTTGGGATATGCTTCGGGGTTGTTGTAAGCATCCATAAGTGTTTCACGGTTAAGCACGTTTACATTGATATGGTGAGCCTTCTTTGAGAAGTAACCGTCAAGAATTGTAACAAGGTTGTCGATTCTTTCATCCTCTGTTCTGCCGAGAGCCTCGGGAGTGATTGAGAATGTGTTTGAAACACCGTCACGGCAGTCGTCGTAGCTGATTTTTGCAACGGAGTTAAGTGAAGCAAGTGCACCGTTTTCTTCTCTGTTGTGCATGGGGTTAGCACCGGGAGCAAAGGGAGCTGAAGCCTTTCTTCCGTCGGGAGTTGCACCTGTGTTCTTGCCGTACATTACGTTTGAAGTAATTGTAAGCACTGAAAGGGTGTGCTCAGCCTGTCTGTATGTGGGAGTCTTACGAAGCTCAGTAATAACCTTGTGAGCCATATCCTTTGCAATAAGGTCAACTCTGTCGTCGTCGTTGCCGTATTTGGGGAAGTCGCCTGTTGTTTCAAATTCGGTGATGAAGCCGTTTGAATTCTTAATAGGATGAACATTTGCAAACTTTATAGCGCTGAGTGAGTCAGCAACAACTGAAAGACCGGCAATACCGAAAGCCATAAATCTGCCTACTTCTGTATCGTGAAGAGCCATCTGAGTCTTTTCGTAAGCGTATTTGTCGTGCATATAGTGAATGATGTTCATTGTGTTTACATAAAGGTGGCTGAGCCATTCAATGTAAATGTCAAAACGCTTTGAAACCTCTTCATAGTCAAGCTTTTCTGTGTCCATAACGGGCATCTGAGGGCCGATGTGCATACCGCTTGTGGTGTCGTAACCGCCGTTCAGAGCAATAAGAAGAAGCTTTGCAAGATTGCAGCGTGCACCGAAGAACTGCATCTGCTTACCAACCTTCATAGCTGAAACGCAGCAGGCAATTGCATAGTCGTCACCGTAGATAGGACGCATAACATCGTCGTTTTCATACTGGATTGAGTCTGTGTCAGCTGAAACCTTAGCACAGAATTTCTTGAAGTTTTCGGGAAGTGAGGTTGACCAGAGAATTGTAAGGTTGGGCTCGGGTGAAGAACCGAGAGTGTAAAGTGTGTTGAGCATACGGAAGCTGTTTTTTGTAACAAGTGTTCTTCCGTCTTCACCCATACCGCCAACTGCTTCTGTAATCCACATGGGGTCACCACCGAAAAGCTCGTTATATTCGGGAGTACGAAGGTGACGAGCCATACGAAGCTTCATTACGAAGTCGTCCATAAGCTCCTGAGCACCTTCTTCTGTAAGTGTGCCGTTCTGAATATCTCTTTCAATGTAAATATCAAAGAATGAGCTTACTCTGCCAAGTGACATAGCAGCACCGTTCTGCTCCTTGATTGCACCAAGGTAAGCAAAGTATGTCCACTGAATAGCCTCTCTTGCGTTTGATGCAGGCTCACTGATATCAAAGCCATACATCTGAGCCATTTCCTTCATATAACCGAGGAAAGCAATCTGCTGATAAAGCTCTTCGTTGAGTCTTGTGGTTTCTGTGTTGAAGGTAGCAGTTGCAAGAGCAGCCTTATCCTTCTTCTTTTCTTCAATAAGCTTGTTTACGCCGTAAAGAGCAACTCTTCTGTAGTCACCGATAATTCTGCCTCTGCCGTAAGCATCGGGAAGACCTGTGATTACGTGGCACTTTCTTGCAGCACGCATTTCATCTGTATAAGCTCTGAAAACGCCGTCGTTGTGAGTTGTACGGAAACGGAATTCCTCTTCAACCTTTCTTGAAAGCTTGTAGCCGTAAGCCTCACAAGCCTGACGAGCCATTCTCATACCGCCAAAGGGGTTAACACCTCTTTTAAGGGGACGGTTTGTCTGAAGACCAACGATGATTTCGTTAGCCTTATCAAGATAACCGGGAGCGTAGCTTGTAAGTGAAGAAACGGTTGCAGTGTCAATATCAAGCACACCGCCGTACTGTCTTTCAAGAGTGAAAAGTGACTGGAGCTTTTTCATAAGTGCTTCAGTTCTGGGAGTTGCGCCTTTAAGGAAAGAGCTGTCGCCCTTGTATTCTGTGTAGTTCTGCTGAATGAAATCTCTTACGTTGATTTCGTCCTGCCATACGCCGGTATTAAATCCATGCCAGTTTTTGTGTTCCATTGTTATACCTCCTGAGTGTTTTTGCCGGGGTGAAAATAAAAAAGACAACCCAGCTTAATTAAAACTGTGTTGCCCAGACGGTCGGCATTATTAGCCTTCAGACTCCCTTGCGGTTATCCGCAAAATCCGTCAGTTATCTGAAGGGTTCGATTACAGTAATATTATATAAAAAAAGGCCTTTTTTGTCAATGAAAAAGGTGCTTAAATGGTGCATAAAAAAATATGCACATTTTACTTGATAATTGTTACAATTGAAAGTATAATAAGAGTTAACGGAAGAAAAATCCGATATACTCTGTTTATGAGGTGATTATATGTACGGATATACAAAGATTGCCATGGCAGTGCCGAAGGTGAGCCTTGCAGATGTAAAGGGCAATCTTAAGGACATAAAAGAAAAAATACTGAAAGCTGAAAAGGAAAAGGCAGATATAATTGTTTTCCCTGAGCTTTCACTTACGGGATACAGCTGTGGAGATTTATTCTTCCAGAGTGCGCTTTTGAATGAAGCACTTTCTGCTCTTAAGGAGCTTTGCCGCTTTACAGAAGATATTTCTTCTGCCGTTGTGGCAGGACTTCCCTTAAATATAGGAAATAAGCTTTATAACTGCGGTGCAGTCATTTCAAAGGGAAAAGTCCTTGGCTTTGTTCCGAAGACCAATACAGGCTCAAAAGGCGAAAAAAACGAGGCGAGATGGTTTGCTTCAGCAAATGAGCTTACTACAGACTTCCTTACAGAAAAAGAGCTTGGCTTAAGCAGTGATGAAACAAAAATTCCCGTAGGCAACGACCTTGTATTTTCTCTTGATAACGAATATAAGTTTTCTCTTGAAATAGGGGAGGACTTATTTATGGCGGTTACACCGGGCACAGTACACAGTGCCTTTGGCAGTGAGCTTATTATCAATATGGGCTCCTTCGGTGAAGCTATAGGCAGAAGAGAATACAGAAAAGAATGCGTTAAAAATCTCAGTGCAAGGCTTAACTCAGGCTATTGTCTTGTAAGCACAGGCTGGGAGGATTCAACAAGTGACACAGTTTATTCAGGTCACAGCCTTCTTTGTGAAAAGGGTATTGTTGCAGCAGAAAACGAAAGCTATGTTGACACAGATTACATTCTTTTTGGCGAGATTGATATAGAAAAAATCCGTGCTGACAGAATGAAAAACGATATGCCTTCAGCTTTCCTTACAAAAAACTGCAGAAGAGTTTTTGTTGAAACCTCATCAGAACACAGTGCAGACGGCGAAAGCGTAAAGCTCAATAAGCTTCCCTTTGTTCCCGAAACAAAAGAGGACAGACACAAGAGATGTATGGAAATTTTCTCTCTTCAGGTGACCTCACTTAAAAGAAGAATTATGAAAACAGGGGGCAGACCTGTCTTAGGTATTTCAGGCGGTCTTGATTCAACCCTTGCTCTTCTTGTTGCAGTTAAGGCAGTTGAGGAATTGGGTAAAGACCCCTCAGAGGTTGTAGGTATTACAATGCCTTGCTTCGGCACAAGCGACAGAACATATAACAACTCTTGGCTTCTTATGGAAACCCTTGGCATTACTGCAAAGGAAATCAGCATAAAAAAAGCTTGTCTTCAGCATTTTGAGGACATCGGTCAGGATAAAGACAACTACGACCTTACCTTTGAAAACGCTCAGGCAAGAGAGCGCACTCAGGTGATTATGGATTACTCAGGTATGGTTGGCGGTTTCGTTGTGGGCACAGGCGACCTCAGTGAGCTTGCTCTCGGCTGGTGCACCTATAACGGTGACCATATGAGTATGTACGGAGTAAACGGCGGTGTGCCGAAAACTCTTGTAAGATGGATGGTTGCCACCCTTGCTGATGAGGGTGTATTCCCGAAGAGCACAGAGGTGCTTAAGGATATTCTTGATACACCTATAAGTCCCGAGCTTCTTCCTGCTGACGAAAAGGGTAATATTTCACAGCAGACAGAGGATATTGTAGGCCCCTATGCACTGCACGATTTCTTTATTTATAACTTTGTGCGTTACGGCTTTTCACCGGAGAAAATTTTCCTGCTTGCCAAACGTGCATTCAGGGATGACTTCAGTGAAGAGGTGATTCTCAAGTGGCTTAAGAGCTTTTACAGACGCTTCTTTACTCAGCAGTTCAAGCGCAGCTGTCAGCCTGACGGCGTAAGAATCGGTTCAGTTGCTCTTGGCTCAAAGGATGCTTTCAGAATGATGAGTGATGCTTCGTATGCACTCTGGATGGAGCAGGTTGAAAAGCTTTGATTTTGCTTTGAGTGAAGCAGATTTGCTTCAAGTGTAGCATTGAGCCTTAAAATGTTGACAAGGGCTGACTCCTGTGTTAAACTGAAATTAACATACTAAACAAGGAGGAAAAAGAAATGTTAGTTATAATTGCAGCTCTTTCAGACGTGTTTTATTTCATTAAAAAGTTTTTTGAGGATTTATTCTCAAAATAAAAAGCAACTACTGCTTCAGAAAATTTGATTATAACGAGTCATCCCGATGAGTCAGTCGGGATGATTTTTTTATGCAGGGAATGACGGGCTGGGTGAGGGTGGATAAGGTGAAACGGTTTAAGGAGTATGGCACACAGAAATATTGGAAAAAACAAGAATTGGATTTTATTGAGATAGAGTGTTAGCTTAACAATGCAGTTGGTTGTTAAGCGGTTGTTAAGCTATGAAACGCCCTATTTATAAGGGTTTACAAGCATTGTTTAACAACTTAACAATAAAAAAAGTAAAAATCTTTACAGATATTAAAGTGAAAATAATTATAGAAAACATTGTTAAGGTTGTTAAGTTGTTAAGTTGTTAAGTTGTTCACTGTCTGCGAGGTTGGTTGGTAATGCGTACGGTAGGGACACGGCTTGGCGTGTCCGTTTCACCCTTTTTGGTTAAATGGAATGTGTTGGTTTTTATCCCCATTAGTCTTAGTCAGTGACGAAAACAACTTACCC
>JBGVFK010000146.1:0-2370 GCA_045121075.1 Acutalibacteraceae bacterium | reverse complement strand
AAACAGAGATGGCTCATACAATGTGTATATGAACGCCTATAATGAAAAATCTCACTATGGTGCAGTTGTTTCTTATGATAAAGACGGAAACATCACTGATTATGATTTGATAAAGCAGAAGAAAAAGTTGCCTACAAATCTTTGGAGTGGAACATTTGATGTTTTCGACTGGGTTACCTACAAGTTGGAAGTGTTTGGTGAAAAGCCGTACACACACCTTGGTTGTACACAATGGACACCTATTGATATCAAAGTTCCGAAGGACGGACACATTGTAATTACAAATAACACTGCTAACGAAATGGCATTCTTAGCTAATATGACTGATCTGGCTATGGATTTTGCTTTTGCATATGTTGATTTCATTTTTGCAGATATTCCCGAAGACACCTCTGATGAGGTTGTCAAATTAACCATAGGCCAGTTGATCTTAAAAATGGGCGAAAAGGCACTAAGTAAGTTCTGCTCAGATTTCATTAAACAATTAACTGTAAAAATGACTTTTGCAAATATAGGAACAGTCCTTGATAATTTTGTAGAAGCGTTGGAAGATGAAGGCATTGATTTCTATGATATTGTTGTAGAAGCACTTGGCGACACCGTCAATGAAGAACTGTTCTATAATATTGGTGAAGATATCGGTTTGCTTTTAGCCGGTGGTCCTATTCAGGATATTCTCAAAGCTTGCGATTATACAAATACACTTATAAAAATGTATGATATGGGTGGAAGTATTATTTCTCCACAAACAGTTGTTAAAGCTCCTCCTGCAGAGGAAAAAGTACGAAAATCAAACGGTGTAACTGTAACAAGCGAAAAGCCACTTGATCCTGATTACGTTCTTCATACATATGTAATCAATCAGAATGATGATTTAATGACAGATGCAGTGCCGACCATTGACCCTCTTGCAGATAACTACAATATGTACGACATAACACTGTATAAGAGCTCACAGGCAGTTCAACCCAATGCAAAAATCAAGGTTATGATTCCAATTCCTGCAGGCTACGATAAGAGCAGAATTGCAGTGTATTGGTACAAGGAAGATGGTACACTTGAAAAAATGAACGCAACCGTCAACGGTTCCTATGCTATATTTGAAACAGACCACCTGAGCTATTATGTACTTGTGGAAGAACATGTGCACACTTATGGTGAAGACGGCGAAATCTGTACAGATTGCGGATTTGACCGAACAGAAGGCTGTGGCTGTAACTGCCATAAAACAGGCATTGTCGGATTTTTCTGGAAGATAATCAATTTCTTCAACAAGATCTTCAAATTAAAGCAGCAGTGCAAGTGCGGCATTAAACACTATTAAAAATTCAGAATCCCGTCTTTCAAGGCGGGATTTTTGTTTGAGCTCAACCCCTCTGTCAAAAAAGCAATCGACAGGGCTTTCCAACTGTTAAACAATTTGTAAACCCCCTTGCAAAAATAATAAAAGTGTGGTATTATACATACAATCCGTAATGTAAACCTTAGAGTGGGCTCAAGAGAGTCCGCTCTTCTTTGTTGCTTACGACGTACAATTGAATATTTTTAAAGGAGTGATTAATTATGGCAAAAGGCGGAAACACGGTTAAAATCGTGTGGGACATTGTTGAACCGCTTGCGAAGGAGCTTGGGCTTTCAATCTGGGACGTCCGTTTCCTTAAGGAAGGCTCACAGTGGTATCTGCGTGTCTTTATTGACAAGGACGGCGGTGTCGGAATTGACGACTGCGTAAACCTCAGCCATGCAATCGACGGACCTCTTGATGAGGCTAACCCCATTGAACAGGCTTACATTCTTGAGGTAAGCTCACCCGGTGTAGAAAGAGATCTCATCAGAGATGAGCATTTCGCAGCATTTATCGGTGAAAAAATCAAGGTGAAAATGATAAGACCCGTTGATGGTAAAAGAGAGTTTTCAGGTATTCTCGAAAGCTATGAAGACGGCAATATTACAATAAGACTCGAGGACAAAAGCGGCTTTACCTTCACTAAAAAGGAAGCTTCATTTGTAAAGCTCGACGATTTTGATATGTAAAAATAAGGTGGCGGTAATATCGCCATAAAAATAACGAAAGGATTGAACAAGAAAAAATGAACAAAGAATTTTTTGAAGCAGTAAAAATGCTTGAAGAGGAAAAAGGTATCTCATCAGAATATATTTTTGAAAAAATCAAGGCTGCTATTATTTCAGCAACAAGAAACAGCTACGGCAACAGAGACAATGTTGTTTGCGAAATCGATCCCGAAAAGCAGACAATGGACGTTTATGTAAACATCGCAGTTGTTGATGAAATTGAAGATCCCCTTGCAGAAATGACCCTTGAACAGGCAAGAAATTACGACGAAAGTGCTCAGGTAGGCTCATTTATCC
>JBGVFK010000145.1:0-16619 GCA_045121075.1 Acutalibacteraceae bacterium | reverse complement strand
TCAATATCAGTTGCAACAGTAGATCTCAGTGAAGATGTTGCTACGGTAGAAAAGAGTGATTTCAAGGGACGAGTAAATATGGGACCCTATACCACACCTGAAATCATCAGCGATTTTGAAAAGAATCCCCTTTGCCTTTATATGACAGATGCATGGGTTGAGGATTACGGTGTTCAGAACCCTGCCATTTATGACTGCTTCCCAAAATTTCTCAGAGATTCTCTGCTTGGCACCGGTGACACTATGGAGAACACTATCAACCGTATGACAGGTGCTACAGCTGAACGCTTCGCACTTAAGGAAAGAGGCTATATCCGTCCCGGCTGCTTTGCCGACCTTACAGCCTTCAGCGAGGATGAGCTCAGAAATGCAACACCTGATCAGAAAAAATCCTTCGGTATCCGCAAGGTATGGATTAACGGCACACCCGTTCTTGACGGTGAAGAGCTTGACAGTGAAGCTTTAAGGACAAGCGGAAGGTCAATTACAGCTTAAAAAATACATAAGTTAATTATAAAAAGAGACTGTTTTCAGAAATAAATCTGATTACAGTCTCTCTTGTTTTTGAAGTTAATCATCAGTCTTTATGAAACAGATTACGGAATTTTGCAAGCATTGTCTGCACATTGTGACGTAAGCCTGTTTCTTCGGGCTGAGGTACTGTCAGTAGTCATTTGCATTAACCTTCCAGATAACCTCAGTACAGTCTTTAAGCAACAGATTCCAAGTCAGCTTATTGACTATTTCTTTATAATTGCATAAAGCTCCCGCCTCATAAAGAATATATAAATCATCACCGATAAACACTATGCCTTCTGCGCCGGGAAGGTTATTGTAAAATCCGAATTCACTCTTTTCTACCGTAGCAACATCTTCACTGAGATCTACTGTTGCAACTGATATTGAAGCACCTAAGCTTCCGTCTGTGGTTCTTGACAGATACATTCTGTATGTATCATCATCTATCTCTTTAAATGAAATACCCTGAATGCAGTCCATATCATTATCAACATTTATAACCTTACTTGCGTTATCTTTAATCGCTTTCAACTCTTCCCATTCTTCCTCTGAAGAATCGCCTGAAAGCTCATAGCCTAAAATAGCATTGAAATATACATCATTGGGTTTCCACACCCAGTCTTCGCCAATAAATCCCATTTTAGCTAATGTGGGGCTCAAGGGTGAATTTGAATAAAAGTTACCCGCCCAGAGCATATCATCAGAAACACTTATATAAGCTGAATAGGTTTCTCCTAACTGACCGAAGCCTAAAGCCTCTTTATAAGAAACATCTGTAACAGTGCCGTTTTCTACATCTAAATCAGTAAGCGGAAAATATGCAACACCGCAATCGCTTGTAACATAAAGATTATATTCTGAAACTGCAATTCCTCCTGCGTGACACTTCCAAGCCTCTCCATCAGGTGTATGAAGATTAAACTGAGTTACAAAATCACCTGTTTTTCTGTCAAGAGCAAAAATTACACTTGCATTTTCTTCGCTTTTATCATATGAAGAAACAAGAAACCAATCCTTTTCCGGCAAATAAGTAAGACCCTGGGGTATCATATTCTCAGCCTGACCGGGCACAAGATAGTCTGGGTTACCGTTTGTACCGTCCATAGGCACACCAAAGCCTAAAAGATAATCGGACATATAAGACTGATTGTGCTTTTCCCAATTTTTTATAACATGCTCACGCTTGAAGCCTGCAGAAACAACATCTGTTTCACCTGCAGCTGTCACAGTAACGCCACCCGATACAGACGTCAACAGCATAATCATAACGAGAAATGCTGATAATGATTTTTAGATAATTTCATAAAATAATCCTCCTTTGAGTATTAATATATTTAATAATACTTTACCTATTTTAAAGCAATGCTATAACACACCGGTTATTACAAAGTGCTTACAAACTAAGAGGAATTCGGTGTTATAAATAAAATTTTTTATGTACTACCCCACTCTCAGCTCTCGTATACATTACTACACCAACCACCCAAGGAGCTGCTGACTAAGGAAAATGCTATCCTCACATTACGGCGCACATTGGTGACATCGATATCTCCATTGATTTTGTCCTCAACACAAAAACTAAACCGGCACATTATGTACCGGTTGTAAGCTTTAGATTTATATGATAGGTGTTCGATTTGCGACTTTGAAGCATTGGGAACGAGAAAGATGTGTGATGTTGTATGAGAATTATGTAAAAATAATGAGCTATAGAAAAATCGAGACTTTATACAAAGCCTCGATTCTGAAATAAAATATATTAATTAAGCTTTTAATTACATTGTGAATTCAGATTACATTTTATCAAAAACGAAGCTCTCACCATCTGTATTTTAATCGATGTTTTCAAAATGTCCACCGATTAACTCATAAGGTGTGAAATCATAAATCTGCTGACCTTTGCTGAGAGTTCCGTTTTCAAGACTCAGAGACGGATAGTACTCCTGTGTCTTGCCGTCATCGGTAGTGATTACGACCTGAATATTAGGCATAATGTCGCTGATGTTACCTCTTATAAAAACAGGTGTTTCACTGCTTTCTGTGAGGTTTCTTACAACCGAGCCGTTGGCCTCTTCATCAAAAGCATATTCATTAACGGCTATCTTCACACCCGCAGCAGGTACAATGGCATAAAACTCACTTCCCTCTAAGGGGTAGAAATCCCTACGTTAAATTTCATTTAAAAAGCTGTGCTTTTCATAGATGCCCTTGTACTGTAAATCTTCGATAATGTTGCCGATTTCTTCGGGATAATAGCCCAAGTATGCAACACCGCAGATATAGTTTTCATCTTTCATATACCTTCTGAATTCAGCGAGAGCTTTTGCACTCTCTGATTCAGTTACAGGTTCTGTGGTTGTTTCTTTTGTTGATGGTACTGTTGTGGTCGGATCTTCACCGCCACCGCAGGATGCAAGCATCAGCATACACAGAACCGCTAAGGCAATAACTGTAATTTTTTTCATATCAATCTTCCTTCTTTTTAATAACGATGCAAACAACACCGCCGCCTATAAAGAGAGCTGCAGCCACAAATGCGAAAATATTACCTGCTGCACTGTTGCTTTCATTCTTTGCGAGAACCTCGTCAAAACTGAGGATGCCCTCGGATGATGCTATCAGACCTAATGAATCGTCTCTGACAAGTGCACCGTTTTTCTGAATACCAACAAAGGTATATTCCATTTCATCGTCCATAGGCATAATTCTGTACTTATATCTTACAGCACCTTCGTATTCATCTTTATAGCGTGTGTGTCCACCCTTGTCGTCGCTGATATAAACTCCGTCAGTAACAACATAAGCATAATAATCCATAAGACCGGCTTCTTTAAGGTTGCTCTTCTCAAAGTCATCGAAATCCTGACTTACGGTAAGTCCACTCAGCATACCCTCATAAAGCTTGAATTCACCTACTGTACATTCTGCTGTGAGGGTCTGAGTTGCACCATCAACTACCCATGACCAATCATAGCCTGTATCTACAGATTTTGTGGCAACTGCGTACCAGCTCTGCTTTGTAGCCTTGATTGTGGGAAGCTCCAAGCCTGTTTTCACGTCAACCAGAGGAAGCTCAGCTTCAATTTTACCGGGTACAATAACAATCTTACCTTCGTTTTCGGGATAAACCTTTGCATCGGCAACATAAACTGCATTTTTAAGCTTTTCTTCTGATTCGGGAGCCTGACCCATTGCCTTGATACCTAAAAAAGCGGTAAAGACACCGATAACAATCAATACTATACCAATAATTTTCTTTGCCATATTTATTATCCTTTCTAAGCTATTAAACGGTGTACAACGAACATACACCGTTTAACTTTTTATCAGAAGCTTCTGCCTCCGCCTCCGTGAGTACGGCCTGAGGAGCTTGTATGTGTTGAGCTTGAGTCGCTCTTCGCCTTTGGTGATCTTACTACATTTCTGTACATAAACTGATCATTCTGATAAGACAGCACAACATTGCCTACATAATCAGCTGCATCTGCCTTCTGTACCACTGTCTTGAGCTTTGAAGCCTGAATCTTCACAATAAGGAAAGCAATACCGAAGCCTATTGCAATTGCAAGAGGTATAGCAAGAAGTGAAATACTTTCATCAATTGCACTTTCGCTCTCTTCAACAAAAGTATCAAAAGCACCGGCAAAATCGCCGTTTTTGATAGGTGTAATCATCATTTCAATAATCACATCTATTTCAAAATCAGTAAGAAGGTCGATGCCCTTGCCGTGAGTTGAAATTGCAATATTTCTATTGCCGTCGCCCTCACCTGTGTTGAATACTACGATAAAGCCGTCATCGTTTTCACCGTAGCCGTAGCCGTTGCAATCGTAAAAATCGTCAGCAAACGCCTGAGGATCCTTGCCATCATAACTGTCAACGGTAACCACGCCGACTTCAATATCGTTTGCTTCGCCAAGTGCTTCGAGCTTTGAGAGAAGCTCTGCTTCCTCGGTGTCTGTGAGCACATCTGCATAGTCTTCAACAAGACTGAGAGTTCTGTCAACGGGCACAAACTCAGTTGTCAGCTCTGTTTCGGGAGCATCTGTTACAGGGTCAGTAACTGCAGGAGCATTGCTTACAATTTCTTCCACAGCTGCAAGATAAGCATAAGCACCCTCGTAATAAGTTTCTGTATATGCAAAAGCATACCAGAGAACATTGTCCTGAATATCTGTTGTGAAAAGATTTTCAGCCTCACCTGCACAATAGAAAGCGTATTTATTATCGCCATAGTTGTATGTAAGTGCAATGCCGTTTTCATCTGCCGCATTGGCATTATAAAGGTCTTCACAATAGCCTAATGTACCTTCATCGCCAACACCGTCAACAACTGAAAGAAGAACACTGTAGCCGTAGTTGTCTTCAATCTGCTGAGCATAAGCTTCAAGCTCACTGATGTTGCCTATCATCTGAGTATCGTCAAAAATATGTGTGCCTGCCGCCGATACAGGAAGGAGCATTGCAAGGCAAAGAACAACTACTGTTAAAATTGCAAAAGCTTTATTTTTCATCATTCTTACCTCCTTACATACTTCCGAGTGCCCAGATAATGCCGTATACCACAGCACTCAGAGCAGGCGTAAGAATTGCTACTTTTTTCCAGAAGGCACTCTTATCGAGAGGAAGGTCACCGACAAATTTGCCTGTCTGTCCATTCATAGCAAAGGTGTATTTTTTGCCGTTCCAGGTGGTATTGAGAATCCACACGGGATAAAGAGCATAAGCATAAGAGCCGTTCGCAATATTAACCTGAGAATACTGAGGAATTACCATTGAATACATGCGGTCTGTGACAGTCTTTTCAAGGGCTGAAACAGCACTATTCTTTACTCTTTCATTTGCTCTCGGAATACTTGAATTAAGGTCAACATCGTATTTATCGGCAAGATAGCCTGCCATATATGCGGTGCTGAATGGTACTGCCTCATTTAAATTTAAAGGCTCAATGGACTCCATAAGTGTGTCATCCATTTTTGATGAGCCGTCAACGGGAATATTAAAGAAATCCATTGTACCGCTTCTGTAGCAGTCAAAATAAGATGTTTCTCTATAATTGTTATTATTGTCTGACCAGGTGCGCACTCTTTCAGCCTTGAAATCAGCATCTGCAACTGCAGTGCCTGTAAAAAGCCAATGAGGTACATAAACGCCCTTGATTTCGTCAATGTGATTCTGGTCCTTGAAAATCTTAGGCACCATTTTCTTTGATGCAATATATTCGTTAAGAGCTTCCTTGGCCGCCTTTTTGTCATATTTGAAAGGAATAATAAGGTCGGGCTTCAGACCGCCTTCAAACTGACTTGTCATAACAACGGGGTTATCACAGTAAGGGCATTTTGTTGCACCGGTTGTTGCGTCTGCAACGATTTCACCGCCGCAGGATTTACAGGTGTAAACACACATTCCGCTTATTTCGTCAGACTGCCACTGTGTGCCCTGAGATTGCCATTCAAAATTATCCTGACCGGCATTTGCACACTTTTCAGCAGCCTGCTCCATAGCACCAACATCAAATTCTGTATCGCAATACGGACACTTCATATTCTGTGTGTTTGCGTTGAATTCTATTGCACCGCCGCAGCAAGGACATTTCTGTTCAAGTAAAGCAGACATTTAATCAACTCCTTTTTATACACTTCAGAAAATCAATCTCTTTTATTTCCGCAGCCTGAGCAGAATTTACCATTGTTGGTGTTGCCGCAGCAATCGCAAACCCAAGTTGCTGATGCAGCCTGAGCAAAAGCAGCATTGTTCTGAGGCTGCTGTCCGTAAGCTGCCTGCTGATTGTAAGCATTCTGCTGATTATACATATTACCCTGAGGCTGACCGTACATATTATTCTGCATAGGCTGACCGTAGCCCTGCTGAGGCATCTGCTGACCATAAGGATTCTGCTGATAACCCATACCCTGAGGCTGTCCATAGGGAGCCTGCTGATAACCGCCCATCTGCTGACCGTACATATTACCCTGAGGTGCATAGCCACCCATATTATTCATAGGCATTGCACCACCCATAGGCATTGAGCCCATAGCCATATTGTTCATATTTCCGTTAACACCGAGAGCAGCCATAATATCCATAGCCATCTTCTGATAGCGGTTGTATTCCATTGAGCCCATTCCCTCAATACGGAAGGTATTAAGCTTAACCTCAAAGTCATCAAAATACGGATTGCTTACAAGGAATTTAAGCTTGAAGTTATAATAAAAGTTATATCTCGGAGGATTATAGCTTACATTCTGACCCTCACCGTTACGCATATAAATTTCATCTCTGTCTTCATCGATATCAAGACCGCAGGATGTGATTGAAGCGATAGGCATTACATCAGGATTTTCTTCTGCCCAGTTGCCCGGAGTAAAGCGTGAAACAACGAAGTTGCCTTTCATCTGGTCGATGTAAATTTTCTTGTCTTCACCTAATGTGAGTGTGGGCGAAAACGCACGAAGAGCATTTTTGTTTTCTTCACGGTACTGAAGATGAGCTCTGATCTGCTCAACAGTTGAGCGTCTTCTGTCGTCACAGAAGGGTGAAAGCTTCTTTGCGCAGTCCTTGCAAAGATTGCCGTCTTCGAGCTTTCTGTTGCCGAGCATACCTATTTTTTCGCCGCAGATGTCACAGAATTTCTTATCAAAAAGTCCCATTATCATTTTCTCCTTTTAATTAAATAATTTTATATTTTTTCAGCTTTGGTACTCTGCCGATTGAGTTGCTTAAGTTATTTATTACTGAGCGTCGCTGTCGTCGAAGATGTCACCGCATTCAGGACAGAATTTAGGCGGATTCTTCGGGTCAGCGGGTTGCCAGCCACACTTATCGCAGCTGTAAAGAGGTGCTTCAGCAGGCTTTTTAGCACCGCATTCAGGGCAGAACTTTCCTTTGTTTACTGCACCGCAAGAGCAGGTCCAGCCTTCAGCCTCCTGAGGCTTAGGTGAGCCGCATTCGGAGCAGAATTTTCCGTTTACAGTAGCTCCGCAAGCACATTTCCATCCGCCTTCCTGAATCTTGGGTTCGGGCTTTTTAGCTCCGCACTGAGGACAGAAGTTGCCTGTTGCAGTAGCTCCGCAAGCACACTGCCAACCATTCTGAGCTGAAGCTGCTGCATTTGCCATTGCCTGAGCCTGAGCATCTACAAGCTGCTGAGCCTGTTGCTGTGCAACACCTGCGTTATACATTGCCATAGGATCAAAGCCTGAGTTTGTACCCATAGCCGCATTCATACCCATAAAGCCCATCATTGCGCCGTTGGGGTTAGCCGCTGCAGCTTCCATTGCTGCTGCCCTTGCATCTGCTTCTCTGCCTGCCATCATAAATGGATTTGAGCCCATTGCCATAGAATCTTCCATCTTCTGGATTTTCGCTCTGTCTTCATCGGTAAGGTTAATGGGATTAAGAGCGATTGAGTGAACTGAAATACCTCTTCTCTCGGTCCATGCAGTCCTGAGTGCGTTGTTTACGGCATTTTTAAGCTCTGCTGTGTGTGCAGGAATCTGTGCCGGACGAAGCTCAAGTGCCGAAAGCTCTGCAAAAGCAGGCTGAAGTGCATCGATAAACTCCACCTTAAGCTGACCGTCAAGCTCCGCTCTGGTATATTCATATGTAGCATTGCCGCACAGCTCAGTATAGAAAAGAAGCGGGTCAGTAATCTTATATGAATATATACCGTTGCATCTTATCTGTACACTGCGGTAGAGGTTAAGTCGCTTATTTACAATCTCAAACTCAAAGGGATTAGGTGTGCCGAATTTATTGTCGAGAATTTCCTTTGTGTTGAAGTAGTAAACTCTCTGATCCTTTGGTGCTTCACCACCATAGGTGAAACGCTTGCCGATGTTTCTGAAGGTTGCCTTTACGCTTTCACCGAATGAGCCTGCAAAAATACTTGGCTCTGTTGAAGCGTCATAGGTGAATTCACCGGGCTCAGCACAGATTTCAACTACCTTGCCCTGCTCAACGATAATCATACACTGACCGTCAGCAACAACAATACCTGAGCCTGATGTGATAATATTTTCGTCACCCTTGTAGTTGGATGAGCGACCTGTTGTTTTCTTCTGTCCTTTTCTCATAAGGACATCATTGGGAAGTGAATCGCACACGAAGAATTCTTTCCACTGGTCAGCCATTACGCCGCCTGCAGCTCCGAGTGCAGCTTTAATAAGTCCCATATCAATTCTCCTTTATATAAAATTTATTTAATCTCTCATTGCTGAGAATAATTAACCTAATGAATTTGTGATATAAATTGTGTGGTCTATGCCGTGACCCGGATATTCATAAATCTCGGTCATCTCTGCATTGCTGTAAAGAGCGATTTCCACTCCTGCCAGCAGCTCAATCTCCCAATCAGAGGGAATACTCAGTACTGCCTCGCTTCTGATAACATCATCGTAATCATACAATTCACTGTTAATGGTGATGCTCTTTCTTTCGCCGTCCATCTTCTCTGAAACTTGCAAGCTGCTGTCATTCAGAGGCTTATCGGTATAAAACTGAGTTGAGCCTGTTGTATCATCAAAAAGTGTGAAATTGTATTCACGAAGCTCTAAAGTTTCCTTGTCGAAGATGTATTCAAACTTTTCGTTTTCCTGCATACCCTCGTAGGTGTGGATAATCTTGAAGTAATCCCTGCCTATTTCTTTTACAAAGAGCTGCAGACCGCCGAAGTAATCGACAACATAGCTCTCATAGGGATATGCTGTGTCTTCACCAAGATTAAAAGCATTGGCTGTTGCAACGGCTTTACCACCGTTTATTTCGAAACCTGTAGAGTCAATCCATCCGCCTATAAATTCCTCATCGTCGTTGTAAACCACATGGTTTATAAAAGCAGGCTTATCGTTATAGGTGAAAAGCTGAGCTACTTCCCGATCTCCGTCTATGGTGATAACCTCATACTTTTTAAGCAGAGCATCTACACTGTTAGCTGAAACAAGGTCGTTATATGTAAGACCCACTTCTTCAAGCTCTTTCAGCTCTTCAAAAATTTCTTTTTTGTACTCTGCCGTGGTGGGCGGCTCGGTGGTTGAGATATCGTCGCCGTTTCCCTGCGTACAGGCACATAGTGTGATAAGCACCGCAATGCAGATAAAAACAGAAAGGATTATTTTAGTTTTCTTCATTGTTACTTCCTCCCCTTTTGTAGCCACCTGATGAATAAGGATTTTTGTTTTCCTTAGGTGGATCTTTATATTGGCCTGCCTTGTTCATAAGTCGAAGCAACAGGCTTTTGCCTATTATCATCAGTAACCACAGGCCGAGCGAAATCATGAAGTACCACAAAGACAAACCACAGATGAAGTGTAGTGCAAGGAACACCCATGCAGGTATTGTCCATTCAAGATTGAAAAGAAGTGTCAGCAGAAGCGACAGCACAAAACCGCTTTGTCTTTTGGGTTGTCTCATAATCTCACCGCCCGACATAATTTGCCTATCCTACCAAATATTATAGAATACTGAAAATCAAAATACACCCTACAAATGTAGGGGTGGAAACAAAAAAATCCCGAAAAAACGGGATTTTTTTGTAAAGGTGTGAATATAATGTTAGTTTGAAAGTGTGATTGTTTTCTTTACTGTCTTGCCGTATGTACCTGTTTTACTGATTGGTGTGATGTAAAGAGTTACTTTACTTGCTTTCTTTCTGCTTGAGGTATAGGTATAAGTAAACTCGTTCTTTTTAGTTACAACTCTGTTCTTATGACCGTCATCAAGATCTTTATCAGAAGCATTTGTTACAATATACTTAACAGCGTTCTTTGATGAGAATTTAAGGCTGATTTTGTAATCGTAAACAGTATACTTATATGCCTTCTTCCAGATATATTCGCCGTTGCTGTATACCCACTTGCCGTCAACATTTACTGTTCTCTTCTTGCCTTTGGCTGTGTTTTTAGCAGTTGAGATTTTAACTGTACCCGGAACAACTCGCTTGAAGCCGCATTTTGTACATTTGTTATCTTTGTAGGAATGCTTCTGTGAATCCTTGGCAATATAACCCTTTTGCTTACATACGGTACAGGTTTTGATTACCTTATGGTGTGTATCGCTTGAGCTCTTTTTATAGGTTGTTTTGTAATTACACTTGTTAGTAACGGTGTAATCGCACACCTTACATGTTGCTGTATGGTAATCGTTGTAGATGCTATCCTTTGTACGGGTGTACTGATGCTTTGCCGCTGTTGATTCGTCAACTATGCTTGACTTACAGCAGTACTCACATTTATATAATTTCATGTGAGATTTAGTGTTATAATCATAGCTATCATACTTTGATGTTGTAACGTCAGCATAGTATACACGTTTATCAGCAGGATGCTCGCAGACATAGCCGCAAAGGAAACAGGTATCGCTACCCTTGAAGTAATATTCGGGACCGTAATATCTGTCACCGGGAATCATGCTGTTGTGCTTACACTCCTCCTGTGTGTACTGATACCATTTTGTGGTAGGCTCTTCAGCTGATGCAGGTATTGCCATTGTGAAGGCAGTTACTACTGTAAGAACAGCCATAAGAAATGCTACTATTCTTTTCATTTAATTGTTCTCCTTTTTTCGATTTTTTTATGAATAGCAATTCATAATATGATTATACGCCCTAAGAAATGGCTTGTCACCCTACAAATGTAGGGGTAAGAGCAAAAAAATTAAAAAATCGACTCTTTCGCCACACTTCGTGTGCCGGCTTTTCTTAAAAGGTAAAACAGATAAAAAAGAGCACCCGAAGGTGCCCTCATATAGCTTAATTCTTTTTGTCAGGAATGATGATGCCGATTTCTCTGGCTTTAACGGCAAGCTCTGTTCTTGAGTGAAAGCCTGTTTTTTCCATAATCACCTGAATATAGTCTCTGACTGTGTGCTGAGAAATGCTGAGCCTTTCGGCTATCTCGGCATTGGTGTAGCCCAGAATAACCTCACGCAAAACCTCGATTTCACGCTTAGAAAGCTCGGTGCTCTTGATGTTGCCGAAGCTGACAGTTGGCGTTTTGTCGGGATAGATGCTCTCTCCTGCCATAGTTTTATCCATCAGCTCAAGGATAGGCTCTTCACTGACCTCTTTATACCAGAATGAGTCAACGCCCACGGCTCTTGCACGCTCAAGATATGAAACCTCAGGCATTGAGGTAACAATAATAATCTTGATTTCGGGGTGCTTTTGCTTGATTCTTTCAGCGGCATCAAGGCCGTTTGAGTTAAGCTCGGTGCAGACATCCATAAGTATCAGGTCTACCCCCGATGTTTCGCAGTAGATATCAGCCATATCGGCATTTTTTATAGAGTGGACAAGCTTATACTTATCACTCATTGAAATAAAAGCTTCAAAAAGCTGTCTTGGCATAGCCTGATCTTCAACGACCATTACATTATACATGTGATTCCTCCTTTGAGGGAATTTTGAGTCTCAATATAAACTTCGGGTAAATATCAGTTGTCATTATACCGCCTGCAGCTTCTACACTCTGACGAAGAGACGAAAGACCACCGCCCTCGGATATAACACTCTCAGGCTGAATACCGTCATTGGTATACTCGATAATAAAGTAATCATAAGTGTTGTAAAGCTTCACCCTGAGTTCACTTGCTTTGGCGTGGTGTACCGCATTGGTGAGACTCTCTCTTGCACCACTCATAATAAATCGCAGCAGTCTGTTATCCTTTGGTACACTGCCGTCGATTATAAGTCTGATGCCCATAATTTTGGCTGCATCGTAAAGCTCATCCAAGCTCACTTCGTCTTTTGTTTCAGCGAAACCTCCGTCAAAAAGATAAAGTGTACCGTTCCAGATATCAATAAGCTCGTCTTTTGTTATGCCTGAATCTGCGTTTTCGATATATCTCTTGGTTACAAGCTGAGCCTTACCCAGCATATCGTGAATATTCACCTTTGCGGTAAGTATTTCTCTTTCACGGGTAATATCATAAACATTTTCACCGTATTCCTGAAGTCGTCTGTTGAGTTCACGACGCTCACTGTTTGATTTACGGAGCTTATCGCTCAAAGCAAACTGCTTGGTTATATCAGTAGCTCTGATTTCAAAAAGCTTCTCGCCGCCGATTTCTCTTTCAATCTTCGTGAAGCTCAGAGTGGTGTTACCGAGTACTGTAACAATTGGGTTGTCACCTGTCTGCTGAGAGATGTTGTCATGCAAAACCTCGCCAACCTGAAGCTTGCGCCAGAACTCATTTGCATCAAAAAGAGGCTCACCTGTAATATAACGGCACAGATTATCCATACGATGATTAATAAGTCTGGGCACACCGTCTTTATTGTGATAACAAAGACCTGCAGGAAGTCTGTCGAGGCCTTCTTTGATCGATGCCGGAGTTATATGCTCTCGTTTCCACCTTGTAACTGCATAGAGTGCGAAAACGGAAAGCAATGCAAGTACAGCTAAAAGTGACAGCATAGGCAGAAAATGCTCGCTCAGAAGCATAATGTCAAAGCCGTCTGTTCTGTGATTTTTACGGTAATTGAAGTTAGCTGAAACTGCAGTAAAATATAAAAGTGAAGTGAAAAACACAAGTATTGAGTTCAGTGCAATATGGTGCTTTTTAAACTCAAATATTACACAGGATATCACACAGTAAACATTTATTATAAGGAGAATGAGATTGAATAAAATAAGCGTATACTGCAGATATTCAGGCAGATTAAAAAAGCTTATCATGCTCCATCACCGCCTTTCACAAAGAGAGTGATATAAACAGTTTCATCCTCTGTCGTCTGCGACAAGGTGCAATGAAGCTTATCAGCACGACTGTAAAACCTATGTAATATCTGAAGCTCTTTATTGGTATCGGCAGATATTCTGAAGGTAAAGCCATCGCCATTAAAGCTCATCTTCGCAGTTATTGCATACAGCTCAGGCAAAAGCTCCTCAAGCACAGCCTGCCACAAATCAAAGCAAATAAGAATAAGATCAGCATTAAGGCCTCTGTGCTCGTCAGCATACACATCAGAAACACCACCGTAAAGTCTGATATATTCAGAAGATTCTTTAAGGCTCAGATATAACTCCTCGGAATTGTTTAACTGCCTTCTGTCCTTAAGCAGAGCAAGGTTGGCTCTTCTTTTAACATAAGAGTTGAGTAAGCAGATATGTGCCATATTTTTACGAAAATCGCCGTCAGCTTCAATGAGTCCGGATATCATTTCAAGCTGAGGTCTTACGAACTCGGAAATAGAGTCATAAAGTCTTGTCTGCTCGGCAATTTTCGCTCTCTGCTCACGGATTTCGTTTTCAGCACGAAGCAGATCCCCCTCTTCGGAAAGGCTCTGACTTAACTGCTCAAGCTGTTCATTCATCTCGTTGACGGCAGTCATATCTTCTGTCCAATAAACATAACCGCCTGTAATACGGTTTGAAAGCAGAAGGGTATTTGCATCAACATATATATTCTTGTGCTTAGCCTCATTCATCTGCTTTTCAGTAAGAATTAAGGCATTATCGGAACGATAGATAACATTATCATCAAAGCCTGCAATCTGAAAAGCGGCACTTGATTCTGAAACGATTTCACCATAGGCACTGTTTGAAGGCATAATTCCGATACGGATACTGCTCTCAAGCATAGCAATCACTATGAAACAGTGGGTTTCAGGAAGATTAAAGGGTGAAACAGTCCATATATCAAATATGTAGTCGCTGAAGATGTAAACTGAACCGAGAACCAACCAGAACACAGGCATCCATGCCTTCTTTTTGTTTACGACTCTGCACTTAACGGTAAGTAAAATAACCGCAGCAATAAGGAAGAAGTAAATCCACACCGTTGATATATAGAAGAGTATACCCCAATCGTACTGCTGATCCCATGCAACAAAGTCAAGGTTGAATTTAAAGGCGAGCTGATGAATGTCATTGGTCAGATACATTACAACCAATACAGCTGCAACAACTAACAACATATAAAAGATTTTCGGCAAACGGTAGTCTTCCTGCTTACCGACTCTGAATGCAGTTACAAAAGTAAAATATGTTGCAAAAATCTGCGGGACATAGTAAAGGTACCACAAAAAACGCCCAGCGTAGTTACCATCAAGAAAGATTCTGTGCTTTGCAACACCGAAAAGTATATACATAACCATAAACACGACAACTGTCAGAATAAGCCGTCGTATTTTTGTAGATAGAATACTTCTCTCAATATAGATCCCCCAGGAGAAGATAATGCCGAAGTATATGACATTACTCATAACAAAGGCAAGGGTACCAAAATAAGTGTCAGAAGGGATAGCTACTCTTAAAGCACCCGCCAACAGAAACAGAACACCGGATAGCACAGCAGGAAATTGTTTGATTTTGTTTTTCTGCGGCATAGTTCCCCTCCTTCTCTTCAGATATGTTATAGGCTAATTATATATTAAAGCGAAATAATTATCAAGTGGGAGGTTTTTATTATGTTATGCCCTGCTTATTAGAAAATAAAAACACCGCTGGACTATTGCTAATCCTGCGGTGTTAACTTATGTATTAGTGTCTTTTTCTGTAGTTTTCATCTATTCTCTCACATACTTTCTCTAGTTAATACAAAAAACAAGCGATTCAATAATTGAAAGTGATGCGTAAAGAGTTAGGGTTAACCCATCGGCAGTTTGCTGATATGGTAGGTGTACGCCTTAAAAGTTTGAAGCATTGGGAACAGGATAGATGTGTGATGTTGTATGAGAATTATTTAAAGATTTGATTTTAATAATAGCCTTACAGAACATATATTATCTCAAAACTCCTCGATGCTGTCGCCTTCGAAGACCTTTCCGCCCTTGATAACTTTAGCGAAAACGCCCTCACGGGGCATTACACATTTGCCCACGAGCTTTTGTATAGCGCAGCCCTCGTGGCATTCCTTGCCAATCTGGCTGATTTCAATGATACACTCACCCACCTTAAGCTGTGTGCCGACAGGTATGGTATAAAGCTCTATGCCCTCGGTTGTTATGTTTTCTGCAAAAACGCCGTGACAAAGTCCGTCAGTGGGAAGACCCTTTGATTTTTCGATGCTTTCCTTCGCCAGAAGGCTCACCTGACGGTGCCATTTACCTGCATGAGCATCACCCTCAAAGCCGAAATCCTCGATAAGTATACCGGGATTGATTTTTGTTTTTGGGGTGCCTTTCTTTTCACTGATATTGATTGATAAAACTTTACCTTGCATTTTTATCCTCCTATAAGATTAAGCCCGTGATGAATGCCGTAGCCGCAATTAAAGCTGTGCTCACGTGGCTTTGACATTATAATTTTTTCGATTTCTTTTTTTAGCTCTTCCTCGTTATCTATAAGGTTCATAATATCATAAACCGCATCATTACCGAGACAGGGCTTTATTTTTCCGTCTGAAAGAAGTCTGATTCTGTTACACTCACTGCAGAATCTGTTGCTGACAGGGGTGATAAAACCGATTCGGCCCCTGTAGCCTGCTGCTGTGTAATATTTTGCAACACTCTTTTCAAAGTCGGTTGCACCCTCCTTGTTGAAAGGCTTGAGCTCAGGGAAGCTTTTCAGTATTTCCTCTCCCTTCACAACAAGCTCATCCTTTTCTCCGTCTGCCGAAAAAGGCATAAGCTCAATGAAACGGACATCAATTTTTCTTTCTTTTGCAATGCTTATAAGGCTTCCTGCCTGTTTTTCGTTTTTACCCTTTGTCAGCACAGCATTGAGCCTTATAGGTGAAAGACCTACCCTCTCACATTCGTCGATGCCCTCAAAAACTCTATGAAGTCCGTCATAGCCCGTTATAGCTTTAAACTGCTCCTTATCGGTTGTGTCAAGACTGATATTGATTGCTGTTACTCCTGCATATTTTAATTCTTCTGCATATCTTTTAAGAAAAATTCCGTTGGTTGTAAGTGCAATTTTCTTTATGCCGTCTATATTTGCAATACGCTGTGCAATCTCTGTAATATCCTGCCTTACAAGAGGCTCACCGCCTGTAAGTCTTACCTTGGTTATACCGCAGGCAGCAAAGGCTCTTACTGCTTTCTCAATCTGCAGAGGAGTAAGTTCTTCACCGGTTTCTTTTTTCGCACCGCAATATGAGCAGTTGAGATTACAACGCTTTGTAACCGAGACACGAAGATAATTTATATCTCTATT
>JBGVFK010000144.1:0-22154 GCA_045121075.1 Acutalibacteraceae bacterium | reverse complement strand
AGGCACACCACTCTACACGGGAGTCAAATCCGTACCAAGACCAGTAAGGCTGACCGCCTACATTACCTACCTGAGACAGAGCAACCGTTACGATTTGGTCGTCGCTGTATCCGATACCGTAAAGCACCTGAGACCATAGTTGATTGTTTTCGTCCTGCAACAGCTCGGCAAGATAATCTTTCTGCTCTTGATTAAAGCCGTACATAGCCGCCATTTCATCAACGGTCTTGTGAGATACCGTGATATACAGGAATGTTTCGGTTACTGTGGTTTCAGTCTGTACGATATTGCCGTGTCCGTCGTCACTTTCCTCGATTTCGGTATGGGTTTTTGATTCCGTTCGGGAAGAAATATCGTTCATTTTCCAAAAAATATCCGACAGTAGCTGCTTCTTGGTTTCATCAACCGTAGCAACCTCCATCGGATTGTCGGGGTCGGTATTCACTTTAACAGAATAGACCGCAAGAACCTCTTTCCACACAGCTCGGCTTCCGCTCATTTCAAGCACATCATAGCTTACGGAATTCTTTTCCTGTTCTAACCGGTCATCATATTCCTGATTGATTTCCTGAACGACTGTCTGCATAGACATTCCCGTGCCGGAATCCTCTCCCGAAAAGAAGATACCAAACACAGAACCCGCAATCAGAGCGACAAGGCACAGAACAATAATAACCACCACCGCAACCCAGCCGCCGGCAGCGATAGCGGCAATAAGACCTTTTACCGCCGCTATAATTGCTTTTACTGCGGCAACGGTGGCTTTGGCTGCGGCTTTAATCGTAGCGGCTGTTGCTTTGGCTATGGCTTTTGCCGCCTGTGCTGCTTTCTGCGAAGCCTTAACCGTCGCCTGAGCTGTTTTCTGCGCCGCTTTCGCCGCTTGCTGGCTTGTCTTTATCGCTGTCTTTGCAGTCTGTTCAGCCGTCTTAACCGATTTCTGTGCGGTTTTCGTTGCTTCTTTCCCGGCAAACTTAATGGTTTTCTTTCCGGAGGAAGCAGCCGACTGCTTAATGGTCTTTTCCGCCTTATCGACAGTCTTAATTGCCGAGCTTGTATTCTGCGAAGCCTGTTTTCTCAAAGACTTCTCGGCTCGTTGTTGCTTGAAACGCTGAATACCGTCCTTTGCGGTGCGGATATTCTCTTTTGTGGTTTCAAGTCCTTTTCGTCCAGCCTTATCGAACGCATAAGCACCATCGTGAACCACCTCGTCAATACCGCTTTCCAGCTTATCGGAAGCATATTCCATCCAATATAATCATCACGACAAGTAATTTGCACAGCAGTGTTTTCAAGCGATGCAATACCCATAATCGCATGCATAGGATGAGCCGCATCTCGAATCAAATACTGCATTGTTCTTCCGGGGGTTGTTTCAGCCGGTGTTGACCAAGAAAGCCGAAAATAACGCCAGATTTCAGACAATTTCTGACCTGTAAAACTGTCGCGTTCATTTTCTCGCACCAATTGTAGATATGGGGATACAGCTTCGCTGATAGCAATCTCTTTTCTTACAACACGTTGGAGTCTTGAATTTAGCTCTGCTCCATCCGCAATCAAATGTGCCACAGATTTCTTGGTAGAAGTTTCACGCTCCATTCGCGTGATGAAATCGGAATAGAGTTGCAATCGTTCCAAACGACTATCTTGCATCCAACTGCGAAGCAAGATTTTCATTTCTGGAATACTAGATTCTTTTAATTCGCTTTTATCAAGAGTCGGGAGTCTCATTTCCAAAACACCATTTCTATAGCATGCTTTCCAAGAGGCTCTTATCAAATCACGCAACAACATCCAGACAGCGCGATATTTTTTTCGCAGTGTAAGATTAACACTGTATTCATGTTCTACCCAGTAAACTTCATTAGTTGCAATCTGTTCTAATTCTTTTGTGCTAGTTTTTTCTGTTATATTTTGTACTGTAGTGTAGAATCGTGTTCTGAATTCACCTTCCAATTTTGGACGGAAGGCAATGTACCTATTGCTAACCATATGTATCACCTTAAACCAATTAATCTAATGCGCTTTTTCCGCTCTTTACCCAAATATCAAGCTCTGAACACTTGAATTTCCATAGTTTACCAATTTTGTGAGCAGGAATGTCCGTTTTTTTTATCCAATTTCTGATAGTGTCCTTGGTTACACCGAGATGCTCAGCTGCTTCTTCTACACCTATCCATCTTTCAGAAAAATTATCTTCCATATCACCATCTCCAATGTAATATAATTATATTCAGTACATTATATTACAAATATCGAGGCTTTTCAAGTATTGAAGTATGATTTAATAGCATTTAGTTGATTTTACATGTATTTGTTATGTAATTAAGCTTGACTTTCCTCCAATTCAGAGCAATATATAACACTACCAAAAATAAAGGAGGCAAAGTCAATGTACAGCATCAGCGAAAAAACAGTGGAACGCTTAAGAAAGGAATACCCAACCGGAGCACGAGTTAAACTCCTCCATATGAATGACCCATATAACACAAAGTTATTTCCGGGTGCAAGAGGCACAGTAAAATGTGTAGATGATATGGGTACAATCCACGTCCGTTGGGACTGCGGTTCTTCACTTGGGGTTGTGTATGGTGAGGATAGCTGTAAGGTTGTTACAGAATAATTATATCATAACAACTGTATCTGTGCTGTTATGATTTGCTGAAATCCTGATATGATTTCAAAAGGTGCTGTACCTATTACGGGTGCAGCATTTTTGTTATTAAGATACTTTCCCTATAAACCACAAAACAGCAATTATAATCATAAGTATAACAAAAGCACTGCTGCAGCCGATTCCGCTATCACCATTGCTATTATTACTACCACCCGAGGATCTATCACCGGATGTTGTCATTTTGAAAGCATAAAAATCGTTTAAATCAGGCATACTACACCTCCGTTATATTAACTTCCTTCATTATATTATCTCTTTCGACACAAATCAACAGCTCTCACTGGTGTAGTCCCGATATATGTACTAAGAATATAAAAAAGTCCTTGAAAGCAAGGTGGATGCTCGCTTCAAAGGACTTTAAATACTATTTATTTTTTATCTATACGAATACTCAAAACAATGTTATCTGTGTTTAAAATACTCTGTTGTTCATGGCAACGGAGTTTTTCTGTTTTTATAAGACTTTCAACAGCTGCTTTTCCGTATTCGTCGAGAGAAAGATATGACATTATAGTTTCACGGAATTGATCTTCTACTTCCCAGCGACCAAGTTGATCTATATCTTCTTCGCTCATTCGAGGAGATGAAGCATCATTGGAAAAACCTAGAATATAATCAATGCGTTTATCGAAAATATCTGAAAGGCAATTTAATGTTTCATAGTTAGGTTCTCTTTTTCCGATTTCCCACATAGCTATAGTTCCTTTAGAAACATCTAACATCTCTGCAAGCTGAACCTGGGTTATTTTTTTCTCTTTTCTTAATTCTTTTAATCTTTCTGCAAACATAATAAACACCTCCGTTGCAATGATAATAACACTATATGTGAGAAAAGTCAATATATTTCTCACATATTATAATATAATTATTTTAAATATTTTAACAAATAGTGAGAAATACTATTGACAAAGATAACTATATGTTGTAGTATTATAATTGCAAATCTCACATTTGGTGAGATTTCTAAAATCTATTAGCAACTGGCATCTTACACTTATTTAACGAAAGGAGGAATACCTATGGAAAAATCAACCATGAGCGTTCAGGAGCTGTCATCCCATATGGGCATCAGTTTGCCGAAAGCCTACGAGCTTGTGAAAGAACCTGGATTCCCAACAATAAAAGTTGGTACTCGTATCTTAATTCCTGTAGAAGGCTTTAATGAATGGCTCAAGAAAAAATATGAAGAATGATTACAGCCCTAAATATATTAAAAGAAAAGAGGTGAAAGAAAAAATGTACGAAAAATTACCTGCAGAAATTAAAGTAAAAGCTTTGTGCTGTCTTTGGAGAAAAGAAGAGCATGAGGGCAGAATGACAAAAATTGCTTATCAGGTTAACGGCTGTAAGGTTCGTGCAAACGACAGAGATACTTTCGCACCCTTTGTCTCAGTTGTACCTTATGTAAATGATTATGATGGTATCGGCATCGGTGTATTTGATGGCTTTTCGGCTGTTGATATTGACCACTGTGTTGTTGATGGTGAACTATCCGAACTAGCCTTGGACATTATAAAAACAATGAACTCATACACAGAGTGCAGCCCATCGGGTACCGGTATCCGCATCATCTTTAAGACAGACCGGCTGTCATACGATAAAGCAAGATACTACATTAACAACCGTAAGCTCGGTCTTGAAATTTATGTTTCAGGATACACTAAAAAGTTTGTAACGCTTACAGGCAATGCGATTAATAACATCGGCATTGGCTACCGTGACAATGAGCTGTTGACCGTTCTAGAAAAATATATGGTTAAACCTGCTGTTAATCAAAGCATCAGGAGAGATGTTCCGGGCAGCTATCTTTCTGATGATTCAGTAATATCAAAAGCATTAACCTCTAATCAGGGTGAAAAGTTTTCTGCACTTTGGAACGGTGATATACCTGATGATAAAAGTCATAGCGAAGCGGACCAGGCGCTGTGCAGCATCTTAGCTTTTTGGTGCGGCGGTGATACAGAACAGATGGATAGGCTTTTCCGCTTGTCAGGTCTTATGAGAGAAAAGTGGGAACGAGATGATTACAGAACAGCAACACTTAACAATGCAGTAGCTATTACAACAGAATTCTATAAACCATTAGCGTTATCCACTCCTGAAGATGACTTCTCCGATGCTGCGGACTTTCTTAAAAGTATATGTCCCGAGAACAACCGAAAGTATCCATGGACAGATATTGGTAGCGGAAGGCTGTTTGCGGACCGTTACAAAACAATCGCCAGGTATGTTCCTGAAAGAAAGATGTGGTACTGCTATAAAGATGGTGTATGGTCAGCTGATGTAGGAAACCTCAAAACCATGGAGCTTTGCAAGGAACTTGCCGATTCACTGCTGATATATGCCACAACCATTCAGGATGAACGTCAGCGACAAGATTTTCTTAAATATTGCACCAAGTGGCAGACCAGACGAACAAGAGAAATCATACTCAAAGATGCACAGGGTATACACCCCATATCCTTAAGTGAGTTTGATAACAACCCATATATCTTCAATTGCAAAAACGGTACACTCCACTTAAATACTATGGTATTTACAGAACATAAGCCTGAAGACCTTTTGACCAAGATTTCAGAGGTTGTTTATGACCCTGATGCCCGATGCGACCGTTTTATCACCTTCATAAACGAGGTTACAAGCGGTGACGCTGATAAAGCACACTTTCTTCAAAAGGCCTTGGGATATGGTATCAGCGGTGACACTCGTTATGAAAGCCTTTTTATACTGTATGGCGCTACAACAAGAAACGGCAAGGGAACTCTTTGTGAAAGTGTATTGAGGGTGTTAGGTGCTTACGGTTGTACTGCACGACCCGAAACCATCAGTATCAAGCAAAACAGTAACAGCCAAAACCCCAGTGAAGATATTGCAAGGCTTGCAGGTATAAGATTTGCAAACATATCCGAACCCGGAAAGGGACTTGTGCTGAATGCTGCTCAAGTCAAAAGTATGACCGGCAACGACACCCTTAATGCACGTTTTCTTCATGAAAACAGCTTTGACTTCAAGCCACAATTCAAGCTATATATCAACACAAACTATCTTCCGGTGATAAACGATATGACCTTATTCAGCAGTGGTCGTGTTATCATAATTCCTTTTGAAAGGCACTTTGATGAATGTGAGCAAGATAAAAGTCTTAAGTCAGAATTTGCAAAGCCTGAAAATCAAAGTGCTATCCTCAATTGGTTGCTCGATGGGTATAAGAAACTGCAAAAAGAAGGTCTTAGCTTACCCTCTTCGGTTGCTGCAGCCACTGCAGCCTATCAGCGAGACAGCGACAAAATAAAGCAGTTCGCAGAGGATAACCTTATTGCGGACCCACGCTCCGAGGAAAGAACCGCAATGGTTTATGCCAGTTACAAGAGCTGGTGCTTTGATAATGGTCATCGGGCAGAAAGCATGAAAACCTTTAAGCAAGGCCTAATGACAATGGGAAGTGTAGTCAGACGCAGACCACGTAATGGTGGTAGTGAAACCACACTGCTTGAAGGGTACAGGCTTGTCAGTGATTTCCTTACATAAGCATTGTCGCAGGTTGTCGCAAGTATTTAAGGTTGTTTTTAAAACAATGTTCTTTATAGAAAGAACCTATTTTTCCTGCGACAACCTGCGACAGAACCTGAAAGGAGGTGAAGCGTGTGGAAGAGAAAGAGCATTCAAGATATCTGTGGAAGGGCCTGAATTACGACCGATACTTCGTGGTTAAAATCATACCACAAGATGAGGACAACGCTGTGATAATAATGTGCAGCAAGGATAAAGAGAATCACCATTGGTGCCTTGAGTATATGGGCGGTGGTAAATATTTTGACACTGTAATTGAGCTGATAGATTATTACAAAAGCAGATTCAAAGTACCATTCCATCAATTTATCATACCACGAGATTAATACACCCCTAGGGGGTGGTAAAATCTCTGTGACTAATGAACTGCGCAACGGGCGTGGGGTGTCACGCACAAAGTCGCATAATCAAAGGGGGTATTAACCCCAAATACTAAAAATATATCCGAAATGGAGGAAAATTTTATGATAAAAGAAACCAATTACAATGATTTAATGGCTCGTTTAAACGCAGCTATGGGTATGGATTCACCCGAGAAAAAAGAAACCGAAAGAGCATATGCTACATACAAAAATGCATTTTGGGAGAATATGCGTACAGGCGTTCCGCAGAATGCACTTAAGGAAAGTTCATCCTCATCAGGCGGCTACCTTGTACCCGACTCATTTGAAAGCAGAATCATTGACGCTCTTGAAAATAAAAATATTGTCAGAAAGGTAAGCCACTCAATTAAAACATCCCAGAATTTAAAGATTCCTGTGGCTGTTAAAAACTGTGATGCTATCTGGGTAAAAGAAGGTGAACAGCACTTCCCGACAGAAGCTGAATTCGGTGAAGTGAAAATTGAAGCCTACAAATTAGCTATTATGGAACTTGTTTCCGATGAACTTCTCGAAGACAGTGGCTTTGACCTTGAAGGATATATCATCGATTCTGCTATAAAGAAAATTGCTGAAACCGAGGAAGAAACATTTATCAAAGGTGACGGTATTAAGAAACCCTTGGGTATCATATATCAGGCATCGGTTGGTGCGGTTACATCTGACAGCAATACCATCGATGTAGATGATATGATAAACCTCAAGCATTCTTTAAAGGAGCCTTATCGCCACAATGCGGTGTGGCTTGTATCAAGTGATACTTTTCTTGCTTTAAGCAAGATTAAGCACTATAGGGGAAATCCCTTTATGGGTGAGCTACCTGATAAGGAAGGGGTTTACTTGCTCGGATATCCCATATATGTGTGTAAGAGTCTGGATAACATTGCTCCCGGAAGTAAATCTGTTCTCTTCGGAGATTTTGATAAGTTCTGGATAGGTGACAGAGGCAGCCGCAGCATCAAGCGACTTTCAGAAAAATATGCTGATTCAGGTCAGGTCGGTTTTATTGTAAGTGAGCGTGTGGATGCAAAGCTTGTAGTACCCGAAGCTGTTAAGGTTCTGCATACCAAGGCTGAATAATTTTATGGTAGCAGAAGGATGTGACCGAATGACTACACGAGAGATTGAAATGCTTAACAATTTAAGACTAAAGGGATATCAGCCTTCCGCTATCGCGGTGGTGCTTGGTATCCCTCCGGGGACGGTGCGTTCATATATCCATCGTCACCCCGATATTCCCAATACCAAAAGCTGTAAACACTGTGGGAAAGCTGTGTTGCAGAATGCCGTGGGTAAAGAGAAAAAGTTCTGTTCAGACTCTTGTCGTATGGCTTGGTGGAACAGCCATCAGGATAGTGTTAACCGAAAGGCATATTACACATTGACCTGCAAAAACTGTGGAAAGGAGTTTGAGAGCTATGGTAACAAAAAGAGAAAATACTGCAGCCGTGAATGCTATACCGCAGCAAGAAAAGTATTCACCTGACAACCTTATGATGTATAGCATCTCTCTTACTCTTATGAAAACTCTTGCAGATGAGGGCGTTTTCAACGAAGGTGAGTACAGAAAAATATGCACAAAGCTTACCAAAAACCGAGGCTTATCTTCGTCTAGTATATTTGCAGAAATAACTTGATATATCAGCCGTACAGAGGGAATATGTAATCACTAAATTGATACAAAGGAGGATAAAAATGAACCGCATAGTACAACAAGTAAAGTTTCAGACAGCACCCGCACCTGTGTTCAAAAAGGTTGCAGCTTATGCAAGAGTTTCTACGGACAAAGACGCTATGCTTCATTCCTTGTCTGCTCAGGTTAGCTATTACAGTTCCCTCATACAAAACCATAAGGGTTGGCAGTATGCAGGTGTATACATCGATGAAGCTGTAAGCGGAACCAAGAGTAGCAGAGAGGGATTTCAAAAGCTAATTAACGACTGCAAGGCGGGCAAGATAGATATGGTGATAACCAAGTCCATATCGCGCTTCGGAAGAAACACTGTGACACTGTTACAGACCGTAAGAGAGCTTAAGGATGTAGGGGTGGATGTTTTCTTTGAGGAACAAAATCTGCATTCTACAAGTGCAGATGGTGAGCTTATGCTTACAATACTTGCATCCTACGCCCAAGAGGAAAGCTTTTCTGCAAGTGAAAACCAGAAGTGGAGAATCCGCAAAGGCTTTGAAAATGGAGAGCTTGTAAATCTACGTTTCCTTTATGGGTACAACATAACAAGAGGTTCTATTGTGATTAATCCAAAGGAAGCTGAAATTGTGAAAGAAATCTTCCATAGATACATAAGTGGTGACAGCCTCACCTCGATAGTAACCGATCTTAATAAAAGAGGTATCCCCGGTGCATTGGGTGGTGAGTGGTGTATAAAGAGTATTCGCAGAATTGTCACCAATGAAAAATATATGGGTAATGCACTCTTGCAGAAGACCTATATAAGCAACCACCTTGATAAAACCAAAGTTAAAAACAATGGTCAGCTGACGATGTACTTTGCCAAAGGTACACATGAGGGCATCATTGATGAAGAAACCTTCCTTCTTGCCCAAAAGCGAGCCGAGCAGATGGAAAGAGAAGCAAAGCCGAAGCCTGATAAAACCTTGTTCGCAGGTGTAATCAAATGCAGCAAATGCGGTAAGAACTACCGTAGGGTTACAGCTAATGACAGGCACTTTTTCAACTGCACAACCTATATTAACAAGGGTAAGGCTGTGTGCCACACCTCAAAGATACCTGAAGAGGAAATATATAATCTCACTTGCGAGGTGCTCGGTATGGAACACATTGACCGAGATACCCTTAACGATAAAATAACGGTTATTACAGCCGATGATAATAACATCTTAACCTTTCACCTTACTGACGGCACAACAGCTGTTAAACGATGGCAACACAAAAGCAGAGTCGATTCATGGACTAGGGAGAAAAGAACCATAGCAAGCATAAGAACAATAGAGCAGAGGAGGTGCTCATAATGGCAAAGCAAGTAACAGTTATTCCACCAACCATAAACTTACATACAAAACAGCCCTCATCAAATGTTACCAAGAGAAAAGTTGCAGCCTACGCTCGTGTATCAACGGACAGTGATGAGCAGTTCACAAGCTATGAAGCACAGATTGACTACTACACCCAGTACATAAGGCGTAACCCTAATTGGGAGTTTGTTGAGGTTTACACTGATGAGGGCATAACAGGTACAAGCACTAAAAAGCGTGAGGGCTTCAACCGAATGATTGACGATGCCCTAAGCGGTAAGATTGACCTTATTGTGACCAAGAGTGTGAGCCGCTTTGCTCGTAATACTGTCGATAGCCTTATTGCTGTTCGTAAACTTAAGGAAAACGGCACTGAAGTATTCTTTGAAAAGGAGAACATCTACACATTCGACAGCAAGGGTGAACTACTCATAACTATTATGTCATCCCTTGCTCAGGAAGAGAGTCGCAGCATATCCGAGAATGTGACTTGGGGCCAAAGAAAGAGATTCGCGGATGG
The DNA here is from genome assembly GCA_045121075.1 of Acutalibacteraceae bacterium. GTDB lineage: Bacteria > Bacillota > Clostridia > Oscillospirales > Acutalibacteraceae > UBA6857. The sequence continues at coordinate 12,016 of JBGVFK010000144.1, read as the reverse complement.
TAAGGTCAACTTACCTTACCGCAGATTTTTAGGGTACAGAAAGGGTGAAGATGGTTTGCCTGAAATTGTTCCCGAAGAGGCTGTTATTGTCAGAGACATATACCGAATGTTTATATCCGGTAAGAGTGTAAGCGCTATTGCAAAAATACTCACAGAAAAGAAAATCGCCACTCCCGGTGGTAAAGAGAAGTGGCAACGACAGACAGTTGGAAGTATTCTTACTAATGAAAAGTACAAGGGTGCTGCACTTTTACAGAAGCGCTTTACAGTTGATTTTCTGCAGAAAAAGATGAAGGTCAACGAGGGCGAAGTTCCTCAGTACTATGTAGAAAACAGCCACCCCGCTATCATAGAGCCTGAAGAATGGGAGCGTGTTCAGCTTGAGCTGGCAAGAAGAAAAGACAGCGGCAGACGTACCCTTTGTCAAAGTCCGTTTGCCGGTAAAATCATCTGTGGTGACTGTGGTGAATTTTATGGTTCAAAGGTATGGCACAGTAATTCTCAGTACCGCCGAACCATATGGCAATGCAACGGCAAGTTCAAGGGTGAGAAGAAATGCACCACACCTCACCTTTATGAAGATGACATCAAGGTGTCATTCATTACTGCCCTCAGCACCCTTTTGAGCGACCGGGAGGAACTGCTCAAAGACAGCAGAATTATATTATACGAGCTTGATGATAACGAAGCCATTGACACTGAATGTAATAATCTTATCGAAGAAATGGATATTCTTTCTGCCCACATACAGAAGTGTGTTATCGATAACGCTGTTCAGGCAGCCGACCAGGATGAATACATCCGTCGTTACAACAACCTGGTTGAGCGTTATGAAAAACTGCAGAGCCGTTATGATTACCTGCAAAAGAAGAAGGAGCGAAGGCTCATACAAGCTGATAGGCTCAGTGGTTTTATGTTTGCGGTCAGGGAGCTAGATTTACTGCAGCTTGAGTTTTCTGAAAAGCTGTGGCAGATGACAGTTGAGTGTGTGACGGTGCATGGAGATGGAAGGTTGGTGTGGCGGTTTAGGAATGGGAGGGAGGTGACAATATAACCTTAATGCTGCTTTTATATTAAGAGTCGATTGGGTGGTCGGCTCTTTTATTTGTTTGTGAATTGAAAAAAATATCGATTTGTGATATAATTAATAAAAATCTTTCTGTAAGGTTGAGATTGCAAAGCGTGAAACAAAGATACCTGTGCTGTACCGAATAAATGCTGGTTATCTTGTTCCGTACATTGAGTTGACTATTGATAAAGATTGCGTATCCGATGTTATTTTCGGACCATTACTGATGGATGATAAACAAAAGTCTCATCAAGTTAATGTGATGGAAGAACTTTTGGTAGCCAAAGAGTATTCTGCTATAGTTGATTATTCAAAAATACCAATACGTTTTTAGTTAGGTGGAAATAGATGATATGAAAGCAGTAAAACATCCTGGCACTTGTAGATTGTGTGGAGAATTTAAAGATTTAACACCAGAACACATACCGCCTAAGAATGCGTTTAACAAATCTACGATAACTCTTTTACCTATTGAAGAAGTTTGTAAAACTCTAGCTAGTACCGATGACAGAATGCCTTGGGATATACAAGGGTTAAAAGGAAAATTACAACAAGGCGGACATAAAAAATACTGCCTTTGTAGGACTTGTAATAATAACACAGGAAATTGGTATATGAGATCATATACCGATTTTGCAAAAACAATAAATTTTATGATACAAAGTGAAAATTTGCAACCGAGTAGCTCGTATTCTTTTACAATTAAAGATCTGTATCCTTTACGAATCTACAAAGCAATGATTACAATGATATGCGACTTGAACAATAATTGTTTTGGTGATTCAGAGCTTAGAGATTTTTTAATGACAAAGAATAGTAATAAAATTAATAATTCGAAATATTCTCTATATATGCATTTGGTATCTTCTCAAGCGGTTCGAATGGGAGGCCTTTCAGCTATTGTAAATATCGATAACCCAAAGAATCCTGTTCTTGTTTCTGAAATGTCGGCTTACCCAATTGGTTTTGCGTTGTATATTGATAAACCTGATGGATATGCTCCTTTCGGCTTAAATGTTGATTGTTTTGCAAACTTTAATTATGATGACAAATGTGAAATTCGTTTTAACGGAGTTCCTTATTTAGATATAAACACTCAATTCCCAATAGATTTTCGTTCTAAAGATGATATTGTACAGTGTATTTCTAAAAATGAGGAAAGTTCAAAATAGTATGTACTATAAAATATTAACAGCTGGTCGTTTAAAGAAGAAAATATAAATCTAAGGAGTGATTCAGTTGGAGTATATCGTACTACAAGAACAAGATTGTCTTGATATTGCCAAAGCCATTTGTACTACTGATTGGGACGAAAATGATATGTTGATTTGTGGGGATTATACCATATCACAGTTTAAAGGTACAGCTTTTGCAAGCGATTACGAATGTTATAAAATAGAAGTTAATAAGCAACTTGACTCTTCTGAAAATGAAAGACAAAAATTTGTCGCTAAAGTAACAACTATTTCGGAAATGGAAATGCTAAAGTCGCTAAAGGCAAAGGGTATACCGGTTCCTAATTTATACTACACTCTTAAATCAAGCGAAAACAGAATAGTTCTTATAGAAGAATTTATGCAAGGTAAAGAATTGTATGGTTTTAAAGAGGCAGAACCTTGGCTTAGAACAATAAAAGAGCTTGCAAGAATACATTTAAACTTTATAAATCTAAATGACACCGAGCTAAAACAAATTGAGGAAATCGCAGATACTTTCGCTTATAATAAAAAACTAGGAAAAGTTGTGGATGTGGTCAAAACACAAAAAAGTTGGGAAGGCTTTGCGATTTTTGCATTTAAAAGAATGAAAAATGCTAAAAAAACTCTTGTTCACGGTGATATGTTTCCAACAAACATTATTGTGGACAGAGAGAATGTAAGCTTTATTGATTGGGCTAACTCTTGCATATTTGCATATTCAATGGATATCGGGCGAATAACAAGTATTATTGATTCAACAATGTTTAAACCAATGTGTCCGTGCCCGCAAAAAGTTATTGAAGAATACTATAATGAAATCAAAAACGCATTGGAAATTAATTATGAAGACTACTTAAAAGATGTCCATGCAGCACAATTTATAGAATTGATTTGGCATTATCATCCATCCGCTGCAAACATTTATAGTAACACCGTAAAGCAGAAAATAGATGAAATTGTAAGCTTGTATTTTTAATCAAGATTTACCTTTTAACGATACCCCCACAATTTAACGATTACCAACCAACAAACCACTACAATTACGTATCCATCCCCACAAAACAGCGTTGCAGAAAGGGCACAGTACACTCCAACTGCAACGCTTATTTTTATAACCCCTTATACTACAAGGGAAAATCGCTATAAATTAACAATACCACCATCGATACGATTGTATCAACAGTGGTATTAGATTTGGCGGAGAGCAAGGGATTCGAACCCTCGAACGGTTTATCGCCGTTACACGATTTCCAATCGTGCTCCTTCGGCCAGCTCGGACAACTCTCCCTATTTAATTAACTATGATATTATACACAAAGAGGTTGTAAAAATCAAGTGTTTCGTTAAAATATCTGAGTGTTTTGATTTCAGAAAATTGTTTATATTTTTTTATTTGACAATTAATTCAGCAGATAGTATACTGATAGGTAATGTTTTACACAAAATTGAAAAGAGGTAAATTTATGAAGACGTTCAAAAAAGCGGCAGTGTTGTGCCTTCTTATCTGTCTTTGCCTTTCTGTCGGGGCGGTAACAGCCTTCGCAGATTACGACAGATTCAGCACAACCGAGTATATCTTTGATAATGACAGAGATAACTGGAGGGAAAGTGCAACATTCAATGTCAGCTTTGATTTTGAAGAAATGGAAGCACGCATAAACTCATATGAGCCCTATAGCTCAACAAGTGAGGTTATTATTCCGTCTTACTTTGAGTATGAAGGCGAAAAATACACTGTTACAGAAATCGCTGACGGCTGTCATGATGAATATCAGCGCAGCGTTTATGTTCCTTCAACAGTAACTAAAATCGCACCCAAGGCTCTCGGTTATTACTATGAGTGGGTTGAAATCGACAACTCCTACATAGACGAGGACGGCTATTACGTTGAAGAATTCGACGAAGAAAAGGTGCTCGTTGCGGTTGATTTCTTTACCATCTACTGCGAAGAAAACTCAGCAGCCCACAGCTACGCAATTGAAAACGGCTTCAGCTTTGAAATCTCAAAGAGTATAGAGAACGCAGAAATTGTTATGACTGAAACTGAGATCTACTATACAGGTTGGGAAATCGAGCCCGAGTTTACCCTTATGTATAACGAAAGCTCACTTGTAAGAGGCAGAGATTACGAGGTTGAATACGAGTCAAACATTGATGCGGGTCAGGCTTATTTTGTAATTACAGGTATCGGTGACTACAGAGATTCCGTAAGAAAGGAATTTGAAATTCTTCCCGTGCCTGCGTCAATGCTTACCTTCAGCTCAGTTCCCACACAGTACTACTACGGCTACAGCGTTTATCCTGATGTTGAAGTAATGTACGGCGATGTGTATCTTAACAGCTGGTATCACTACGATGTTTCATACAGCGATAACGACAAGCCCGGTACAGCGAAAATCACCTTTAAGTTCTACGGTAACTACACCGGTGAAAAGGTAATCAAGTTCAAAATTCAGGTTGAGCCTATGCAGAATGTTACTGCAACGGCTCATGCCGACAGCGTAGACCTTTATTGGAGCTACATCAACTGCGACGAGTACAGGGTTTATGTTTATAACTCAAAAACAAAGAAGTACGACGGTCTGAAAAAGACCAAGAACAACTACTACACCCACAAGAGCAGAAAGCAGCTCACTACATACAAGTATGCGGTTAAGGGTGTTATCTATGACGACAACGGAAAGGCTCACACCTCAAAAACAGTTTACCTGACCGTTACAACAAAGCCTAACACACCGACAGTAAAGCTTACCACCAAGAACAAGGCAGTTCAGGTGAAATGGAGCAAGAACTCAAAGGTAGACGGCTATCAGATTTACCGTATGACCAACTGGGAATACAATATGGAGAAGGTTAAGACTATCAAGGATAAGAGTACCACCTCCTGGACAAACAAGAATCTCAGTAACGACAAGGATTACTACTTTGCAGTGCGCTCCTACAAAAAGGTGGACGGCAAAACAATCTACAGTGATTTCAGTGAGCAGAAGTACAGCGGTTCATCATCCTCAAGACTCAACGGTGCTACACTCAAGCCTAAGGACAGCTTCAAGGTGTACAACGTTCAGGGTAAGGAAACAAAGCTTGCCTGGACAACAACACTCAGCAGCAACGATAAGAAGATTCTCAAGAATTTCGCAAAGAAGCATTTCACTGATGATATGTCAAGAGAAGAGGTGCTGAGAATCACCCTTGATTGGATTAACCGTAATGTTACTTACGCAACGGGCAACCTGTGGAATCAGATTCAGGGCATGAGCTATGTTGAGGCGATTTTCTCAGCGAAGAAGGGTCAGTGCGTACAGTATAACGGTGCTATGGCGGCTATGATGACCTATCTCGGTTATGATGTTCAGCTTGTTCAGGGCTACCGTTACAGCAGTTATTCAGGCTCAACCTGGCAGCACTTCTGGGTTGAAGCAAAAATTGCAGGCAACACATATGTCTTTGAAACCGGCAACTACGGCAGAGACGGCACATGGTCATACTTCTGCAAGAAGTACAGCGAAACTATGGGTTATATGAGAAACGGCAAGAGAGTTTCATAAAACGGCAAAATAAGAGAACCTCCCGAATGGGAGGTTCTTTCTGTTAGATGTTTGATGTAAGATCCTTATACATCCTCATAAGCTCTGCTACGCACTCTGATTCGGTGTTGAGCTTGCCCCAGAAGCCGTAAGCCTGCATAACTGCTTTGTCATTTGCCTGATGTGCTTTGCGGAGCTCAACAGGCATAGTAAGTTCGTCATAAAGGTCAGCAAGAGAGCAATCAGGATAAAGAGCTCTTGCATCGAGTATTGCCTGTGCGGTCTGTTCTATTTTTGCCTTCTGTTCATCTGTTGGTGTAGGCCAAGGAAAGTTGTTATAAACAATATCTTTTGAATATCTGTAACGCATTTCCAACCTACCACAAACCGCACGCATCCAAGCCATGTGAACATTTGAAGTAATAATACCAAAATGATAAAGTGATGCTTCAGGTATAATTAACACCAAATTTGTAGGTATGGTATTTTCGTCCAAGAACCCCATTGGAACATACTTTCTATTTTCAGATGATACCGACGGAACAACAATGAATGTTTTAGGATTGTTTGTTTCGCGGAACAAAGTTGGATAATCAGCTAATTTTTGGGTGCCTTTATCGGGGCTTGACAATCTCATTTCTTTAACTTTTTTCACTCGTTCCATTACTAACGGCATTTTTCTAAGTTCGCTTGGAGGAACATTGACCAACCATAAACAATATCTATCTAAACTGTTTATGTATTCTTTAGCTCCAACCAACTTTTTAATATAATTTTTCGCTAATGGCTCATTTTCTAAAAACTCATCAAGTTCTGATGCTTCAATGATGAGGTTTCCACCGTCAGTTGGCTGATTGCCTTTTCTTATAGCAGGAACGTCACATAAAGGTTTGCTTTTACTCTCTATAAAAACCGTTTCGCCTTCAAGTAGGTAAGGATTGATATTTTTTACTTTTTTAGGTGTTCCATCACTATATATAATTTTGTCAAAAGTATAGTCTTTTTGACTAAATCCTATTATTACACAATGAACCGCCGCCTTCTGTTTTGCTTCACTTTGCCATTTAAAAGTTCTGTGTGCAAAATCAATGTGTATTCCATATTCATTCATCAAAGGTTTCCACAATAGAGGAACCTGCTCACCTTGTGATACAGAATTGGTAGACACAAAAGCACAGCTAATAGTTGTATTATCAATGTACATTGCAGCTTTTACATACCAAGCCGAAACATAGTCCATTGTTTTGTTTTTTGGAAAGAATGGAGCTATATCTTTTCTCTGTTCAGAATTTAAATTGTTGTTTCCCACAAACGGAGGATTACCCATAATGTAATTGAGCTTGTCCTTTGGCACAACAGTTTCCCAATCAATGCGAAGAGCGTTACCCTCAACGATATTTGCATAAGACTTAAGAGGCAGAAAATCAAGGTTCATGTGGATAATGTTTTCTGTTTCCTTCATCATCTGACTTTCCGCAATCCAAAGGGCAGTCTTGGCAACAGTAACGGCAAAGTCATTAATCTCAATGCCGTAAAACTGACCGATTGAAACCTCAATAACATTACCGAAGTCAAGAGAAATCTGTCCGTCAAAGGTTGCTTCAAGAGCTTCATTTTCAAGGCGACGAAGTGAGATATAAGTCTCAGTCAGAAAGTTACCGCTACCGCAGGCGGGGTCAAAGAAAGTAAGCTCACCTAATTTCTTTCTGAACTGTGTAAGCTTGTTTTCTTTTGTCTTGGCTACCTTGATTTCTTTGATTTCAGCTAATTCCTCACGAAGCTCATCAAGGAAAAGAGGGTCAATAACCTTGTGAATGTTCTCAATAGAGGTATAATGCATACCGCCACTGCGACGGGTTTCAGGGTTAAGGGTACTTTCAAATACCGCACCGAAAATAGTGGGGCTGATAGCAGACCAGTCAAAATCCTCACTTGCCTTGCGTAAAAGCAAGTCACGGATAGTATCATTCATCTGCGGAATTTCAATGTTTTCATCAGCAAAAAGACCACCATTAACATAAGGGAATGAAGCAAGCATTTCTTCCTCATAAGGGTCACGGTCTTCCGGCTTGGTGTCAAGAATTTTGAACAGCTCAATGAGAGCCTTTCTCATATCCTTACTTGAAAAAGACTTGATGTAATTATGAAACTTGTTGTGACCGCCGAAGATGCCTGCATCCTCTGCATACAGACAGAAAACAAGGCGTACACAAAGCATATTAAGGCTCTGTAAGGAGCGAGGGTTGGTCTTGTCTATGTACTGCTTTAAAATCTCGTCATAGAGTATGCCCACAAGATTACCTGCCTGAATGGAAACTTCCATTTCACGCTTTATGTTTTCATCACCTGTATCAGTAAGGAACTGCAGACGGTAATACTCTTTCTCTAAATCTTTGAGCAAAATCTGTTCAGGCTCACCGTTAGGCTTTTCCATATCGTAAACAAGAAACTCTTCAAAGTTGCAGGTAACAATCCAACGGGGTCTCTGTGAATAAGGAAGAACAGCAGAATATCTTTGCGCCTGCTGAAAAGGTGTAAGGAGTGAGCCGTCAGACTGCTTGATAGCCTTTCTTAAATCCTTTCCTCTACCTTTCTGCTCGATAAGCACATGTGTAGCCGCAATATGACCGTCAATAAAACTTGTATGGTCAAGCTTAACCTGCTCCTCAAAGGTTATATAGTGAGTAGGATTTTCTATACCGAAAACCTTACCTAAAAGTTCAATCCAAAAGGGCTGACTTTCGCCTTTCTCGTAACCTTTATCTTTCCAATATGCCGCAAACTCTTTGGCGGCTAAACGCATTTCGTTGTCTTTCATACTAACCTCTGTAATTTATTGATAACCTAATTTTACTCCTTTAAAATCAAAAAATCAAGAGCAAAAAAACAAGGCAGAGAAAACTCTCTGCCTTTATAATCTTATTTCGTTGTAGCTTCAGCCGCACCCTTGATTGTGGTTGCGTTGTAGGGGAGAATACCGATATAACTGTTGCCGGTGTTAACCTTAACCTGCTTGCCGTTTGCATCGTAAATCTTGATGGGGCTTGCTTCGTCCTTCTTCTCCCAGGTGATCTTCTTTGCACCACCCTCTGAAATGTAGTAGCCTGTGCCACCTTTCCAGTTGATTTTTACAAGATAGTTATCCTTGTGAAGGTTGATGTCGGTTTCAAGCACGAATACATTCTTGTAGTTAAGCTGCTTGTCCGCTGCTGAGTCCATATGAGCCTTGCCGTTGTGGGTCTTGTAGTAAACCTTCTTGGCACTGTCATAAGTAAAGGTGCTGTAGTAAAGCTTTGAGAAATCGAGACGGATTGTTTCAGCTGAAATATTGCCTGCCTTTTTGCTTTCGCCTTCTTCTCTGAATTTGAATACGTTAACGTTCTTCTTTTCCTTGATGTCGCTTCTGACCTTGTTGTCCTTCAGCGCCTTGGGAATGTTTTCGCCCTTTACAAAAGCTGTGTGTTCACGACTGTATTTTCCGAGACGGTTGGGGTCTCTGCCGAAAAGTACGGGATCAAAGTTGTCTGTTGCGTTAAACATATCAATGCCGATTTTTTCAACGGTGGGTCGAGCAAGTGATTCGTTGATACCGAAGCAGAAGTAAACTGCATCATAGCCGTGGGCGAGAATGGGGAAGTAGTAGCGGCAGCTGCGTACTGAGCAGACATTGGGAACCTTTGTGTAGTCGCCGTAAAGCGCCATCATTCGGGTAATGCCGCCCTCAACGAGGGTTTCAAACATAATGTCTGCACCATAAATGCCGTACTGGGGAAGTGAACCCTTAAGGTTGTTTATCATAATCGCAACGGGGCGTTTGCCTACAGCCGCATCTGAAAGGTTCTCGATGCCGGTCAGCTTATTGACATGAGAGGTGTCCTTAGGCTGAGTTGTGGGAGCTGTTGTTGTTGGCGGAGCAGTTGTCTCTTCGGGAGCACCGAAGTTGCCGAAGGCAAGTAGCCCTGCGATTGCCGCAACGAGAATCACACCCGCGATTGCCGAAATTGCTATAATTCTTTTCTTCATAAAAAATCACATCCAGTTGAAAGTATTGCCGAACACCGCAAAATTATGACAGGGAAAGTTTACTTGAGTCAGAATTTGTCGATGTAATATATTAAAGTATACCACTTATTTGTGCGATTTTCAATAAAGAAAGGTGAGTTTTGTGAATATGATACTGCATTTTCGTCAGTATCACCAAAAAGAGAGATTTTTGCAGAAAAAGCAATAAACTATAAACCTAGTATTATAATAGTTGGTTCTAAAAAGGAAAATATTTTTCAAAAACCTATTGCTATTGCTTTAACGTGGTGCTATAATAAAGAGGTAAAATTACAACGGAGAAAAGAAAGGCTCAAAAACGGAAAAAGGAGATGAGTGCATATTTATTTATATGGGCACTTGCTTTGAGGTTGTATGAAGACGGAAAACATTAAAAAATAAAAAAGGAGTAAAGTGATTATGAAATTAACAAAAAAGCTTTTAGCTATTATGTTATCGCTGATTATGGTTTTCACAATGATCGCAGTGCCTGTTTCTGCAGTCGGAACAATTGCAGAAGACACAGCTGTTGAAGAAGTTGTAGGCGAAGAAACCACAGATGAAGAAGCTGCTGACGAAGAAACCACAGGTCAGTTCAGCGGCATTTTTGACGCAATCAGAAACCTGATTGAAGCCATCCACAACCTTGTGGGCAACACTATGGGCGCACTCGGTAAGGAGTGTCCGTTCTGCGATAAGGTGCACGATAAGGATGAGGGTGAAGATGGTTATTATACAGTAATATTTAACCTTAATTATGAAGGTGCACCTGAAGCTGAAAAGCAGAAGGTTAAGGCTGGAGAATATGTTATAGTACCAGAAGAACCGGAAAGAGAAGGTTATGCATTCAAGGGATGGTTTGGTGATAATGAAGCATCAACTTTATACGATTTTGGTGCTGCTGTAACTGATGATATAACTTTATTTGCAGTATGGGAAGAAATTAAGAGTGATATTATAGTTGAGGATTTTTCAGCTTCTCTTGGTGCTATGATGTGCAATGAAGAAGAACAAGTAATTGTTAAGGCTACTGTTAAATCGGATATCGATATCTCAGAATATATCTTTAAAGCTGTTTGTCAAGAGACTGGCGATGAAATATTATTAGCAGATAATGGTAATGATAGCGATGATATAGCTGGTGATGGTATATTTACGGGTAGTTTTATTGCTTATTCAGATGTTTCTGCAATAAACAACTACTTATTAGTTGTTGAAGGATACACAGATTATATGGCTGAATATGTCTTCAAGATTAAGTTCTATAGTTTAGAAGACGTTAACAAGAATGGTGAAATCAGTAAGAATATTACAGAAACGATTGATGGTTTTGTAGAAGAATTTGTTATAACTGATGATGACGAGGAAACAGCTTTAAATGCATATAATATTTTATGCAAGATTAACGAATTTTTAGCTGAAGAAAGGGAAAAAGGTAGAATCAAGTCATACCTTCAAGACGGATTGCATTTCGAGATAGAACTTCCTATTGGTTTGTATTTTTATGATTTCCCGATAGAAGGCAATATGAGTGCTATAAATGATTATGATAACAACATTTATACTGAAAAGACTGCCAAAAACATTTTTGCAGATAATTCTTATACATATAAAATCGCAACTGTTCAACCTTTTGATTCTGAACATAATTGTAAAGTAGTAGATCCTGCGGCCGAAAACATACAAGAAAAATTAGGTTATAAATTTACAACCAATCAAGATAATGCAAAGGTTACTATTGATTTTATCAAGAACTTAAGCGACTATAGGGTAATCATTTGGGAGGGTCATGGTGATTATTCTGAAGAATATCATTCGTATTTAGCTTCATGTGAGTGGATAAATGGTAACTATGATGTTCATATAGATGATAGAGATGCTGGACGAGTAGTTGAATATGAGGGTAAGGTTTGGGGCGTTACTTGGAAATTCTTTGAACACTACTATAAAGAAAAAAACAACCCATTTAATGATAGCTTAATTTATTTTACTGCTTGTTGCAGTGCTAAAGATAGCAAGTTGGCCGATACATTAATAGAATGTGGAGCTAAAGCTGTTTTGGGTTATAACAATTATGTGAATCAAATTTATGGAGATAACATTTGCAAAACATTTTTCAAGAATTTAATTGATGATGATGATAAAAACTCGAAATTAACAAAAACAGCGAAGAAATCATT
>JBGVFK010000143.1:0-15294 GCA_045121075.1 Acutalibacteraceae bacterium | reverse complement strand
AAAAGCACTTCTTCGGAAGTGCTTTTTCTTTTAGTGTGGAGTGTGAAGAGTGGAGTGTGGAGTTGTGGTCGCAGGTTTATATCTGTGCAAATGGATAATAATAGTCTGCGAAATTAATTGTGTTAAATGGGGGTAAAGGGTTGATTTTAAACCTCTCCGTCAACCTGCGGTTGCCACCTCTCCTTTCAGGCGAGGCAAATCTGACGATGTTCGCAAATGGTATATCAAAATATTCGCAGTGCATTCAAGTTGTTGTGTAGATAAAAGCGAAACGAAAAAAGCCTCTCCTGAAAGGTAATTCCCCTATTAGGGGAAATGTCTGCATCGCAGACAAAAGGGTGCCCGTTTCTGGAAGAAAAGGTGGCACGAAGTGACGGAGAGGTTAAACCCAACCGTCTTATCAATCTGCTTTGGCGGTATGAATATAAAGGTTCAGCAGTAAACTAAAACGGATATAATCGGAACGAAGTGACCCACATTTCAACTTTCCACTTTTAACTTTCAACTTTAAAGAAAAAGGACTGCCTACGCAGTCCTTTTGATCATTCCGAAGTGGCTTCGGGATAAATTATTTCTTTAAATCTGTCCTTGTTGACCTCGTTGCTGAGGAGTGTGTACAAGGTTGAAGCGATAGGTACGCTGAGCATCATACCCATAATGCCGAACATACCGCCGCCAAGAGTTACTGCAGTAAGCACCCAGATGCTTGGAAGACCCATTGATGAGCCCACAACTCTCGGGTAAATAAGGTCGCCCTCAATCTGCTGAAGAAGGATAATAAACACAAGGAAAATAAGAGCCTTCATGGGTGATTCCATAAGAATAAGGAAAGCACCGACAGCACCGCCGATAAGAGCACCCACAACGGGAATAAAGGCAGTTACAACAGTTACTGCACCAATCATTGCCGCATAGGGCAGACGGAGAATAAGCATACCGAGAGTACAAAGACCACCGAGAATAAGTGCTTCCGTGCACTGAGCAACAATAAACTTATGGAAGGATTCATCTGCAACCTTGCATACATAATCGAACTTTTCAGTAATTCTTTCAGGCACAAAGTGGTGCATAATCCTTTTAAGCTGTGAGCCGATTTTATCCTTGCCCAAGAGAAGATAAATTGCAAAGATAATTGCAAGGAAGGCAGTTGTAACACCTGAAACAAGGCTTGAAACCGTTGTAACAACAACATCCATCACACTGCCGAGACCTGAGTAAACAGTTTTTACAATGTCGGTAATGCGTGACTTCCAGTCGATTTTTGAAAGGGTTGCAATAATATCCTCAGGCACGAATTCAAATTCGCTGAGCTTTGCCACAACCATATTGAAGAAGTCGGGCACCTCTGCAATAAGAAGCTTTACACATGAAACAAGCTGCGGCACAACAAGAGCGATAATCAGAGCTATAACGCCCACCAAGGTGAGAATTGCAAGAGTAAGGGCAAGTCCTCTTCTGCTTTTATTAACAAGCTTGTTTGTTGATTTGGGTAAAAGGTGCTTTTCATAAAAGCTCATAAGAATATTAAGGGGATAAGAAACCACGGCACCGATTATAAGCGGAATTGCCGCACCGAGAAGGGTTTTGAGAATATTTGCAGCACTGCCCCAATAATGAATACCGAGATAAAGGGCAAAAATCACCAGTGCCACTTTAATGAGACTTTTTGTATCAATTTTCTTCATTTGTATTTCATACCTGCCTTTTCCGTAAAGTTTTTCATAACTGAGGAAATTTCAATGCTCTGCGGACACTGCTTTTCGCAGGCCTTACAGCCGATACAGCGTGAAGCATCAAGAGCCTCTTCTTTATTAAGCTTAAATTCTCTGTTGTCGAAAACATTACTGTTATATGTGCTTATAATTTTCGGTATGTCAAGACCCTTGGGGCAATAAGGCACACAGTAGCGACAAGCTGTGCAGGGAATTTCGTTTGTCATTCTATAGGCAATATCGTAAAGGGTGTTCATCTCTTCTTCTGAAAGAGGCTTGTTTTCGCTGAAGGTTTCAATGTTTTCCTTAAGCTGATTCATATCAGACATACCCGAAAGAGTTACTGTAACACCGGGAATTGTCTGCAGATATCTGAATGCCCAGGCTGCGTTTGTTTCGTCACGCATTTCTCTGAGAGCTTTTGTGTCCTCTTCGCTGAGGTTAACAAGTCTGCCGCCTCTTACGGGCTCCATTACCCATACGGGAATATTTCTTTCGTTAAGAAGCTCAACCTTTGCCTTTGCATTCTGCTTTGTCCAGTCAAGATAGTTAAGCTGCACCTGACAGAATTCCATATGCTCGCCACAGCGGTCAAGAAAATCCTTGAAGCAATCAAACTCTGAATGCACCGAAAATCCGAGATGACGGATTCTGCCCTTTTTCTTTTCTTCAAGAAGATACGGAATAAGTCCGTATTTTTCGCTGAGATAATTCTCTGCGTTTTCTTCGGTAATTGTGTGCAGAAGATAAAAGTCGAAGTAATCCACGCCACACTTTTTAAGCTGTTCTTCAAAAATGGCTTCCTTGTTTTTGATGTTCTTTAAATCATAGCCGGGAAATTTTGAAGCGAGATAAAAGCTTTCTCTGTCATAGGCAGAAAGAAGCTTACCTGTAATAATTTCTGACTTACCACCGTGGTAGCCGTAGGCTGTGTCAAAATAGTTTATGCCGTTTTTAATGGCATAGTCAATCATTTCCCTTGTTTTTTCAATGTCAATGTCGGAATCCTTATCGCTGAGCTTTGGAAAACGCATTGTGCCGAGACCCAAAGACGAAAGCTTTTTACCTTTGAAATCATTATAAATCATAGCTTGTCTCCTTTTCATAATTCCTCTCTTGTTATTTTACTACTGCTTTTTAATATTGTCAATTGATTTCACATTTGACAGAGAAGATAAATGGGTCTATAATATAAGAAGATTAACTAAGGAGTGATTCTCATGGGAAAATTTATTGAAAGCATCTACCGTACAAAGGTTTTCTGCCGTTGCGATGACAAGGGCACTGCCTACTATTACTCTGCGAAGGATTTCCCGGGTCTGAATTCTGTCCCCTATTCATTTGTTTCATCAAAGGGTGACACTCTCAAGGGTAACTTCTACTACTACGATAATCCCATTCAGAACAGACTTGTAGTTTTTGATCACGGATTTTTCGGCGGTCACCTTTCATATATGAAGGAAATTGAAATGCTCTGCCGTCACGGCTATCTTGTTTTCTCTTATGACCATACAGGCTGTATGGAATCAGAGGGTGAAAGTGCAAACGGTCTCGGTCAATCTCTTTCTGACCTTAACGACTGCTTCAATGCCCTTAAAAAGGAAGAAAAGCTCAAAGATTACGATTTCTCCGTTATGGGACACAGCTGGGGCGGATTTTCAACTCTCAACATTTCTGCTATGCACCCTGAAATAAGCCACATTGTTGTAATGTCGGGCTTTATTTCCGTTGAGGTTATGCTCTCACAGTTTATGCCCTCATTCCTCAGTAAGCCGCTTATAAAAATTGAGAAAAAGTATAATCCCGAAAGCCTTAAATATAATGCAGTTGAAACACTCAGCAAAACCAAGGCAAAGGTGCTTCTTATTTATTCCGACAATGACCCTGCAGTAAAAAGCAGTGTGCATTTTGATGCACTTAAAAAGGGGCTTGAAGGTAAAGAGAATATAAAGCTCATGCTTCTTTCAGATAAGGGTCACAACCCTAACTATACAAAAGAAGCTGTTAAGGCACTTGCAGAATATACAAAAGCAGTTAACAGCAAAAGAAAAGAGCTTACCAACGCTGAAGCAAAAAGAGCCTTCCGTGATTCCTTTGACTGGGAGAAAATCACCGAGCAGGATGAAAGCGTATGGGCAGAAATTTTCAACACTCTCGACAATTAATGTTAATAAAGAGCGTATAAAAAAGACCACTCATTCCGAGTGGTCTTTCGTTGTTATTTACGCATTTTTACCAAGCTCAAAGGCCTTCTTGTTAAGCTCAAGGAATTTTGCGGGAACGCTCTTTTCAATTGCGTCCATCCATTCTTCGTCGGTGAAGTCAAAGTATTTTGAAATTCTGCCGAGAAGAACAAGGTTAACTGCCTTTGATGTGCCTGCTTCTTCAGCAAGGCTGAGTGCATCAAATGCTTCAATGTTAATGCCCTTTTCTGCTATCTTGTCAGCAAGCTGCTGAGGATATTCTGCAGCACCGATAATTACGGGCATAGGATTGATCTGCTGAGTATTTGTAACGATTGTGCCGCCCTTTTTAAGGTATTCAACCCAACGCGCTGCTTCAAGCATTTCAAAGGAGATAATGAAATCTGCTTCGCCCTTGTCAACAACGGGTGAATAAACCTTTTCGCCATATCTTACATAGGTTACAACACTGCCGCCACGCTGGCTCATGCCGTGTACTTCACTAACCTTTACATCGTAGCCCTTTGTAAGAAGGAGTCTGCCGAGAAGCTTACTTGCAAGAAGTGTACCCTGACCGCCGACACCGACAATCATAATATTCTTTGTTTTCATGCTGTAACCTCCTTCTTTTCAATTGCGCCAACCTTACAAAGCTGTGAGCATACACCGCAGCCTGTGCAAAGAGTTGTGTCAATAACTGCCTTGCCGTCCTTGATGCTGATTGCAGGACAGCCGATTTTCATACAAGCCTTACAGCCTACGCACTTATCGCTTTCAACCTTTGTTGCGCCTGCGTGCTTAACATATTTAAGAAGTGCGCAGGGACGTCTTGAAATAATAACTGAAGGCTCTTCTGTTGCTGTTTCTTCCTTGATTGCCTTTTCTGTTTCAGCAAGGTCATAGGGGTCAACAACTGTAACACGCTTGATACCAACTGCCTTGCAGAGAGTTTCAAGGTCGATTTTTGCAGCAGGGTCACCCTTAAGGTTAAGACCTGTTGTGGGATTCTGCTGATGACCTGTCATACCTGTAATTGAGTTGTCGAGAATAATTACGGTTGAGGCTGAATCATTATATGCGATATTGATAAGGCCTGTAACGCCTGAGTGCATAAAGGTTGAGTCGCCGATTACGCAAACTGCCTTTTTGCCGCCTGAAGCCTTGTTGAAGCCATGGAGACCTGAAACTGAAGCGCCCATACAGATTGTTGTGTCAATTGCTGAAAGCGGCGCAACTGCACCGAGAGTGTAGCAGCCGATGTCGCCCATAACTGTAAGCTTATTCTTCTTAAGTGTATAGAAGAGACCTCTGTGAGGACAGCCCGCACACATTACGGGAGGTCTTACGGGAATTTCTTCGTCAATTTTATCGTATTCATTAACAGCCATGCTGAGCTTTTCTGCAACAAGATTCTGGCTGAATTCACCGATGTTGCTGAAAATTTCCTTACCTACGGTTTTTACACCGATTGAGCTGCAGTGATTCTGAATTATACCGTCAAGCTCTTCAACAACAATAACTCTGTCAACGCTCTTTGCAAAATTCTTGATTTTTTCAACAGGCATGGGATTAATCATACCGAGCTTAAGCACACTGTACTTGTCGCCGCATACTTCCTTAACATACTGGTAGCTTGTTGATGAAGTGATGATACCGATACTGCCGTCTGTACCCTTTTCAATTCTGTTGATTTCTGAGGTTTCGGCAAACTCTGTAAGTGCCTTTGTTCTTTCTTCAACAATGGGGTGACGCTTCTTTGCGTTACCGGGCATCATTATGTATTTTGCGCCGTCTTTTTCATAGGGCTTGTCTTCGGGAAGAATTCTTTCATTTTCTTCTACGATGCTCTGTGAGTGTGCAACTCTTGTGCACATTTTAATAAGTACGGCTGTATCAAACTTTTCTGAAATTTCGTAGCCGAGCTTTGCAAACTCAATTGCTTCGGCTGAATCTGAGGGTTCAAGCATAGGCATTTTTGCAGCGATTGCATAGTGTCTTGAATCCTGTTCATTCTGTGATGAGTGCATACCAGCGTCATCAGCAACGGCAATAAGCATACCTGCATTGACGCCTGTGTATGAAATTGTGAAAAGAGGGTCTGCTGCAACGTTAAGACCAACGTGCTTCATACCGCAGAAGCTTCTTTTACCTGAAAGGCAGGCACCGAAAGCACTTTCCATAGCAACCTTTTCATTGGGTGCCCATTCTGCATACATTTCATCATACTTAGCGGCATACTCAGTAATTTCTGTACTGGGTGTACCGGGATAGCTTGAAACAAATGAGCAACCTGCCTCATAAAGGCCTCGTGCCAAAGCTTCATTACCAAGCATAAGCTTTTTCATTTTAATTCCAACTCCTTAATAAATCCTTTGTTTTATATAATTCAATAATTAATCTTCAATTGCTGTTTTTACTGTAACAGTAACCTTCTTTTCATAGCAGGCAAAAATTTCTTCAACCTTTTCTTTCTTCGGCGGCTTTGTAACAAGAGAAACCACGGGAACAATTATAAGGCCCATAACCATTGAGAAAGCGCCCGCGTTGATAGGTGAACGAAGCACTGCAGGTAAAAATTCCTTAAGCGGTGAGATAACAAGAATCATAAACACGCTTGAGAAAATAAAGCTTACAAAGCAAGCAAGCTTTGTTGCTCTTTTCCAGTATAAGCCGTAAAGGAAGGGAGCAAGGAAGGCACCGGCAAGGGCACCCCATGAAATACCCATAAGCTGAGCAATAAAGGTAACGCTTGATTTGTACTGCACAATTGCAAGAACAACTGAAATTCCGATGAAAACAACAATCAGTATTCTCATAATGAGAAGCTGCTTTTTTTCATTCATTCTTATTTTAAGACTATCTTTCAAAAAGTCAAGAGTTAATGTTGAACTTGAGGTAAGAACAAGGGAAGAAAGTGTGCTCATTGAGGCTGAAAGCACCAGAATTACCACAATTGCAATAAGAATTGCAGGAAGGTCTTCAAGCATTGCAGGAATAATTGAGTCGAAGCCATCCTTTGCAACATCAACCTTATCACCGTAAAGTCTGCCGAAGCCACCGAGGAAATAGCAGCCGCCTGCAACCACGAGAGCAAATGCAGTTGAAATAATCATACCCTTGTTAATTGCTTTTTCGTTTTTGATAGCGTAGAATTTCTGAACCATCTGAGGAAGTCCCCATGTGCCCAGTGAGGTAAGAAGAACAACGCCTAAAAGATTTACAGGGTCAGGACCGAAGAAGGAAGCAAACACACCGGGTGCTTCACTTACTGCAGGGTCAGTAATTTCACCGAGAGACTGAAGAGCCTCTGTAAGACCGCCATTGGTTTTAAGCACAGCCAAGATTACAGCGATAATGCCGAAAATCATAATAATGCCCTGAATGAAGTCGTTGATTGCAGTTGCCATATAACCGCCTGCAATAACATAAATGCAGGTAAGCACTGCCATAATTATTACACAAACTGAGTAGTCAATGTTGAAAGCCATACCGAAAAGTCGGCTGAGACCGTTGTAAAGTGAAGCGGTATAGGGAATAAGAAAAATAAAGATAATTACCGATGAAGCCAGCTTAAGGCTTTTACTTGAATAGCGTTCTGCAAAAAACTGAGGCATTGTGGCTGAGCCTAAATGCTGAGTCATAACTCTTGTTCTTCTGCCGAGAATTGCCCAGGCAAGAAGTGAACCTAAAAGAGCATTTCCGATTCCTGCCCATGTTGCCGCTATACCGTATTTCCAACCAAACTGACCTGCATAACCTACAAAAACAACAGCTGAGAAATAAGATGTGCCGTAAGCAAAGGCTGTAAGCCAGGGGCCTACACTTCGTCCGCCGAGAACAAAGCCGTTTACATCAGTTGCATTTTTTCTGCAATAAAAGCCTACACCTAACATGGTTGCGAAGAATACTACTAACAGTGCGATTTTGATAATCATTTTGAAATACGCCTTTCGATAAAGTGTTGAGAGTGGAGTGTGGAGTGTGGAGTTGTGGTCACAGGTTTATACTTCTGCAAACAGACAGATATCGCCTGCGAAACAAATAAAAGATATTTAGGGCAAAGAGTTAATTATATCCGCCTTTACAATTCTTAATAAAGAAAACTCTACCCGCCGAGTTTATGTATCTGCTTTGGCGGTACAAATATAAAGGCTCAGCAGTAAACTAACACGGATATAATCGGAGCAAAGCGACCCTTAACTTCACACTCCACTCTTCACACTCCACACTATAAGTTGCAAGTTATTTAATCTGTGCTTCTACAAGGCTGCCCTGACAGTACTTTTTGCGAAGAACAGGCTTTTCAATTTTGCCTGTGGGATTTCTGGGCACCTTTTCAAATATAATCTTTCTGGGTCTCTTGTAACGGGGAAGCTCCTGACAGAAAATATTGATTTCTTCTTCTGTACAGCTTACGCCGTCCTTGAGCTCGATAATTGCAAGTGTCTTTTCACCAAGACGTTCATCGGGAATACCGATAACTGCAACGTCCTTGATTTTTTCGTGTTTTCTGAGAGCGTCTTCAATCTGTACGGGATAGATATTTTCACCGCCTGAGATGATAACGTCCTTCTTTCTGTCAACAAGGTAGATGAAGCCGTCTTCGTCAACTCGTCCCACGTCACCTGTGTAAAGCCAGCCGTCCTTGAGAACTTCCTTTGAAGCCTCTTCGTTTTTATAGTAGCAAAGCATTACGCCGGGACCCTTGACAATAAGCTCACCGATGTCGCCCTGAGGTACTTCATTACCCTTTTCGTCAACAATCTTTGCTTCCCAAAGGTAACCGGGCTTACCGATTGCGCCAACCTTGTGGATATTCTCAACACCGAGGTGTACACAGCCGGGGCCGATTGATTCTGAAAGACCGTAGTTTGTATCGTACTGATGGTGCGGGAAGATGCTCATCCAACGCTTGATAAGGCTGGGAGGTACGGGCTGAGCACCGATATGCATAAGTCTCCACTGTGAAAGGAGATAATCGTCAAGGTTTACTCTGCCGCTTTCAATTGCATCAAGCAAATCCTGAGCCCAAGGCACAAGAAGCCATACAATTGTACATTTTTCTTCTGTTACTGTACGGAGAATCCACTCGGGCTTCACACCTCTCAGAAGAACTGCCTTACTGCCTGAAAGAAGGCTGCCGAACCAGTGCATTTTTGCACCTGTATGGTAAAGAGGAGGAATGCAGAGGAAAACGTCGTCCTCAGTCTGTCCGTGGTGATTCTGCTCTGTCATACATGATGAAAGAAGAGCCTTGTGGTTATGTAAAATAGCCTTGGGGAAGCCTGTTGTACCTGATGAGAAGTAAATTGCTGCGTGATCCTCTTCCTGAAGCATAATGGGAGGGGCCTCTGAAGAACAGTAGTTCATCATTGCACAGCAGTCCTCACTGTACTCGGGGCCGTCCTTACCAACATAAAACATTGTTTTTACATCGGGAATATCATTTGCAATTGTGTCGATTCGCTCAATGAATTCCTTGCCGAAGATAAGCACTTCGCAGTCTGCAAGCTCGAGACAGTATTTGATTTCATCGCCTGAGTAACGGAAGTTCATAGGTACTGCAATACAGCCTGCCTTAAGAATGCCGAAATATAAAGGAAGCCATTCAAGTGAATTCATAAGAAGAATTGCAACCTTTGTGCCTCTTTTGAAGCCACGGCTGAGAAGAAGGTTTGCAAATCGGTTTGCACGTCTGTCAAAGCTCTTCCAAGTCATTTCACGTCTGTAGGGTGTGCCTGCGTTTGCACTTTCAATAAGACTTGCCTCTCTCCATGTTACTGCGCTGTCACGCTCCTCTGAGGGATTAACCTCAACAAGGGCAACCTCTGCACCCTTAAATCGGGCATTGCGTTCAAGTAAATCTGTAATAACCATTTAAATATCTCCTTAGATTTGTTAATATCGGGTTTTTCTGAAAGTGGAAAGTTAAAAGTTGAAAGTTGAAATGTGGGGAGCTACGCTCCGATTATATCCGTGTCAGTTTGTTGCTGAACCTTTACATTCATACCGCCAAAGCAGATTGATAAGACGGAGAATTTTAAAATCAACTCTTTACCCTTTTAATCTCAATTATCTTCGCAGACTATCGTTACCTGTTTACAGAAATATAAACCTGCGACCTTATTTCAACTTTTAACTTTCAACTTTGCAAAACAAAAGCCTCTGCTTTTGTTTTGTTAAAAGCAGAGGGCGAGAATTATCCCGTGGTACCACCTCAATTATTGCCATAGGGCAATCACTCAGGACTGCTGTATCGGGCTTACCCGGTTATGCCTACTTTTTTGTTCAGCAAAACTGCTCAGAAAGGTATTTCATGCTAAAGGCTTTTCTCTGTCTTGCACCCTCCGACAGCTCTCTGAAGAATTTCCCTTGCACTACTTATTTTCGTCATAGCGTTATTATTTTTGAATTCTGTTCCGTATTTTACCACTTTAAAGTGTGTATGTCAATAGTTTTTTGATATTTTTTTTAAATTTATTTCTTTAAAGTGTCAAATTGACTGATTTTTGCTTTTGTGTTATGATTTATCCGCAGTATTTTTGTAGTATAGGACTTGATAAAATGACAGAAAGATATATTGTTTTTGACGTGGAAACACCAAACTCACGTAACAACCGTATGAGTGCCATCGGTATTAGTATAATTGAAAACGGAAAAATCACTGAGGAGTTTTATTCTCTCGTAAATCCCGAGCAGGAATTTGATTACTTCAACATTAAGCTTACAGGTATCACTCCCGAAATGGCGGAGGAAGCACCCGCCTTTCCTGAGTTGTGGGAGAAAATCGGCAGTATAATGGAAAGCGGCACCCTTGTTGCCCACAATGCGCCCTTTGATATGGGCGTACTGCAGAAGTGCCTTGACTTTTACGGCATCGACACAAAGCCCTCATTCAATTACGTCTGCACCTGCAGAATGGCAAAGAAGTGTATGCCCCATCTTCCCAGCCACAGACTCAACAACCTCTGCGATTATCTCGGTATAACTCTTGACCACCACCACGCAGGCAGCGACAGCACTGCTGCGGCGAAGATTTTTCTTTATTGCACCGAAAAGGGAATTGAGCCGAAGGAGTTTATTAAGGTTAAAACGGTTTAACTGAGTGTGGAGTGTGAAGAGTGGAGTGTGAAGTTGTGGTCGCAGGTTTATACTTCTGCAAAAGGAAAGTAATAGTCTGCGGAGTCAATTGTATTGAAAAGGGAAGAGAGTTGATTTTAAACCTCTCCGTCACTTCGTGCCACCTCTCCTTTCAGGCGAGGCTGTTAGATTGCTTTTCAGAAAATGAAACCATTAGAATACCGTCTGAATATTTTTGTGTTCAGCTTGAAAGTTTCGTCAGTCTTGCCTCTCCTGAAAGGAGAGGTGGCAACCGTAGGTTGACGGAGAGGTCAAAACCAATCGCAGATCGATCTGCTTTGGCGGTATGAATATAAAGATTCAGCAGAAAGCTGACACGGATATAATTGGAACGAAGTGACCCTTAACTCCACACTCCACTCTTCACACTCCACACTTTAATAAATTCTCTTGACAACTCAATTTCTTAGTGCTATACTGTGCTCATAACTGAATATTACTGGGGGTGCTGATTTTTCGGCTGAGATTATACCCATAACCTGATTCGGATAATACCGACGTAGGCTAAGTAGTTAAAACGGTCAATTTACCACCCTTGTTTTTTTAGGGTGGTTTTTATATTTTATCCCGGGAAAATATAAGATAAGGACCTCTTCCGGCAATATTGAGTTACAATACTAAACTTTTGAAAGGTTGTGCATTTTTATGACAGCAAGCGTAGCAATTCAGGTGCTTCCTGAAACTAAAGACACCGACGAACTTATCCGTATTGTAGACGAGGTTATCGCATATATTGCCTCAACGGGATATAACTATTATGTAGGCCCCTTTGAAACCACAATTGAGGGTGACAGCTATGACGAGCTTATGGAAATCGTTAAGAACTGTCAGAAGGTTGCAATTGAAGCAGGCTGCCCGTCAGTTTCGGCTTATGTAAAAATCTGCTACAAACCGGAAGGCGGTGTGCTTACCATTGACAAAAAAGTTTCAAAGCATCACAAATAAGCTAGCGCCCGTAATCTCTCTTTTTGCCTTTGTGATTCTGTGGCTGTTTCTTTCAGAGGGCGGAATTGTACCAGAGTATATGCTTCCCTCACCTGTAGAGGTTGTCAGAACCTTCATAAATGATTTCCCTATCCTTATGGAGCATCTCAGAGTTACACTTAAAGAGGCGATTCTCGGACTTTTAATCGGTACAGGTCTCGGCTTTGTTTTTTCTGTGCTTATGGACAGATTCACCTTTCTTTACAAAGCCTTTTACCCTATACTCATTATCACTCAGACCATACCCACAATTGCACTTGCTCCTCTGCTTGTGTTATGGATGGGCTTTGGTGCCGCACCCAAAATCACTCTTGTTGTGCTGACCACCTTTTTCCCCATAACCATTTCACTTCTTGACGGCTTTAAAAGTGCCGATGAGGATACAATCGGTCTTATCAGAAGCATGGGCGGAAGCAGACTTACCGTTTTCCGCCATATCAAGCTTCCCTCAGCTATGGAGCAGTTTTTCTCAGGGCTTAAGGTTTCAGCCTCTTATGCCGTTGTGGGTGCAGTAGTTTCTGAATGGCTTGGTGGCTTTGAAGGTCTTGGTGTGTATATGACCAGGGTAAAAAAGGCCTATGCCTTTGACAAAATGTTTGCTGTTATTATCCTTATTTCAGCAGTGTCACTTCTGCTTATGGCTCTTGTTGCACTGCTAAAGTTCATCGCACTTCCTCACAAAAGGAAAGAGATAAGGATGAATAAAATTATGAAAAAAATTATAGCAATAATTCTTGTAATCGTACTTGCAGCCGGTGGCTTCGTGATTTATAAAAATGCTCTCGCACCTGAAAAGAGCGCTGAAATCACCCTTTGCCTTGACTGGACACCCAACACCAACCACACAGGCTTTTTCGTTGCTGATAAGCTTGGCTACTATGAGGATGAGGGTCTTACCGTTACAATTGTTCAGCCTCCCGAAAACGGAGCAGAGCTTATGGTAGCCTCAGGTCAGGCACAATTCGGCATAACTGCCCAGGACTCAATTGCTCCCTCTTATGCATCTGAAAATCCGCTTGAGGTTACAGCTGTTGCGGCAATTCTTCAGCACAACACATCAGGCATAATTTCCCGTAAGGGTGAGGGCTGCAACACACCCAAGGGTCTTGAGGGCAAAACCTATTCCACATGGGACAGCCCTGTAGAAAAGGCTATGATAAAGCACGTTATGGAAAAAGAGGGTGCTGATTTCGATAAGGTAAATCTCATTCCCAATGTTATTACTAACGAGCCTCTTGCACTTAAGAATCACGATACCGATGCTATCTGGGTTTTCTACGGCTGGGGCGGTATTCAGTCACAGATTGACAAGGTTGACTGCGACTTCTTCTTCTTCAGCGATATTGATGAGGTTATGGACTACTATACTCCTACTCTTATTGCAAACAACAGCTTTCTCAGTGAAAACGCTGACACTGCAAAAGCTTTTCTTAAGGCTACTGCAAAGGGCTATGAATTTGCAGTTAAAAATCCCGAGGCTGCTGCCCAGATTCTTATTGAAGCAGACACAACAGGCTCACTTATCGGCTCAGAGGAGCTTGTAACCGAAAGTCAGAAATGGCTCGCAGAGTATTACATCTCTGATGCTCCCTGCTGGGGCTATATTGATGAAGGTCGCTGGAATGGCTTTTACGGCTGGCTTTACGAAAACGGACTTATTTCAAAGGATCTTACAGGTGTTGGCTTTACCAACGATTATCTCAATTGAAATGTTTAAAGGTTGAATATTATGGTGCATTTAAAAGCAGAAAATATCACAAAAAAATATGAGGGCGAGGATGTTATTTCTGACATCTGTCTTGAGCTTCATCAGGGTGAGATTGTATCTCTTCTGGGTGTAAGCGGCGGCGGAAAGACCACTCTTTTCAATGTGCTGTCGGGCTTATCCGCTCCCGATGAGGGCAAGGTTTTTCTCGCTGACGAAGATATTACAGGCAAGCCCGGCAAAATAAGCTATATGCTGCAGAAGGACTTGCTTCTGCCCTACTACACCACCCTTCACAATGTGGCACTGCCTCTTATTATCAAGGGTGAAAAGAAAAAAGAGGCAGAAAAAAAGGCACTGGAGCTTTTCCCCTTCTTTGGTCTTGAGGGCACGGAAAAGAAATTTCCTCATCAGCTTTCAGGCGGTATGAAGCAGCGTGCAGCTTTTCTTCGCACCTATCTTTCCTCCGACGGTGTGGCTCTTCTTGACGAGCCCTTCAGCGCACTTGATACTATTACAAAAACAGCGGTGCACGAATGGTATCTTAAAATTATGGAGGAAATCAAGCTTTCAACCCTTTTCATTACCCACGACATTGACGAAGCAATTCTTCTTTCTGACAGAGTTTGCATTCTTTCGGGTAAGCCGGGCAGAATTACAGATGAAATCAAAATCGACCTGCCGAAGCCCAGAAGCAACGCCCTTGTTTTTACAGAGGATTTCCTTAAATACAAGAAAATGATTTCAGAAAAAATCATATGAATTATCACCTTACTTCTGCAGATACTATTAAGGGTGATAATTATGAATAAAAACAAAAACAGATACAAGGCTCAGCCTGACCCTTACAATTTTAAAGAAACAGGAAAGTTTATTTCTGAGTATCTTAAAAAGCCTAAGGAAAAGGAAGCTGAAATCAGAAACGAAGAAAAAAACAAAAAGTAACCTTAGATATGTATTGATTTAAAAATTATATTTTTTATTTTACGTCTCTGAAAAAGTGCTCACCTGTGCGGTGGGCACTTTGTTTTTATAAGAAACAACCGTGTATTTTTCCCACCTCTCCATTCTACAAGAGCTTATTCACAGTGCTACGCTAATGCCGCTTGGGCACTTACTTTTGCCGATTGTGGCAAAAGTAAGCAAAAGCACGCTTGGGGTGGTGGAATTGGCCGTAGGGCAAAAATTATCGTCGACCCTTGTTTATCTCTTTTACTCAGTAGTCCTTTCTGCTCACCGTGGTTGAAGAAGCAAGGCTTTATCTTACGATAATTTTTGCATTACTACAGATATCCCATTAGATAGTCGGCAGTGTAAAGCTCAATTTAAAACAATCTTTCATAAAGTCAGTCGCTTGACCTACGAACGAGTTCGTAGGTCTTTATCGCTCTGTGTGGTTTTTCCGACATTCTACCGTACACAGTACAAGTTTAAATACACAAATATTTTTCGGTAAGGCTCCACTTAACTACTACTAAACAACATAAAGAGGGATTCTTTGCTTTTAATTTTACCTGTAGCGGACTATGTGGGCTGCTGACTGTAAATTGGTGACCTAATGAGTGCGAGA
>JBGVFK010000142.1:0-2143 GCA_045121075.1 Acutalibacteraceae bacterium | reverse complement strand
TGTAAAGGGTATATATGACTCAATCTGCTCAACGGCAAGAATGGGAATACCTGCAGTAACAGTACCGAGAAGGGGCACGTGACGTACATTTTCAGCCTGACCTACAATTCTGATTGAACGCTTGAGCATGGGGTCGCGGATGATGTAGCCCTTTTCTTCAAGTGCATCAAGGTTAGCCTGCACTGAAGAGGTTGATTTAAGCCCCACAGCCTGACAGATTTCTCTTACTGAGGGAGGAACACCGTTGCCTGAACGCTCCTTAAGATATTCAAGAATTCTGAACTGATTTTCGCTTAATGGTTTCATATTTATTACCTCATTTCTATGAAAATTGGGTACAAATGTTCGATTGTGGTAATAGTATAACACATAAAATCAGAAATTGCAAACATTTGTTCGAAAAAAATAAAAATTTTTTCGGTGCATATTTTTCTGCCTTTTGCCAATACTTTTTTTACATCAATATTTGGACGGTGAATTTTTACTTATGAAGAAGGTAAATTTTTTTGAAAAGATTTCATCAGGCAAGGGCTTTTATATAACTGCCACCATTTGTGTATGTGTGATTATTGCTGCAATTGCTCTTATTTACAATTCCTCACTGAGTATGCTTAAGAGTGCAGTGCCTGAGGGGACAACGGCTGAAGTGCAGAAAAATCAGACAGGTGTAAGCGACCCAAGAGGTACAACCATCAGGCCTAAAGAAGAAACCACCACCAAGAAAAATGAGCCCACAACTGTAAGAACTACAAATGAGCCGAGCAGAGTTGTTACTACTGCCGCACCCACAGAGCCGACATTTATAAAAACCGAAAGCTTTATGCTTCCCACTTCAGGCGGTGTTATAAAAGGCTTCAGCATCAGCCCTGTTTTTGACGAAACAATGGGTGACTGGCGAAGTCACGGTGGTGCTGATTTTTCGGCAGCTGAAGGTGAGGAGATAAAAGCCATAGGTAACGGTAGGGTAACAAAGGTGATTTCTGATCCGAGCTGGGGATATATTGTTGAAATTGACTGCGGAGACTATACTGCACGGTATTGCGGTCTTCTGCAGGGTACAACAGTTAAAATGAACGATACTGTATCAGCAGGTGATACGGTAGGGGTTATAGGAATAATTCCTTGTGAAAGTGCCGGTGAAACCCATCTTCATCTTGAAATAATGAAGGATGGGGACAGAATTAACCCTGAAAGTATTTTTTCGGAATAAAAATATCGCACACCTCAATTGAAGTGTGCGATTAATTTTTATGTCATTTCAAATGTACCGGTATAAAGCTGATAGTACTTTCCGCCCTGAGCGATAAGCTTTTCGTGGTTGCCTTCTTCGATGATTTCACCGTTTTCAAGAACAACAATATTATCAGAGTTTCTTACAGTTGAAAGTCGGTGAGCAATTACAAATACAGTTCTTTCCTCCATAATTCTGTCCATACCCTTTTCAATAAGACGCTCAGTACGGGTGTCTACTGATGAGGTAGCTTCGTCAAGAATAAGAATGGGAGCCTTTGCAATTGCAGCTCTTGCTATGTTGATAAGCTGAGCCTGACCTGTGGAAATGTTGTTGCCGCCTTCCTTAAGCTCGGTTTCGTAGCCGTCGGGAAGAGCAGTAATAAAGTCGTGAGCGTTGGCAATTTTAGCCGCCTCAATAATTTCTTCCTCAGTTGCATCAAGCTTACCGTAACGGATATTGTCGGCAATTGTACCTCTGAAGAGTCTTGTATCCTGAAGAACCATTGCCATATTTCCTCTGAGAGAATCCTTACTGATATCCTTAACGGGAATACCGTCAAGGGTGATTTCACCGTCTTCAATTTCATAGAAACGGTTGATGAGGTTGGTGATGGTTGTTTTACCTGCACCGGTTGAGCCTACAAAGGCAACCTTTGTGCCGCCGTCAGCTTCAACATTGATATTCTTGAGAACATCTGTGCCGGGAACATAAGCGAAGGTTACATTTTTAACCTCAATGTTACCCTTCATATCTCTGTAGATAATGCCGTTTTCTGAGGGAATCTTCCATGCGAGCTTGCCTTCGTCAGAATCGGTTTCTACTGTTTCGCCAAGCTCGTTCTTTATAAGACGAACAAGTGTAACCTTGCCCTCGTCGGTTTCGTGAGGAGTGTCAAGAACCTCAAACACA
>JBGVFK010000141.1:0-4739 GCA_045121075.1 Acutalibacteraceae bacterium | reverse complement strand
GCATATAATCATATTTTGTTTTGATACCTTTCTGCTTTGCCTTGTAAACATTGTAGGGTATTCGTTTGCCTTTCGGATTTTTAATAACAGACAGTCCGTGCTCAATACAGATTTCATCACTCGTCTTTCTGAAAAGCTGATACATAGCTCTGTCTTCATTCATCTTTCTTCCGTCAGTCATTGAAACAGAATTAATAACTATATGGCAGTGAACACAATTAGCATTCAGATGGGTGGCAATAACCATCTCATAATCTTTCGCCCACATCTTACTTGCAACTTCCATTGCAACCTGCTGTGCTTCTTCGGGTGTAACCTCTCCGGGCTTGAAGGAAATATATGCGTGATAGGCAACAACACCTCCCATCTTTCCATACATTTCTTTTGTATCAATCATCTGCTGTGCAGCAATATCCGGGTCACAGTTAATACCGTCAACAAGAAGTCTTTGTTCACTTTCCAGATTTGTTTTATCCTTGTCGGCAGCATAGTGAAGTGATGAAACGAGGTCTGAATATTTTGATAAATCAGTTTTGCTTTTATTAGCAGCATAAGACACAACCTGATGAATGTTATTTTTTATAGGCCATATTCTTGTAACTGCCATTACACGAACCTACCTTTACCGGGTTTAAAATATTTTGCGATATCCGATTCAAGTGAACGGATATCTGATAAAACTTCTCTGCATTCAGCACGATCAATAAATCCGATTGAGTTAGCTTTAACGGTAAGCTGATTAAGATTAGTACCGACTCTGCGAAGCTCAATAATGAACTGTTTGTAATCAACAGGCGGAGCTTCAACAAGCCTTGTACCTAAAATCATAGCTCTGATAATTTTGCTTCGGTCAGTTTTCATAACCTTACAAAATTTGTTTAACACTTCGTTTTCTTCTTCACTGAGATAGACATGAAAATCAATTTCTCTTTTTCTTTTTGACATAGGATTCTCCTTTCTTTGATTTTTGTGTTGGTGTGTGGTGGTAAAAACGCTCTGTTTTTACGGATTTGCGGATACAAATCCAATGCTTGCTAAACTTCGGACCAAAATCCAAATTATTAAAGCAAGCATCGGTTTGTCCTCGTTTAATTACCTGCCGCATAAGAAAAGGCGAGCTGTTCAGGCTCGCTTTCTTCAATGGTTATTATCTTACCGGGACCAAATGGTAAGTCTTCATCTTCTGAATCTTCATCCTCATCAGTCGGTAAATTTTTGTAAAAGGTTTCCTTTGAAATACAGATAAGCCTCTTGGGTGTACCGAACACTCTGACATTTCTTGTACATTCTCCCTTTGAACAGATGCTGACTCCTTCATTCTTAAGGGCCTTGATTAACGCTTTCTGTGTTAAAGGGAAATGCTCACCAACATCGTAACAGGATTTTATAACCGCCGCATAAGCTGCATCAGATTCAAAATAAAAGTTTTTATCGTCATAATATCCCACAAGGTTTCTCGGCATATCAATAGGTCTTATCATACGCTCAACAAGATTTACCTTACCCACATCAATAAGACTGCGAAGCTTACGGATAAATATTTCCGTTGGCTGTTCAGTTTCCGTGAGTGCCTGCTGTGACACTGCGAGCCTTAATAAAATTTCGTCAAGCTCTTTTAACATCAAGGTTTTCTGTTCATTGGTGATGCCTTCATAGTACAAAAGAGTTTCACAGTAAAGCTCAAAACCGATTCTTAAATTTGCAAGGTCGTCACATAATCTCGGCCTGATATGAAAACTCATTTCATCAGCTTTGGCTTTGTAAAACTTTCTGTTAGAAAGAAAACCGCTTTTGAGTTTTTCTAAAAATTCTTTCACTCCATTTTCTTTGTCAAGAAATTTTGCCTTCAACATTTCAGTTGCAAGGAAAGTGAAATGGGATAAGGTTCCTTCCTCTGCTTCCTTCTGATACTTTGTAAGCTCGTTAAGGTTAATGTCACCGGGCTTCAGCTCAAGAGAAAGAAATCTTGCAACACCACTTTCACCAACATTGGGAAGATACTCTGCAGTCATTATCACATTACACTGCGGTCTTTTGGCTGCTCTCTGTCTTCCGCTTTTATCAAGAGCTCCTCTTGCTTCTCTGTTACATATACCACGGATGAGAGCCTGAGTGGTTGCATCCTGTGCTGACTGTTCTCTGCCTGAGCCGGGATGATAATCGTCAATGATAACTGCACAGTCCTTAAGAGTGAAACAATAGTTCAGAATGCTTTTCGGTGTGTCACGGAAATTCATCGGGATATTATCTTCATTGAACCTGCCGAAAAGGGAATTAATCAAAAGTGAAAGCGTAGTTTTCATTGAGCCTGTTTTACCGTAAAGCATAATAACGGTTTTCGTTTCCTTACCCGCCTTTGCCATAAAGGTACCGAGTATGCTGACTAATGTGTAAGCTAACATAGGGAACATAATTTCTTTCGGTGCAACAGAGTAAGGCAAAGCTTTCATAATGTTCATTGTCTCAATTACATCAGCATCAGTTTTAAATGAATAACCCTTTGTCTTTTCCGTCAGTTCAACCTCTGCATTGCTGTTACCGGGCATGCAGAACTGCCAGCCCGTTGCAGTTTCCCACCAGCCTGTTGTGCCGTAAATAGTTTTTGCCTCTGCATATTTTGCCGTTGACTGAATTGCCTGACGAAGATTATCACGGTTGCCATAGCCTGATTCAATAACGCAGTTGATGCCCCAATACTCCTGAGCCCAATCGAGCTGTGCGAAATTTTTCAGGGGTACTGTGATTTTTCTAAGGTCTTTTCCTTTTTCATCTGTGCCGACAATAGAAAGGAATCTTTCGTTCTCGGCTCCGTTGGTGCAGGTAATATCCTCGGTTATCCTCGCAAGAAAATTGCTGAGCTTAATGTTTATCGGCTTGCCGTTTATCGTCCTTTCAATATACAGCGAGTTGTTATATGCAAAGAACGGGTCTGAATAATATAAATAGTTTTCCAAATTTTTACCTCTTTCTTGTAATGATTTTCCGAACATCCGTACAGACATCACAAATCATCAATAGCATAAAGTATTTATCTGTTCGGGTTTTATCCGTACAATGTGCCACAGTGTACGCTACAAATACGAACGCCACAAGGCAATAGCACAGGGCTTCATAGCGCCTTGTTCGGTTGTTCGGGTTTAAGATTTTTGTTGTATAATGTTTGCCTCTTGTGTGTGGATGTTTTAAACGGCAACAACATAAAAGTATATTGCCTCTGTCTTTCTGCTGTTTTTAAGCCTTTATTTTGGCGGCTTCAGAGCATCATAAACATCCACCCGTGACCTTTTAGCAGACATAAATTCTGCGTTTCTCTGTCGCTGTTTCTTCTTCGCACAGTCGGGACAGAACTTCTGATTTCTGCCAGTTCTCTCTGTTTTACTGCCGCAAAGAGAACAAGTCATCATTACTGCCGTTGTGTCACTGATTAAAGCTCTCAGCAACGTCTTATCAGCAGGTAGCACAGCATCAAGAAAATATCTGCAGATAATATGGCTCGGTGTTATGAGCTGCGGACAGGTGTGGCTGTCACCGTCATCAAGCAGCAGACAGTTACCCTGATAACAGTTACAGCATCGGCTTTTAATCATTGTCTTGATTTCTGCGAACTGCTTAAGGGTAAGCTTGATTGTTTGCATAAGGGGTACCTCCTTTCTTTAAAAATTTAGTTGTACTGCGAAAAAATGTGACGCAGTATTCATATACCTAAATTCACGATTTTAGGCATAAAAAAAGCACCTGCTACTTTTGAAGTAACAGGTGTATTTAAACGGATTGAAATTTGTGGTGGGGTTGTGGTATAATGAGTTCGACAAATAAGAATTTGACGAACCAACAGCAACGGACAGTTGCTTGTTCAATAAAACATTCAGTGATAAAATAACACTGAGGTGATAACAACATGGAAACTAAAGATATTATTCTTGAATTAAGAGCTAAAAAAGGAATGTCGCAAGAAGAACTTGCAGAAAAAGTGTTCGTAACCCGTCAGGCAGTTTCTCGCTGGGAAACTGGTGAAACTATCCCAAATACCGAGACATTAAAGCAACTCTCGAAACTATTTGATGTTTCAATCAATACGCTCCTTGGCTCACCAAGACAGCTTGTTTGTGAGTGCTGCGGTATGCGTATTGATGATAGTAATGTCAGCCACGAAAAAGATGGAGCATTTAACGAGGATTACTGCAAGTGGTGCTATGCAGACGGAGAATATACCCTTGACTTTTTTGAGAAATATAGGGAACTCGGCGAAAAAGAAAAGTTTGAAGAGTTTAAGAGACAGCTTGTTCACGAATTTAATACCCTGCTTCATATTGAGGGCTTACCCAAGGTTGAAAACCTTAATGTGTTGTCGGGGAGTTTTATCAATCTGGAATATCGACTCCCGAATGGTCAGGCCGTAAAATTCCTCGATGATAACGCAACTTATCTCGGCAATCAGCTTGAGTGCGAATTCGGTGGTGACAGATGCTTTGGTATCGCTGCTAATATGGATTTTCTGCTTGTTTGCACTTATGAAGAAAACGGTGAAAATCCGGAATTGGTTATTTACAAAAAGAGATAGACAAATTCCAATTTGTCGAACAGTTAGCACATACAAAGAGACAGGTTCGTGTGAACCTGTCTCTTTTCATACTCTGTCCAGTATGTTGCTGATAGCGGTCTGCTCTTGCTTTGTGAAGCAGTTGTAGGTCTGCGATGCCTGCAATAAACCTTGTGCGATACCTTTCATTCGTTTTCCG
>JBGVFK010000140.1:0-26233 GCA_045121075.1 Acutalibacteraceae bacterium | reverse complement strand
CTCTGCAGCGGCTTTGCTACCCATACGGCGATAAAGAAATCTGTAAACTTCATCATAATATCTTTCAATAAGTTCATTTAAGGCTTCTTTGTCTCCGATTTTAGCTCTTTGGACAAGCTCTTTTTCATCCATTTTATCACTTCCTTACACTTATATAACGGTTGCTGAACCAAAAAGGTTTCAAATATTATAACATGAATTTATAAATTATTTATACATTACATGCATATTACAAAATCAAATAAATAAAGTAATACACATAATAGATATATTCCCCGTTGTAACATCACCTCTGCCTCAACGGAGATTTATCATATATAACAATGTTGAAAAAAATAATACATTTCCATTATTATAATAACTGCCCCCACCAAGTATTTTAAACAGACCAAATTGGTCAGTTGAAGCCATAAAAACATATCCCGTTAAGCGGCATTTTTTCTGCACTTAACGGGATTATTATGTTTATATCAACCTTTTCCATATTTTTGCACTCCTTAGTTTTGTTATTATATACCAATAGGAGCATTAGGCAATGGGGTGAGGGGATAAAGATTAGGGTAAATGCAAATTCGGGCTTTATTTTTATGTGGTGCTGTCAATATCCGGCATTTCTGTTGATTTTATGGGACAAAAGGAGTAAAATACTTTCATAAACATTAAAGGAGAATTTATTATGAAAAAAAGTAAGATTATCGCTATTGCTTTAGTTGCAGTGTTGTTATTGACAGGCCTTGGCTTTGTTATTTACAACGAGGTTACAACAGTTGATTTCGGTGAAATTGTTATTGACGGCATTCCTGAAAAATCAGAAGATGCCTCACGCATTATGTCTTTCAATGTGCGCTGCTGTGACGACAAAGAGGGCAGTGTTAAAAATCGTTCTAAAATTGTTTCAGCTATTATAAATCAGTATGCACCCGACTCAGTAGGTGTACAGGAAGCAACAGGTGAATGGATGAAAATTCTTTCCGAAAACCTTGAGGCTTATACATATGTGGGTGAACACAGAGATGAAGATGCAGACAGCGAATACAGTGCTATTTTCTATCTTAAGGATAAATTTAACCTTCTTGACAGTGGTACAATATGGCTCAGTGATACACCCGAAGTAAAATATACTAAGTATGAGGAGTCAGGCTGTACAAGAATTGCTACATGGGTTGTACTTGAAAACAAGGAAACAGGTGAGGTCTATGCCCACATAAACACACATCTTGACCATATGAGCAACAACGCAAGAGTTTTACAGGTGAAAGTGCTCAGAACAAAAATTGCCGAGCTTCAGGAGGCAGGATATTCAATTGTTTGTACAGGTGACTTTAATGCTCAGCCCTCAACTGAGGTTTACAGCGAAATGGCTGAAGTAATGAAGGACACAAAAGAATTAGCAGAAAACAGTGATGACGGTCTTACTGCTCACGGCTACGGCAAAAACGAAGACTATTCTGCAGGACCTATTGACTATGTCTTTGTTTCAGATGGTGAAGAGGTTGACACTTACAAGATTATCCGTAATACTGTAATGGATATGTATCCCTCAGACCACTATCCTGTTGTGGCTGATGTGAGATTTTAAGATTTTATATTTATAAAAATATTTTAACCGCCTTCTGAAAAGAGGGCGGTTTTTGCCGTATTATACCCACAATTTTTGATTATATGCCTATTGCAGCCTACATAATACTTCATCTGTGATAAAGTAGTGATACTCAAACCCTCATAACTATTTTCTTCCGAACACAAACAACAAAAAACCGTAAAAATATTAGCGTAAATACGGCAGTTTTACTATTGCAAAAAGAAATCAAAGTGTTATAATAACCTTAAAATATTATGAAGCTGGTGATAATTTGAACCATAATATTATTGGAGCCGTGCTGACAGCACTGGTTGGCGTGCTCGTTGCTTTTGCTAACTATCTTTTTTCAAAAAAGGTGCTTGTGAAAGCTCCGCAGAAATACGCACTTCTTACAGTGGTAAGACAGGCTTTGCAGGTAGGCTTTCTCGTAATTGTTTACTTTGTGGGTGCGAAAACAGAGCTTGCAGACCCTACATATCTATTGGTCGGTGCAGTTCTTGGTATGACCCTGCCAATGCTTTTCTTTACGAAAAAGCTGCTTATGGTCAATGAAGCTACAGCTCATAAAAAAGAAGAAAAGGAGGCTGAAGCTGATGGGTGAAAAATCCGAGGTAATTATTGAGCTTTTCGGAATACTTGATGTAACTGGTGAAGTTGTTACAATGTGGATAATTCTCGGCTTGCTCACTATTGTGTCACTTATAGTTAAGCATAACCTTAAAGAGCGACCCGGCAAATTCCAGAACATTATTGAAACGGGCGTTGAATATCTTGATAATTTCTTTTCAGATATTCTCGGAAAAAAGAAGGCAAGAAAGTATTTTACCTTTCTGGGCTCACTTTTTGTTTTCATCATTTTCTCAAACTATTCGGGTCTGATTCCCGGTGTGGGACTTACAGATTATGTAAAAGCTCCCACAGCATCTCTTTCTGTTACGGCAGGTCTTGGTGTGCTTACATTCCTCTTCCTGCAGATTTCAGGTATGAGACACAATATCAAGCATTACTTCAAGCGCTTTGTAATGCCTATGTTCTTTATGCTGCCACTGCTTGTGCTTGATGAATTTATCAAGCCTGCATCTCTTGCACTGAGACTTTACGGTAACATTTTCGGTGAAGAAATGGTAACTGAAGAGCTTTATCACATCTTTCCTATAGGCGCACCTGTTATTATGATGGTGCTTTCACTTCTCTTCTGTGCATTACAGGCTATGGTTTTCACAATGCTTGTTTCAATATACTTAGAAGAAGTAACTGAAGATTAAATCTAAATTCTATATTTAAAGGAGTAATTCAAAATGACAAATTCAGCAATTATCGCAATCGCAGCAGCAATCGCAATCGCAATCAGTACACTTGGTCCTGCTATCGGTCAGGGTATGACAGCAAGAGCAGCTATGGAAAGCATCGCTCGTCAGCCTGATGCTGCTAAGGATATCCGTTCAACACTTATTATTTCTCTTGCTCTTATGGAAGCGCTTACAATTTACGGCCTTCTTATTGCATTTATGCTTGTTGGTAAAATCTGAGGTAAAAGCTTATGAGTATACAGCCATCAGTTATCGTGTGGACTGTAATATGCTTTCTTCTGCTTATGGTTATTCTCAAAAGCTTTCTTTTCACACCTGTTCTTAAAATGCTTGACAGCCGTAAGGAAAAGGTTGAGGCAGCCGATAAAAAGCTGCGTGATATTGAAAGCATAAACGCAGAAAATGAAAGACGCCTTTCTGAAGAAAAGGCTCGTGCAGAGGCTAAGAGCATTGCCGAGGCTAAGGAAAAGGTTCAGCAGATACAGTCACAAGGCAAAAAAGAAATTGAAAACGCCCAGAGAAAATGTCTTTCTGATATTGAAGAACACAGAAACGGCATCAAAGGGGAATATGACAAAATAGTTTATTCCGTTGCGCCTAAGATGGAAACAGCGGCAGCTATTTTTGCCAAAAACATAATCTCCAATAGGATATGATATTATGGAAATACAATATGTAATAATTAACTTTATTATTCTTGTCACAATTCTCACTCTTGTGGGAAGAAAGACAGTGAAAAGAATTTTCGGCGGCAGACTCGAAAAAATAACAAAGGAGCTTGACAGAGCAGAGGAAATTGAAAAGCTTGCTATGCCTTGTTTGGTTGAGCCCTCTGCTGAAGCATTCTCAGTTGACTGCAGCGAAGAAATTCAGAAGGCTGAAGGTCTTGTTGCAGAAAAGGTTGCTTCAATTGAAGCCTTCAGAGAAAGAGAGAAAAGTGAAATTCATCGTGATATGATTGAGGATGCTCGTAAGGAGCTTTTCTCCGTTATGAAAGAGAATGTAATAAAGCTTTTCTCTTATGAAAAATATCTCAATGAAGTAAAAGAGCTTGACAGACAGGTGATTGATGAAATTCTTAAAAGAATTACTCTCACACCCGGTGATATGGCTTATCTCAAGCATAGCGACGTTCTTTATGTAACTCTTACTTCAGCTTATCCTTTGCCGAAGGATATTGTTGAAGATGTTGACAAGGCTACAACAAAAATGCTTGAAGCTGTTGGCGGAAAAACATCTCTTTGGGTGCTTGAAGACCCATCTCTTATCGGAGGTCTTAAGCTCAGAATCGGTGATACCGTATATGACGGCACTATTTCAGAAGAGCTTTATCAGTTCAGTAAGAATCTCAGCCGTGAGCCTATTATGAATGATGACACTGTGGGTCATCTCATTCAGGAATTTACTGAAAAGGCTGAAACCTTTAATCCCCATATTCATAAATATCAGCTCGGCAGAGTTATGACTGTTTCTGACGGTATCTGCTGGATGGACGGTCTTGCTGACATTATGTACGGTGAGGTTGTTGAATTTGAATGCGGTGAAAGAGGTATGGTTCTTGATATTCAGCAGAACCGTATCGGCTGTGTAATTTTCGGTGAGTTTGAACATATAGAAAGCGGCAGCAAGGTAAGACGTGTAGGCAGAATTGCATCTGTGCCCGTTGGTGAATGTCTTCTCGGCAGAGTTGTTGATGCAATGGGTAATCCCATTGACGCTATGGGCTACCTTCCCTATAAGGAAACAAGACCTATTGAATATAAGGCTCCCGGCATTCTTGACCGTGCTCCAGTTGATTCACCTCTTCATACAGGTATCAAGGCAATTGATGCTCTTGTTCCCATCGGTAAGGGTCAGAGAGAGCTTATTATCGGTGACAGACAGACCGGTAAAACTGCTATCGCTATTGATACTATCATTAATCAGAAGGGTAAAGATACTATTTGTATCTATGTTGCAATCGGACAGAAGGATACCCTTGTTGCAGAAATTAAGGAAAAGCTTGAAGCACATGGAGCTATGGATTACACAACAATTATTGCTGTGCCTGCTTCATCTTCTGCTGCACTTCAGTATATTGCTCCCTTCTCAGGCTCTGCGATGGCAGAACACTTTATGTATAACGGCAAGGATGTTCTTATCGTTTACGATGACCTTTCAAAGCACGCAGTTGCTTATCGTGAGCTTTCACTTCTTCTTCACAGACCTTCAGGCCGTGAAGCTTATCCCGGTGATATTTTCTATCTTCATTCAAGACTTCTTGAAAGAGCTGCGCATCTTTCAGAGGAGCTTGGTGGCGGCTCAATAACTGCTCTGCCTATTATCGAAACCCTTGCAGGTGACATTTCTGCATATATTCCAACCAATGTTATTTCTATTACAGACGGTCAGATTTTCCTTGATGCTGAGCTCTTCAATGAAGGTCAGCGTCCTGCGGTAAATGTAGGTCTTTCCGTTTCACGAGTTGGCGGTGCTGCTCAGACTCCTTCTATGAAAAAGGTTTCATCCTCACTTCGTACACGTCTTGCTCAGTACAGAGAGCTTGCAGAATTTATGCAGTTCGGCTCAGATATAGACGATGCAACAAAGAAGACTCTTGCTTCAGGCAGACTTCTTACAGAGGCTCTGCGTCAGCCGAGATATGCACCGGTTGAGGACAATATGCAGACAATTCTTATCTTTGCGGTAAGTGAAGGCTATGCAGACGGTATTGCACCTGATGATATGGAAAAATTTGAAAAAGAGCTTTACAGATATTTCCGTCAGGAAAAAAGTGAGCTTGCTAAAAAGATAAAGAATGCAAAGAAATTTGACGATGAACTGAAAAATTCACTTAAGGAAGCACTCAGTGAATTTGCCGAGAGGTTATAATTATGGCAACGGTTCAGAGCTTAAAAAAGAAATTACAGACAATCCGTTCTACAACGAAGCTTACCCGTGCTATGAAAACAGCATCAACGGTAAAGTATTCAAAGCTCAGCGGAATATATTCCGAGTATGAAAAATTTGCTGACGAGCATCTTCGTCTTTATGAAAGCTACAGCAGTGAATTTAATTCGGTTTTCCGTTGCAGTAACCCTGATGCACCCTGCTGCTATGTGGTTATCACATCAAATAAGGGTATGTGCGGTGCTTTTAATTCAGAGCTGCTGAACTTTTTCAGCAATATGAATGAGCAGGGTATAATACTTTCCTGCGGCAAAAAAGCAACGGAATATTTTGATAAAAAAGCAGTTGAGGTAAACAGAAGCTTTGTTTTTGACGATGTGCCTTCCTATGAGCAGGTAAAAGAGCTTTTCAGCTACATCTGCAGCTTAATGGCAGAAGGAAAGGCATCCTCAGTTAAAACTGTCTATCCTGAATATATCAATATGATAAAGCAGTCACCGGTCTGCAAGGAGCTTTTCACCTGTGAGGGAAATGCAGCAGACAGTGAAGCACCGCTTTTTGTACCCGACAGAGAAACGGTTATAAGAAACACTGCAGAAAAGATTTTTCTTTCAGTGCTTTACAAAAGGGTGCTTGAAACTGCTCTCGGTGCTCAGGCAGCAACCCTTACAGCAATGCGCTCAGCATACGACACTGCTTGTGAATACAGCGCAAAATTAGAAACAGAAATGAACAGAAAGCGTCAGAGTCAGGTTACTGCTGACGTTATAGAAATCTCATCAGAATTTTCAATGAAAGGGGATATATGAAATGGCAAAAGGCTCAGTGGGAATGGTTCAGAGAATAACAGGTCCCGTAGTGGATATTCTCTTTGAAGCA
The DNA here is from genome assembly GCA_045121075.1 of Acutalibacteraceae bacterium. Lineage (GTDB taxonomy): Bacteria > Bacillota > Clostridia > Oscillospirales > Acutalibacteraceae > UBA6857. Next base: position 19,573 of record JBGVFK010000140.1, on the reverse strand, counting down.
AATGAAATTCCCGATATTTTCAACGCTGTTAATGTTGAAGTAAATGAAGAAATATATACCCTTGAGGTGTCACAGCACTTAGGCGGTGGCGAGGTAAGATGCATTTCAATGAATCCTACTGACGGTATGTCAAGAGGTATGAAGGCAACTGATACAGGAGAGCCCATAAAAATCTCAGTTGGTGAAGAAACATTGGGCAGAATGGTCAATGTAACAGGTGCACCTATTGACCGCGGTGAAAGAATTGAAACTGCAGAAAAGTGGCCTATTCACCATCCGGCACCTCCTTTTGCAGAAATCGTTTCATCAACAGACATTCTTGAAACCGGCATCAAGGTTATTGACCTTATGACCCCTTATATCAAGGGCGGTAAAATCGGTCTTTTCGGTGGTGCAGGTGTTGGTAAAACAGTGCTTATTATGGAGCTTATCCGTAATGTTGCCTTTGAACACGACGGCTACTCTGTTTTTGCAGGTGTAGGTGAGCGTTCAAGAGAGGGTAACGATCTCTGGAACGAAATGAAGCAGTCAGGCGTTATCAACAAGACCTCACTTGTTTTCGGACAGATGAACGAAACAGCAGGCGCAAGACTCCGTGTGCCTCTTGTAGGTCTTACAATGGCTGAATACTTCCGTGAAAAATCACACAAGGATGTGCTTTTATTCATTGACAACATTTTCCGTTTCACTCAGGCAGGCAGTGAGGTTTCTGCACTTCTTGGCAGAATGCCCTCAGCAGTAGGCTATCAGCCCACACTTGCTTCTGAAATGGGTAAATTACAGGAAAGAATTGTATCAACAGGTAACGGCTCAATTACATCAGTTCAGGCTGTTTATGTGCCTGCCGATGACCTTACTGACCCTGCTCCTGCAACAACCTTTGCCCATCTTGATGCAACTACAGTTCTTTCAAGAAAGATTGTTGAGCTTGGTATTTATCCTGCGGTTGATCCTCTTGAATCCTCTTCAAGAGCTCTTACACCTGACTTTGTAGGTGACAGACATTATAAAACTGCTAAAGAAACTCAGCGTGTTCTTCAGAAGTATGCGGAGCTTCAGGATATTATTGCAATCCTCGGTATGGATGAGCTTTCCGCAGAGGATAAAGAGCTTGTAAAGAGAGCAAGACGAGTTCAGCGCTTTATGAGTCAGCCCTTCCATGTTGCTGAAAGCTTTACAGGTCAGCAGGGCGTTTACGTGCCTCTTGAAAAGACAGTTGACAGTGTTGAGGTTATTCTTTCAGGTGAATGCAACAACATTCCTGAGCAGTATTTCCTTATGTCAGGTACTATTGATGATGTGTTCAGCAAGTACAAAAAGGAACAAGGGTGAGGAAAATGAAATTTATTCTCTTTACCCCTCACCGTCAATATGATGCTCTTGAATGTGACAGTGTAAGACTTAATATAGCTGACAGCGCAAACGGAGCATTTTCAGGCTCATACGGCATCAGAAACGGTCATGCAAAGGCAGTTTTCTCGCTGAAGGAAGGAAAGATTTCTGCAAGCCTTAACGGTCAGGAAATCTTCTCTGCAGAATGCCTCAGCGGATTTGCAACGGTTGATAAAGACGAGGTCAGAGTAACTGTTGACGGAATAAAAGACTGATAAGTTAATAAAAATACACCCTGCTATTCTGATGAATAGCAGGGTGTTCAGGTTTAAGGCTCTTTATTCTATAATAACAGAACTATCTTTGACTGACTTGACATGCAAACAAGAAGCCTATATAATTAAAGAAGAAAACATATAGGAGAAACTGATATGAAAACAATTCTTTTTCAGGGCGATTCAATAACTGACTGTGGAAGATACCGCAAGGCAACTGCAACAAAGGACAGCGGAATTGCTTTTTTCAGAGACGGAAAGCTTTTCAAAAAAATCACAGCTCTCGGTGAAGGCTATCCTGCTATGGTAACCGCTGAGCTTCAGAAAAAATATCCCGGTGAATATCTTTACATAAATAAGGGCGTTGGCGGTGACAGAATTACCGATGTGTACTCCCGTATAGTTAAGGATATCATTAAGCTGAAACCCGATTATATGAGCCTTCTTATCGGTGTTAACGATGTGTGGCGCAACTATGACTCAGAGGGCACAGGCACAGGTGTGGCGAGATTTGAAAAGATTTACGACATTCTTTTAGAGGAGCTTAAGCAGGAGTTTCCTGAGCTTAAGGTTATTATTATGGGTGCATTTGTACTTAAAGGCACTGCAACTGCTGCGAGAAAAGACAGACCTGACTGCTATGCAGATTTCCGAAGAGATGTCGATGAGATGGCTGCAATTGCAGAAAAGCTTGCGGAAAAGTATGGCCACAAGTTTATGGATTTACAGAAAATCTTTGATGAAGCAGTGAAAATAATTCCTGCAAGCGAGCTTTCTGCTGACGGTGTGCATCCCACTGAGAAGGGTCACCAGGTCATAACAAAAGAATGGATTAAGATTTTTGATGAGTTTGGAGCATAATGATGACAGAACTTGAAACTATGCAGAGGGCTAAAAGCTATATTGATAAATTAGCTAACGGTATTGACCCTCTTACGGATGAAACGATAAAAGACGACAGCGTTATTAATAATGTCAGAATCAGCAGATGCCTGTTTTATGTTTCAGGTGTACTTCAGAAGGTTATTGATAACTACGGTGAGGTTGGTAAAAAACGCAAATCAGATTCCCGTCAGCCTTTTTCAATAACTGATGAGCAGAAGGCGGGAATAGTTGTCAGTGAGACTCCTGTCGGTATAATGGAGTTTTCAAAAGCTATCAGAGCCGTTCTGCCTGAAAATGTAAAGTCTCTTGCGGTTACAAAGATTACTGAATGGCTTGTTGAAAATGAATATCTCAGAGAAGAAATTGTACAGGATAAAACCAGAAAGGTTACTACACCGAAAGGTGAGAGTGAGGGAATATTGACCGTTGATGCTGTCAGCAGAGACGGTATGCCCTATAAGAAAAATATCTATACTCTTGAAGCGCAGAGGTTTATTCTTGACAATCTTGAGAATATAGCAGAGGGAAATGTGAAAATATAAGGTGATTTAATGAAAAGAATTATGTTTGTCTGCCACGGCAATATCTGCCGTTCACCTATGGCTGAGTTTATTTTTAAAAAAATGCTTGCCGAAAAAGGTATAGCTGAAAATTTTGTTGTGGCATCCTCTGCAACAAGCACTGAGGAAATTTATGGCGACAGAGGCAATCCCGTGTATCCTCCTGCAAAAAGAGAGCTTCTCAGACACGGTATAACCTGCGAGGGTAAAACAGCCGTTCAGCTTAAAAAGAGCGATTACGATAAGTATGACCTTTTTGTTGCAATGGACAGTATGAATATCAGGAACATTATGAGAATTTTCGGCTCAGATAAAGACGGAAAGGTAAGTAAGCTTCTTGACCACACCGATGAAAAGGGTGATGTTGCCGATCCCTGGTATTCAGACAGATTTGATATTGCCTACAGTGATATTGAAAGAGGCTGTAAAGCACTTTTAAAGGAGCTTACTGAAAATGATTAAGCTTGCAGAAAGACTGAATCTCCCTGAAAATCTCATAAATGAGCTTGGAAAGCTTAATGAAGGTGAAATCTCATCCCTTGCGGAAAAATGCTTTGAAAAGGGCTTTTCTGCCCTTAAAAGAAAGAGTGATATTGAACGGCTGGGTGTAATTCTCTGCTGTGCTCTCAAAGCAAAGAAGCAGTACGAAGGGCTTGGCATTTCCGATGAAATTTACTATTACACAATGTCAGATATAAGAATATGGTGTGAGAATAACAAAAACAAGGGGCTTAAAAATTACGGCTGGCTCAGTAATCATGTAAGGTGTGAGCTTTTCCGCCTTGGAAGACTGCAATTTCAGCTTTATCCTTGTAAAAACAGAACTCTGCTTTATAAAAAACTGCCCTTTGATTATGGTGAAAACCTTATTTATGTGCACATTCCTCAGGGTGAAAAGCTTAGCTATGACGAGTGCGTTAAGTCTTTTCAGATAGCTGAGAAGTTTTTCTCTGAATACTTTCCCGATTATAACTACAGATACTATTTCTGCGAAAGCTGGCTTTTGTATGAGGGCAATAAGGAATTTATGAAAGAGGACAGTAATATTCTGAAATTCGCTTCAATGTTCACTCACGCATACAGCGTAAAAATTGATGAGCAGGCGATAGAGCGAATTTTCGGAAAACGCAGATTTTTCAAAAAGCTCTATCCTGAAAGCACCTCGCTGCAGAAAAATGCCAAGGCATATATGCAAAAGGGGGGAAGGCTCGGGGTAGGTATAGGGTATATTCACAAAAGCCGTTCCTGATTGTTGCAGAATGGCTTTTTAATTTTTTACTGGAAAAATTTAAATAAATATGCTATTATAAACTAAAACAAAATGTAAAGGAGAAAACTATGAAAGCGATTGTTTCGGGTTTGATGTCGGTTATTATGATCATGGCTTCGTATTTTGGAATTTATTCGCCAAAGGCTGAGCTTCAGAAAGAAAAATGGAACACAAATTATACCTATGTATTTGTACACGGACTAATGGGATGGGGTGAATATGATTTTATCTATAAGCTTATGCCCTACTGGGGGATGTTCGGCGGTGATCTGATGAAATATCTCAGAAAGCAGGGCTTTGATGTTCATGCCGCTTCTGTTGCACCTACTGCAAGTGCATGGGACAGAGCCTGTGAGCTTTATGCCCAGCTGACCGGTACTGTTGTGGATTACGGTAAGGCTCACAGCGAAAAATACGGTCACGACCGTTTCGGCACAGACTATACAGGTAATGCCCTTATTGAAAAATGGAATGCAGAGGACAAAATCAATCTTCTCGGTCACTCCTTCGGTGGAGCTACAATAAGAACTCTTGCACATCTTATGGCAAAGGGCGATTCTGATGAAGTTGCGGCTACCGATAAAAAAGATATTTCACCTCTTTTCACAGGTGGCAAGGAGGACTGGATTTACAGTCTGACGGCTCTTGCGGCACCGCATAACGGTACTTCCTCATACAATACAGGTGAGGTTGAGCTCGACGAAAACGGTGAGGAAAAAATGGCAGATTACGATACTGCCGCTTACGATATGTATATTGACCACGCTCTTGAACTTAACAAAAAGCTTACTGTCAGCGACAAGACCTACTACTTTTCTATTCCTTGTAATATGACAGACAGAACTGATGATGGTGTATGGGTGCCTGATGAAAGCAGAATGGAAAGCCTTTTTGTTTCTTCATCAAAGGAAATCGGTTCATTCACCGGCTACACAAAGGGCGGTTTTTATATTGACGAAAGCTGGCAGCCTAACGATGGCCTCGTAAATACAAACTCTGCAAAAGCACCTATGCATAACCCATCAAAGGAGTTTGATGAGAACAACATTACTAAAGGTGTGTGGAATATTATGCCTGTTTATCGAGGAGACCATATGTCGCTTCAGGGCGGTATGATGAAAAATAACGATGTAAGACTTCTTTATGCGGAGCATCTTGAAATGATAAATATGCTGTAAAAACTGAAAGTGCAGTCGTTTTCGGCTGCACTTTTTTATGGATTGAATTTGCTATTTTGGTGTGGTATAATCAGATTAAGATAATGAACAGAACGGAGGGTTATTATGAAAAAGTCAATATCTTTAATCGTTGCAATTACACTGTGCCTTACAGCCTTCCTCTGCGGTTGTACTAACAATAGTATAAATGAAGATACTACAACAGCTGAATCTGAAGAAATCACAAATACAGAAGCTCAAGGTGAGCTTTGCCGTGTTGTATGCCTTAAAGATGATGGCATTGTTGTGTGGGCAGGGGAGTATGAACATATTTATGTAAAGAATGTTGATGTTGCTTTGGATATAAAACCTCTGCAGACGGTAGTGATAGACTTCTCTGAAAGTGATCTTCAGAGAGCAAACGGAACATTTACCGATACCTTCGGTGATGAACAGGGTTATTCATATGTTCTTGAAAAACCGAAAAGCATCCGTCGCACCACAGCGGAAGAGCCTACATATGGGTAAGAATTTTAATGAGGTGATATAATGATAGGGAAAACAGTAAAGGTTATTATCGATAGACCACTTGGTACATATCATCCGAAGCATAGGGATATTTTTTATTCAGTAAACTATGGCTATGTTGAAGGAATAATCGCTCCCGACGGAGAGGAGCAGGATGCTTATATTCTTGGTATTGATGAGCCTGTAAGTGAATTTGAGGGCAGAATAATCGCAATTATCAGAAGACTTGATGATATGGAAGAAAAGTGGGTTGTGGCTCCCGAAAATAAGATATTTACAAAAGAAGAAATAATGAAACAGGTTGAGTTTCAGGAAAAGTATTTCAAAACGGAAATCAGAATGTGAATTACTATATAGTCAAATCTGTGTTGACAAAATATCAATATTTTGATATAATTTGCATATAATAAAGACGGAGGTGCTTTTTATGGCAAACATCAGACCAAGCTCAGATTTAAGAAACCACTATAACGAAATTTCAGAATTCTGCAATAAATATAACGAGCCCGTATATATTACTAAGAACGGCAGAAGTGACCTTGTTGTGATTTCTAATGCGGAGTATGAGAGACTGAGCGGCAAAGATCAGCTTTACTATATGATTGACAAGGGATATAACGATATGAAAGCAGGCAGAGGCAGAACTCTTGAAGAAGTAACTGCTGAATTGGAGACAAAATATGGCTTTGATAAAATATAATGTCATTGTTCAGGAGTCTGCAGAATTGGATATTGACAGTATAGTCGAATATATTTCTTACGGATTACAGGAACATAGATTAGCTCTGAATCTTTATAAGCGATTAAGCAACGGTATGTTTTCTCTGAAAACTATGCCGGGTAGATGCAAAATTATTGATGAAGAACCATATAAAAGTATGAAGCTGAGAAGGCTGATTGTTGATAATTACAGTATTTTCTATATAATAAACGAAGATACACTTACAGTACATATTATCAGAATTTTATACAATCACCGCGACTGGCAGAACATTATATAAAAAAGCATAACAAAAAACCGAGCCATTACTGACTCGGTTTTACTTTTTGACTTAGTCAATCTCAACGGAGATCTTTGTGTCACTTCTGTTTGCAGTTGCACGCATTACGGTTCTGATAGCCTTTGCAATTCTGCCCTGCTTACCAATAACTCTACCCATATCATCCTGAGCAACATGAAGGTGATATACAATTACACCCTCTTCGTTAATGTCGTCAACTTCCACAGTTACCTTTTCGGGCTCATCTACGAGACCTGCGGCAATTGATACAAGTAAATCTTTCAAGGTGCGTTCCTCCGTCAAAAATTATTTAACGATATCGCACTTCTTAAGAAGAACTTTAACAGTGTCAGTGGGCTGAGCGCCGTTAGCAATCCACTTCTGAGCCTTTTCAGCGTCAATCTTGATTTCAGCGGGTTCCTTCATGGGGTTGTAATAACCGATTTCCTCGATGAAACGACCGTCACGGGGATATCTTGAATCTGCTACTACTACACGATAGAAAGGTGCTCTCTTTGCGCCCATACGGCGAAGTCTGATTTTTACTGCCATTTTTGTTTACCTCCAAAAATTGATTTATAAAATTTGTTTATTAATAACACACTGATTTATGCGTGTCTTTTACATTGGGAAACCGCCATTGCCGAAGCCGTTCATCATGCCGGGCATATTTCTCATACGCTTCTGCATTTTCTTTGATGACTTACCGTTCATCTGCTTGAACATCTTCTGCATCTGTCTGTACTGGCTGAGAAGGCGGTTAACGTCCTCAACCTGCATACCGCAACCAGCGGCAATCCTTCTTTTTCTTGAGGGGTTGATGATGTCGGGCTTTGCTCTTTCCTGAGGAGTCATAGAAAGGATAATTGCCTGAACTCTGTCGAACTGCTTTTCGTCAACATCAACATCGTCAAGCTTTCTGCCCACACCGGGAATCATCTTAAGAAGGTCCTTGATTGAGCCCATCTTTCTTACCTGCTGAAGCTGGTCAAGAAGGTCATTGAGATCGAACTTGTTCTTTCTCAGCTTTCTTTCAAGCTCAAGAGCTTTCTTTTCGTCAAGCTCCATTTCAGCCTTTTCGATAAGAGAGAGCATATCGCCCATACCGAGGATTCTTGAAGCCATTCTGTCGGGGTGGAAAACATCAAGGTCGCCGAGCTTTTCACCGGTACCGACAAACTTGATGGGCTTGCCTGTAACAGCTCTTGCTGAAAGGGCAGCACCGCCTCGTGTGTCACCGTCAAGCTTTGTAAGAAGAAGACCGTCAATGCCGAGTGCATCGTTGAAGGAGGTTGCAACATTAACTGCATCCTGACCTGTCATTGAGTCAACTACAAGCATAATTTCGTGAGGATGAACCTCGCTCTTGATGTTTTTAAGCTCGTTCATAAGCTCTTCGTCAACATGAAGTCGACCGGCTGTATCAAGGAAAACATAGTCGTGACCGTGATCCTTTGCGAAGGCTACTGCCTTTCTTGCAATTTCAACGGGATTTATCTGACCCATTTCGAAAACGGGAACGCCTGCTTTTTCACCTACAACCTGAAGCTGCTTGATAGCAGCGGGTCTGTAAACGTCACAACCTACAAGAAGAGGTCTGTGTCCCTTGTTTTTGAGCATAAGTGCAAGCTTAGCACTGTGAGTTGTTTTACCTGAACCCTGAAGACCGCACATCATAACGATCGTTGGAGGGTGGTTAGCTGTGTTAAGTCTGGACTTTGTACCGCCCATGAGATTGGTAAGCTCCTCATTAACGATTTTGATAACCATCTGTGAGGGAGTGAGACTTTCCATAACTTTTTCGCCAACAGCTCTTTCAGTTACAGTTTTAGTAAAGTCCTTAGCAACCTTGTAGTTAACGTCTGCTTCCAAAAGAGCAAGACGAACCTCTCTCATGGCTTCCTTTACGTCGCTTTCGGTAAGTGAACCCTTACTTCTCAGCTTTTTAAAGGCGGCTTCCAGTCTGTCTGAAAGTCCTTCAAATGCCATAATTTATCACCTTAATAATTTTTGTTATTCACTCAGCATCTGAGTGAGGGTGGAAATTCTTGATGTTGCATCATTGATTTCTCTTGAAAGAATAGTCTTGCGGTTTACCTCGTCAATAAGCTTTAAAAGCTCTGAAATTTCCTCAAGACCGCTTTTGAGAGCCTCATTTCTTCTGTAAAGACCGAGATGCTCTTCAAATGAAATAAGCTGAGCTTCAGCACGCTTTATTGCGTCGCGTACACCCTGGCGGGTAATGCCTTCATTCTCAGCAATTTCAGCAAGTGAGAGGTCATCGTTGTAATAATAGCAAATGAAATCCTGCTGCTTCTGAGTGAGCATTTCGCCGTAAATATCGAAAAGATTGATTACGTCAAGATTCTTCGCCATTTTTACCCCTCCTTGTCTTCTTTTGAGACCGCTGTAAAGACTTAAAACTTTACAGCCTCGATATTATACTAAAAACATCTGTAAAAGTCAAGAGCTTTACAGATGTTTTTTTATTTTTTTGCGGTAATCTGCGGTCTAAGCAAAAAAAGAGTTGAGAGTTAAGAGTTGAGAGTGGAGTTGTGGGTCGCTTCGCTCCGATTATATAATTAAAGTTGAAAGTTGAAATGTGGGTCACTTCGTTCCGATTATATCCGTATCAACCTACTACTAAGCCTTTATGCTCAGACCGCCAAAGCAGAAAGATAAATTCGGCGGGTAGGGTTTCCTTAATTAAGAACCGTAAAGGCGGTTAAAATTTACTCTTTACCCTTAATAACCAAACTGATTCCGCAGACTATATCTTTCCGTTCACAGAAGCATAAACCTGCGACCTTAACTTCACACTCCACTCTTCACACTCCACACTAAAAGAAAAAGCACTTCCGAAGAAGTGCTTTTTTGTCAGTTTTTCTTAAACTGTTTTTTCATTCTCAGTTCCTTTGAAAGAATTGTCTTTCTCAGTCTGAGTGAGGTAGGTGTTACCTCAAGAAGCTCGTCATCCTTGATGAATTCCATACACTGTTCAAGTGAAAGTGTGCTTGGGGGTACAAGTCTGAGTGCATCATCTGAACCTGAAGCACGGGTATTGGTAAGATGCTTCTGCTTGCAGACATTACATACAACGTCCTCGCTCTTTGCACATTCACCTACAATCATGCCCTCATAAACGGGTACACCTGCACCGATAAAGAGTCTGCCTCTGTCCTGAGTGTTGAAAAGGCCGTAAGCTGAGCTTTCGCCTGTTTCGTGAACAACAATTGAACCTCTTTCTCTTGTAAGAATATCGCCCTTATAAGGCTCGTAGCCTGCAAAAAGCTGGTTCATAATACCGTTACCGTTGGTGTCGGTCATAAATTCACTTCTGTATCCGATAAGGCCTCTTGAGGGAATTCTGAACTCAAGGTGGGTCATACCGCCATCTCTTGCACCCATATTTTCAAGCTCAGCCTTTCTTGAACCAAGCTTTTCAATTACTGCACCTACATACTGTTCAGGAACTTCAACAATAAGAAGCTCCATAGGCTCCATTACTACGCCCTTTTCTTCCTTAAGAATTACCTTGGGGCGTGAAACCTGGAACTCATAGCCCTGACGGCGCATTGTTTCAATAAGAATTGAAAGGTGAAGCTCACCACGGCCGCTTACCTTGAAGCTGTCGGTTGTATCGGTTTCTTCAACACGCATTGAAACGTTGGTTTCAACCTCTTTGAAAAGTCTGTCACGGATATTTCGTGATGTTACAAACTTACCTTCCTTACCTGCAAAGGGGCTGTTGTTAACGATGAAATTCATTGAAATTGTGGGTTCATCAATTTTTACAAAGGGAAGGGGTTCAACACATTCGGGGTCGCAGGCTGTATCACCGATATTAAGGTCAGCAATACCTGAAACACAAACAAGGTCACCGAGAGAAGCTGTTTCAACCTCAACTCTTCTGAGACCCTCAAACTGATAAAGTCGTGAAACCTTGGCCTTTATTTCGTCACCGTCGTTGTTACAAAGAACAATCTGCTGATTATGCTTTACGGTGCCTCTTTCTACTCTGCCGATACCGATTCTGCCGATATAATCGTCATAGTCAAGGCTTGAGAAAAGAATCTGTGTGGGGCCGTTAAGATCACCCTTGGGAGGCTCAATGTTCTCAAGAATTGCATCAAGAAGAGGACGCATATCACCCTCTCTTACACTGCTGTCAAGACTTGAGTAGCCGTCTCTTGCACTTGCATAAACAACGGGAAATTCAAGCTGGTCTTCATCAGCACCAAGCTCGATGAAAAGGTCAAGAACCTCGTCAATAACCTCAGCGGGTCTTGCACCGGGACGGTCGATTTTGTTTACAACAACCACAACGGTTTTCTTAAGACCGAGAGCCTTTTTGAGCACGAAGCGTGTCTGAGGCATACAGCCCTCAAAAGCGTCAACAAGCAGAAGCACACCGTCAACCATCATAAGAATACGCTCAACCTCGCCACCGAAGTCAGCATGGCCCGGAGTGTCAACGATGTTGATTTTTACGTCCTTGTAACGGATTGATGTGTTCTTTGAAAGAATTGTAATGCCTCTTTCTCTTTCAAGGTCGTTAGAGTCCATTACACGGTCTGCAACCTGTTCATTCTCTCTGAAGGTACCGCTCTGCTTAAGCATTTCGTCAACCATTGTAGTTTTACCGTGGTCAACGTGAGCGATAATTGCAACGTTTCTTACATCATTTCTGATATCCATAATATCACCTGATTTTATAAAATTTTACATAACTTAATTATTTTACCACGAAAAGGGGATTATGGCAAGTTGAAATTGCATAGAAAGTGGGGATGATTTTTGTGGAAAAGGCACAAAAAGAGTGTGGAGTGTGAAGAGTGGAGTGTGAAGTTAAGGGTCACTTCGTTCCGATTGTATCCGTTTAAGTTAACTACTAAATTTTTATATTCATACCGCCAAAGCAGAAATATAAATTTGGCGGGTAGAGTTTTCTTAATTAAGAACTGTAAAGACGGATAAAATCAACTCTTTACCCTATATAACTTAATTAGTTTCGCAGACTATATCTTACCGTTTTATGAAAAACAAACCTGCGACCACAACTTCACACTCCACTCTTCACACTCCACACTAAAAAAGGACGCCTGAGCGTCCTTTTATACGATTTCCGGTAAATTTTCGGGTGTGCTTAAATCAATTGCACTGAGGTCGGTTGTGTTTTCTTTGATGAGCAGATCTGTGTCGATGCCCTCAATTGTGTCAAACTTCGGAACAGAGTCATAGACCGCCTTGCCTACCTTAAGGCAGAGTCCTGCAAGCTTTGCTGCAATTACAACGCGTACAATTTTCTTTGAAAGAGTGATTATAATATTACGGTCCATATTTTTCTCTCCTTTTTATTGCTTACATTTCAGTCGTCAATAGAAATTGAATAACCGCACTCTTTGAAATAACGCACAAGAAAGGTTTTGTTGCTGCCTTTTTTAAGCCACAGTGTGGAAACCTTACCTGTTGAGATAATCTCGTTTAAAAGCTCCTTGTTACGGTTAACCCAGGATTTATATTCAATGTCAGGCATAAAAATAACATTGCCGCCTTTTTTATCCATTGTGCTCACTCCTAATATAAGTCTTCAATTGATTATTGTCAAGGGGAATTTAAATATTCTCTTAATTTTATGTAGTCATAGCAGGGAAAATACCCCGGATAAAAATAAAAACCACAGTGTTTACTGTGGTTCTCTGTTGTGTCGGCATCGCCTTATCTTCCCGGGCCGCTTCCAGCCAAGTATTGTCAGCACTGATGAGCTTAACTACCGTGTTCGGGATGGGAACGGGTGGACCCTCATCGCTAAAAACACCGACTACCGAATGCTGTTTTATCACATCCGTGTCATTCAACGTTGGCTATTATATAACATCGTTTTTGATTTGTCAAGGCTTTTTTGCAAATTTTTTTATTTTTTTTGAAAAAGTTTTTTGAGGCTTGTGATGTTTGGTAGGGACCGGCGTCCTCGACGGTCCGTAAGGGTGTTGCAATTGGTCGGTCCGGACCGTCGGGGACGCCGGTCCCTACGGTGATAATTTTTATTTTTTAAGCTTTTTCACCTTACTCATATATACAATAAAGGAAAGTACAATTACGAGAACGCAGTAAGCAGGCACAGCCATACTGAGAGTGTCCTGAAGCTTACCCCAATCCTTGACCTTCATTTCCTCATCATAGGTCTGCACATGAAACTTTTTATCTATCATTGAAACGTTATATCTGTATACGTTGCCGTTAAGAAGCTTGAAGGTAACTCTTTCTACATTCTGAAAGTCGAACACACTTGCGTACTGATATTCAGGCTCGGTTGTCTGAGGGAGTGTCTGCACCGGACTTGGATTTGTGGTCTGTGTTGGAGATGTAGATGGAGCTGTTGTGGGCGGTGCCGTAACATAGGTAACCTCAACTCCGTCGATTCGCCATGCTTCCTCAGGCTTTTCACAGGGCGTTTCCATATATGCCACAAATTCGTCTATATTATCAAAAACGATTTCCTTCGGTGTGGGCTGCCATAATTCTGCAAAGCCCCACACACCTGTACCTGCAAAAATAAGCGCAGAAGCAATTACAATTGTAATTAATCTCAGGCGAAAGAGTTTTTCGTTTTTAGCCTTAAGAAGCCCCTTGGCCTTGAGGAGGCTGTCAATTGCAATAATTACAACTGCAGTGATAAGCGCCGTAAGACCGTAAAGAGTGATATAGGGTATATCAATAACGGGTGCAATACCAAAGGTGATTACAGCGAAAACCAGATAAAGATTAAGGGTGAAAATTCTGTTTGCTTTATAAATGTATGGAGCTTCCTCGGTTTCTTCCTTGGGTACAAAGATGTGTGAAAAGTAAATTCTTGCAGCAACAGAGGCGATTAAAGAAAAAACAATATGCTTTATTGCTCCAAGCAAGGGAAAGGTTTTTGCCACATCAAGAGCCGTATAGGCAGCGAAAAAACTCATAAGGAAGGTGCCTGATGATATTACTGTTATAAGAGCAAGTGCACCGAAAAATGTGCCCACAAGGCTGAAAATACGGTATCTTCTGAAGCGTTCCTCGGTGGTAATTGCTGCAGAATTTTTTTCTGCTTTTTCTTTTTCTTTCATATCGTTTTCACTTTGAGGTGGTATAACCTCAGCGTAAACAGGAGGGTTCTTTTCTCTTCTGAGAAGCTCATCAACGGTGATGCCGAAGATAGCCGAAAGCTCAGGCAGAATTGATATATCAGGTGAAGATTCGTCTCTTTCCCAATGGCTGATAGTTTTATCTGACACGCCTATCATTTCAGAAAGCTCTCTTTGAGTCAGAGCCTTTTCTTTTCTCAGCTCGGCAATAAACTGCCCTAATGTTTTGTTGTTCATAATGGTTCTCCTTTCAGTGTTTACGGGAGTTTTCCCTTGTGAGCCTATCATAGCATAAGTCCGGGAAAAACAAAACACAACAGATAGGGAAATGACTCTCAGATTCTGAGAGTCGGGAAAAATGTTGATTTTTTGTAATTGCTCGTGGAGCTTTAGTTGAAAATATTCACAACTTTTTTTAAAGTGTGGAGTGTGGAGAGTGGAGTGTGGAGTTAAGGGTCGCTTCGCTCCGATTATATCCGTATCAACTGACTACTAAGCTTTTATATTCATACCGCCAAAGAAGAACGATAAATCCGGCGGGTGAAGTTTTCTTAATTAAGAACTGTAAAGGCGGATAAAATCAACTCTTTACCCTTTAAAGCTAAGCTTGTTACGCAGACGATATCTGTACGAATGCAGAAGTATAAACCTGTGACCACAACTCCACACTCCACTCTTCACACTCCAAACTGATTTTTGTCGAACCTTGTTCGACAAAAATCAAAGCTCAATCTGAAGCTCAACGGGACAGTGATCTGAGCCGAAAATTTCAGTGTGAATTTTTGCCTCATTTATCTTATCCTTGATTCGCTCTGAAACAACGAAATAGTCGATTCTCCAGCCTACATTTTTCTCTCTTGCCTTGAAGCGGTAGCTCCACCAGGAGTAGGCATCAGTTGTATCGGGATAAAGATAACGGAAGGAGTCCACAAAGCCACTCTCTAAAAGCTCACCGAACTTGCCTCTTTCCTCGTCAGAGAAGCCGGGATTACCACGGTTGGTCTTGGGATTCTTAAGGTCAATCTCCTGATGAGCCACGTTGAGGTCGCCACAGAAAATCACAGGCTTGCTTTCATCAAGCTTTTTAAGGTGCTCTCTGAAGGCATCCTCCCACTGCATACGGTAGTCGATTCTTTTAAGTCCGTCCTGAGCGTTGGGAGTGTAGCAGGTTGCAAAATAGAAGGTGGGAAACTCAAGGGTGATAAGTCTGCCCTCGGTGTTGTGCTCCTCGTTTTCCATGCCGTAAATTACGTTTACGGGCTCTTCCTTGGTGAAAATTGCGGTGCCTGAATAGCCCTTTTTCTCGGCATAATTCCAGTACTGATGGTAGCCCTCTAACTGAAGGTCAATCTGACCCTGCTGAAGCTTGGTTTCCTGCAGACAGAAAATATCTGCATCAATATCGTTGAAATAATCAAGAAAGCCCTTTTGTACGCAGGCTCTGATTCCGTTTACATTCCAGGAAATAAATTTTTTCATAGCTGTTCTCCGCCTAAATATCAATTTTTACACAATGATTTTAACATAAATTGTAAACTTTTTCAACTGCTTTACCAAAACGGTTGACACAGATATTTCTTTGTAATATAATGTAGATTACTATATTGGGCTTTTATGCTGTTTTATAGTATTATATTAGTGTTAATTAATATATAAAAATAAACTAAAATTTCCGAAATGAGGTAGTACAATGACAAAGAGAATTTTAGCTCTCGTGATGACTTCAATTATTATGCTTACGGCGGTACCCTTATCGCCTGTGGCTGAGTATTTCTCAGTTGAAGCTTCAGCAGCAGATTTAAGCGAGCTGCAGAAGGTTTATGACTCTGCACCGCCTAAGGAGGATTGGCATAAGTATATCAATGTCGATGCTCTTGAGGCTTATTATACTATGGCGGAGCTGCTTCTTTCAGGTGACTATGAGCAAAGCAGAATTGACACCTGCACTGCAAACCTGAAAAAGGCAATTGAGGGTCTTAAGCTTCACACTCTCGATATTCAGTTTGACAGAACAACTGCAAATGTTGCTGTTGGTGAAAAGCTTCAGATCAATGCAATTCTCACCCCAGCGGGTGCGGCTGATGAGGTTTTCTGGCAGACATCAGACTCAGAAATTGCAGAAGTTACACAGACAGGTCTTGTTACTGTTAAGAAATATTCTCCTCAGGGTGTTACTGTTATTGCCTCATCAAATAACCTTACTGCCTCATGTAAGATAAATATTGTGAACCCCGTTGCAGGTATCAGACTCTCTCAGGAGGAGGCTGAGCTCTTTGAAAACAAGAAGCTTAATCTTTCTGCTGAGGTTTACGGCACAGACAACGATGCAGAAGCAACAGAAGCATTTAACTACACCTGGGCTTCAAGTGACGAATCAGTTGCTGTCGTTTCCTCAGAGGGTGAGGTTACTGCAATCAAGGCAGGCACCTGCCGCATTATTGTTACTGCTACAACTGCTGCAGGCAAAAAGTACAACACTGAATGCAAAATTACAGTTAACAAGTTCGTTTATATTACCTCAATCGAGCCCGTTACAATTATTCCCGAGGATGGCTTCAGCATTACAGAGGGTGAAGTAAGAACCTTCAGTGTAAAGATTCTTCCTAAAAATGCAAGCATTAAGGACCTCGAATGGACTTCATCAAACGAAGGCATTGTAACCGTTTCTTCAGCTAAGGTTAACGATGATGCTGCTTCAATTGAAATCAAGGGCATCAAGGAGGGCGTTGCAAAAATTACATACACTGCAACAGACGGCAGCGGCAAAACAGGCTCCTTCACAGTAAATGTCAAGCCCAGAATTACCTCACTTAAGGTTCTCGACAGCGTAAAGGTTCTTAACCTTTCATCAAAGGGTGAAAAGGTTAGAGTTGAAATTCTTCCCGAAAATGCAGGCAATCAGGTGCTTGACTGGACCTCAGACAACACAGGCGTATGTGCTGTAGACTATGACGGTGTTCTTTATCCCAACGGTGTGGGCACCTGCTTCATTACAGCAAAAACAAAGGACGGCAGCGGCCTTGAAATCAAGTGTAAGATTATCGTTACAGACCCTGCAGAATCAATTACAATTGACAAGGAAGAAATTTCACTTGACGGTGGCACAAGCTATGTGCTCAGAGCTACCGTAACCACAACAGAGGGTGAGATTTACCACGATGTTGTGTGGACCTCATCAGACGAAAATATTGCAACCGTTACACCTGACGGTCTTGTAAGAGCAATTTATCCCGGTAAGGCAACAATTACTGCAACAACAGCAGACGGCAGTAACCTTGCAGCAACCTGTGAGGTAACCGTAACTCAGCCTGTAACAGGCGTAAAGCTTCCTTCAAGTGCAAAGGTTTCAGTTGGCGGTAACACTCTTCTTACAGCTACAATTGTTCCCGAATATGCTTCAGACACAGGTCTTACCTGGACCTCATCAGACGAAGGCATTGTTAAGGTTGACGAGGAGGGCAGACTTACAGGTATCAGCGTAGGTCAGGCAGTTGTAACATGTAAAACAAACAGTGGCGGTTATACAGCAAGCTGTACCGTAACAGTAGTTATCGGTGTTAACGGCATCAGCCTTAACAAAACAGTGCTCAGCCTTCAGTCAGGTGCAACCTACGAGCTTGTTGCAACTGTAACTCCAGAGGAAGCAACCAACAAGGCTGTTATCTGGACATCATCAAACGAAAATGTGGCAACCGTTGATTCAGCAGGTATTGTAAAGGCTAAGGACGGCGGCTCATGTGTAATTACAGCAAAGACAGTTGACGGTGAATATGTTGCAAAATGTACCGTAAGCGTTAATCAAACCGTTGCGGGAATCGAGTTTACCGATGCTCCCGAAAGGCTTTACATCGGTCAGCGTTATCAGCTTAAGGCAAGAGTTTATCCCGAAACTGCAACAAATCAGAAAATCAAGTGGTACACAAGCGACTCATCAATTCTTCTCGTTGACACAGAAGGTAATGTTGTTGCAAGAAAGGCAGGTACTGCTGAAATCAGAATTCAGTCAGAAAGCGGCGGACACATCGCTTCATGTGTAATCACAGTTACAAATAAAATTTCCGTAACAGGTATTTCACTTGACACAACAGAAATCTCTCTCGGCAAGGGTGCAGAGCACCTTGTAATTTCAACAATTTATCCCGCTAACGCAAGTGAAAAGGGCATTCAGTGGTTCTCATCAAACCTCAGCGTTGCTTCTGTTGACGAGCACGGTCTTATCAAGGCTGTGGGTGCAGGTCAGGCAGTTATTACTGCAAGAACAGTTGACGGCAACTTTGTTGCAAAATGTAAGGTTATTATTGTTCAGCCTGTTCTCGGTGTTCAGTTCTCAGCAGATGACCTTAAGATTGCAAAGGGAACCTCAGGCTTACTTACAGCAAGTGTTATTCCCGTGAATGCAACCAATAAGGAGCTTATCTTCTTCTCATCAGACAGCAAGGTTGCAACCGTTGACCAGAACGGTCTTGTAAAGGCTCTTGAAAGCGGTACAACAGAAATCACTGCAACCTCAGTTGACGGTGGCTATTCAGCAACCTGCCGTGTAACAGTTTATGTGGCTGTTTCCGGTGTAAGCATCAGTACCTCAAGCGTAACAGTGCCCAAGGGCGAAAAGAGAACCATTACTGCAGTTATCAAGCCTGCAGATGCAGCAAACAGCGACCTTATCTGGTCCTCAAGCAACGAAAGTATTGCTACGGTAAACGGCTCAGGTGTGGTTACCGGTAAGGCAAAGGGTACTGCAACAATTACAGTTCAGACAGAGGATGGCGGCTTCAAGGATACCTGTACAGTTGAGGTTGTTCAGCTTGTAACAGCAATTGCTCTTGAATCAACAAGTATCTCACTTGACGCAGGCAAGACTAAAACTCTTGTTGCAACAATCAGCCCGTCATCAGCTTCAAACAAAAATGTAACATGGAAGTCATCAGACACCAAGGTTGCAAAGGTAAGCTCAAAGGGTGTTGTAACTGCTGTAAGCGCAGGCACAGCAGTAATTACCGTTACATCAAAGGACGGCAACTCTTCAACAACCTGCCGTGTAACTGTAACTCAGCCTGCAACCGGTATCAGCCTCAACAAAAAGAGTGCTTACTGTGATGTGGGCGGAAAGTATACTCTTAAGGCAACTATCAAGCCCGCTAATGTAACAAGCACTTATGTAACCTGGACTTCAAGCAACCCGAAGGTTGCAACCGTAACCTCAAAGGGTGTTGTAAAGGGTCTCAAGACAGGTACAACAACAATCACAGCTGCAACAGCAAACGGCACCTTCAAGGCAAGCTGCAAGATTACAGTAATCAAGGCAGTAACCGGTGTTGCTCTCGATAAATCCACACTTTCAATCAATGTTGGCAAAACAAGTACACTTACCCCCACAGTGAAGCCCTCAAATGCTTCAATCAAAACTGTTTCATGGTCTTCAAGCGATAACGATATTGCAACCG
>JBGVFK010000139.1:0-7778 GCA_045121075.1 Acutalibacteraceae bacterium | reverse complement strand
TAGGGACCGGCGTCCTCGACGGTCCGTTTGCCGGTGTCATTGATGGTCTAAGTATTGTTAACAGAAATTCTAGTATTAATTTGATTTAAGTGTTTTGTATATAAAAATTTAACTTTGCTTAATTGCGTGGGATGAAAAATTTAAACGCCTTTCAAAATTGATGATAGTAAATATTTTGACTTTATAAGAGTTTTTCAATTTCTGCAAGAAGTTTTGCTTTCATATCTTCCAATTCATCAGGCGAAGGCTTATTATCTTCAGCCCACATTATTTCTTTAGGTAACCACCAAACAGGACCTTTACCATTGTTGCCATAATCCAACAAGTCGCCGGATTTTCTCGGGAAAATATGCCAATGTAAATGAATATCTCCGTTGCCAAGACATTCGTAGTTTATCTTTTCAGCTCCAAAAGCATTTTTTACTGCTTCGGCAACTATGGTCATTTCAAGTAAATATTTTGTTCTGAAATCAATATCTAAATCAAAAAGTTCAACAACATGCTGTTTGCAAATGAATAATGAATAACCGTAAAAATGATGATTCCAACCTAAGATAACATATCCGGTTTCAAGCTCTTTTACAAACCAAGGATTTTTACCTTTTTTGATTTGCTCAATTACATTACACATATCACATTTCTCTTTATGAAAAGGATTGAATTTAAACTTCATCCAATATTTCCTCCTTAGATTTTATAAACCAACTCTACCACTTTCTCCCATAAAAATCAAGAGGGAAGCAAAACTCCTTCCGTCACACTGCGTGTGCCACTTTCCACCAAGAGGAAGGCTTTTTCAGGCTCCATCCTCGAGGGAGCTGTCACGAAGTGACTGAGGGAGCAAAAAAGGACACCTTTCGGTGTCCTTAATTTTGCATTCTGCATTTTGCATTCAATTACTGCTTAGCGCCTTTATCAAACTTTTCAAGAGCAAGAACACTTGCTGCGAAGCAGTCTGCAAGACATGAGGGGTTGAGTGCTTCGGGTGTGTCGAGTCTTGTGTGGTAGAAGTCGGGGAGAGCATGGTTGAGAGCTGTGATACCTGTTGAACGCATACCAGCCTGAGCAAATGCTGCTGAGTCTGTTGCACCGCCGAGAGGAGGAACAACACCCTTCTTACAGGGAATGCCAAGCTCTTCACAAGCTTCAAAGAAGAGGTCGCCTACATCCTTGTCTGTCTTAACTGTTGCGTTAAGGTCGCGGTAGTTAACCATAAGCTGTTCATTCTGAGCAATTGTGTCGTATGAGAATACGAAGGTGGGAACATCCTTCATTTCGTCAGCGTGAGCTGCTGCCCAAGCCTTTGCACCGCGAAGACCTGCTTCTTCTGAACCTGTGCATACAACGCCGATTTCTGTGTTTTCAAATTCAATGCCTTCGTCGTGAAGAGCCTTGAGAATTGCCATACCGATGTAGCAGCCTGAAAGGTTGTCGTTTGCACCGTCAACGATCTTGTTTCTGTTCCACATAAAGTAGAGACCGAACCAGAAGGGAGCAAAAACAAGACCGATAAGACCGAGCTTAGTTGCAAGAGCACCTTCAAGAACACCTGCAAGCTTTGCGATTGCAATGCCGAGAGTATAGAAAGCACCTACGAAGCATATCATCATATGAATGTCAAAGCCGAGGTATGTAAACTTATACTTGAAGGGCCATTCCCAAGCACCGTCGGGGTGACCATTGAAGATGATGCGGCGCTTAACCTCACCTGTGGGCTTCTTGAAGCCTGAAACATTGTGACCTGTTTCTTCCTTGAAAATCTTGTCAACTGTCTTTTTGTAAAGACCGAACTGAAGAACGCAGAGAAGAAGACCGATAGCGATGAATACAATTGAAAGAACGGGCATAAAGAAGAATGAAGCGAGAGCAAGGAAGCAGCATGTGATTGTGAAGTAAATCCAGCCATAGAATGAGTCGGGATTTTCTTTGAAGCCTTCAACATAAACTGTATCGCAGCCGAACTTTTTCATTTCTTCACCCATGTATTCGCATGAAAGCTTTTCGCCTTCACTACCGGGGCCACGCTTGGGGAGCTTTGTACAGATATGGGTGATTTCGTCAACCATATACTGTGCGTATTTGTCTTTGTTGTCAATGATGTTTTTGAGATTCATATTTACAACTCCTTTAAAATAGTATTAACACCCATAAATATAACACAAAAAAAACAATTTTTGAAGAGCTTTTATTGAATTTTATCAATATTTTTGTAAAAAATTGTAAAATAAACAGTGATATATATTTTTTTTGAAAAAATTAAAATCTTTAATGTTCTTTTAATCTTTTATAGGTATCATATAGACACAAACCTACAAGAGATGTAGGACAGGCAAAAATCAATCACTATAATATACAATATATAAAGGAGGCATTTAATATGTCAAAGGAATTAGGAAAAGTTTTAGGTTTAGTTTTAGCAGCATTTCTGGTTTATACAACAGCGTCATTTGCTTCAGCTGCATCAGCACCCGCAAAGGTTAAAAATGTGGTTGTAACAGAGGTTGAAGAAGACGAAGTCAATCTTAAATGGTCGAAGGTAAGCGGAGCATCCGGCTATCAGGTTTATGTAAGAAACGGCAGCAGCGGAAGCTGGAAAAAAGCAGAAACAACCTCAAAGAATTACGCAGAGGTTGAAAATCTCAAAGGCGCTCACGTTTACTCCTTCAGAGTAAGAGCTTACACAAAAAACGGCAGCGAGGTTCTTTACGGCAGCTACTCAACAGTGCTCAAAGCAAAAACAGACCCCGATGAGCCGAAGAATGTATCAATCGGTGCAACATCAAACGGTAAGGCGAAAATCACCTGGTCAGCAGTTGACGGTGCAGAGGGCTACAGAGTATACAAATATAATAGCTCACTTAAAAAGTGGGAGAAGGTAAAAACTCTCGCAGGCACATCCTACACGGCAGCAGTTTCATCAAAGGGCGGCGACAAGTTTAGGGTAAGAGCTTATGTGAAGTATGACGGCAAGGCTTATTTCAGCGACGCATCAGATACAGTTGTAAGCGGCGTGAAGGCAATCAGCTACAGCAAGGCTAAGAGTGTTGCTCTTAAAAATGCAGGTCTCAAGGAAAACGAAATCTTCGGCTATGAAGCTGAATACGGCAAGGAAGGCAAGGTTTACGTATACGAGGTTGAATTTGAGACCAAGAAGTACGAATATGAATATGTAATCAACGCTGAGACAGGAAAGATCCTCAGAAAAGACGTTGAAAGAAGATAACAACCCAGATTTTCTCCCTTTTAAATAAATCTCTCCCAAAAACAATCTCCAAGAGCAAGGCTGTCCACTCAGGTGGCGGTTTTGCTCTTTTAGAGGATGAAAAATAGCGGTTTTCAGCTCGCAAAAAAATATTAGAAAAAAGTGAAAAAATTTGAAAAAAGGTATTGACATATTCGTTTAGGTGTGTTATTATATCTGAGCGTTAAGGCGAGAGACAATTCTCAAGGCGCCAAGATGCTGGTGTAGCTCAGTTGGTAGAGCAGCTGATTTGTAATCAGCAGGTCGGGGGTTCGAGTCCGTCCACCAGCTCCAATTTTTTTATATGGGTAGGTTCCCGAGTGGCCAAAGGGAGCAGACTGTAAATCTGCCGTCAACGACTTCGATGGTTCGAATCCATCCCTGCCCACCAGAAACGAATAATCCGAACTTTTTACCGATTGGTGAAGCGTTCGGATTTTTTGTTTATTTCTGATGTACGCTCCTGACGCTAAACAACAATGATTTTCGGTAGCGGCTACCGAAAATAAAACTGCACATTCGACTAACCTTCCGTTATAAGGTAGAATAAAGCTACCAAATAACAGGAGGTTTTTGTTATGGAAAGAAAGATCAAAATTAAGATTACAGATTTTGAGTGCAATTTACTTATCAATGGTATGAATGAGTTTCGTAATATGCTTTTATCCGACAATTTGCCCACCGAGGATGTTGATAAGCTGTTACTGAAAATCATTGATAAAAGTGAAAAATAAGGGGGGATAATTATGTCAAACAAAAATTCTATCAGTTCCCGCCGTGTTGGAGATTACAATATCCCAAACCTCATGCTCCCGTACGAAGAGATAAATATCAGGCTTGGAAAATGGGGTATGTTGCATAAGGATTATCTTGAAAAGCATAAGAAGGCACTGTTCAGCTCGCTACTTATTGAAGGCAAACTTTATCAGCACTGTGCAGAGATAGAAAAACAAGCAAATGAAATGTATGATATTCTCATTGAGCAGTTAAAAGAAGCTGAAAGCGTTACTGAAAATCTGAAAGAAGACAATCAATGGGAATGGGTGCAAAAAATGGGCAATATTCAGCAACAAGCAAGAGAAATAGTAACAAAAGAATTGATATACACCTAAACAACAAGTGCAGTAGCCGCCATGACTACTGCACTTCCTTTTATTAAGTTATAACCTGAGGTCGTCCTCTTTCCTCTGCTTCTTATCATTGATAAGCCAGGGAATGCCGAAGCCTGCACTGCCGCCGACGGCAAGACCTATGAGAATGAATAGCCACCAAAGAGGATTTTTCTTCTCTTTTTCGTCTTCGGTTGTTGTTGCAACCTGCTCTACCTTTTCTACAATGACCGTGCTGACATCGACGGTTTTCTTGTATTCTTTACCGTAGTCATCCTCGTAGGTTATGGTGATTTTACCTGTCACCTCACCGAGGGTGTCACTGTCAACTCGCAGATTAGCTGAACCTTGAGCGTTAGTTGCAGGCTCAAGGTTACCCACAAACACACTGCCGCCCGACTGCATACCCTCAATGTCGAAATCAAGAGTGCAGTTGTAAATTCGGCTCTTGCCCGTGTTCATCAGGTCAACGGTGACGGTTTGTGTATCACCCTGAATGACCTTTTTCGGGAGCATTGCACCGCTGTAATCGAGTTTTACGCTTTGCTTTACATCAATTCTGACTGTGTCACTTGACGAGTAGGAGCCGAAGTTTTTATCCTCGTACTCTGCCGAAACCTGAAGATCGTGCTGACCGATAGAGGCGGTGTTAATGGCTTTCAGTTCGATTTCCCAGATGTAGCTGCTGCCGGCATAAATACTCTTCACATACTTGGTGGGCATACCAACCGTCAGAATATCACCGCTTGGGTCGGTTAAGCTGAATTTGATGTTGTAGAGAGCCTTGGTGGTGCTGTAATTTTTAAAGGTCACCTTCAGCACCGCCGACTTTTCGGGAGAAAGACTCTTTTCGCTGAGCTCATAAGAAGTCACCATAAACCTCGGAGTAGAGTTGTCCTCGGTGGTTGGCTCTTCTTCGGTTTCCTCCGTAGGCTTTTCTTCGGGAGGAGTCAGGGAAAGATATTCACTTGTGATATACCTTTCCTCACCCTCATAGATTACCTTACTCCAACCGTCAGCTTCATCAATACGGGTAATACTGCTGCCTTTTTGCAGTACGGTGATGATGTCGCAGTCGGTGTTGGGTTCAGTTCTGATGTTTACATTTTCTGTGGCATAGACAGTTTCTTTTTCGTACTCTGCCGAAGCGGTGAGCGTAAAGGAGAACAGAAAAAGAAAGCAAAGGATAAAGGCTGTTATTTTTTTCATATTCTTCACCTCTTACAGCTCTCTGATGTTTTCGACAATGCTGTGCTTCATTTCCTTGCGGATTTTAAGTACAAGATTCACCGCACAAATTACAAAAAGGAGACTGCAAAGCACAAAGGTTTCAACCATTCTGAGTTCGAATAAATCCTTGCCCAAATTCATAGACTTGTTGATAGCTATATACAGAACATATCCTATGATATAAAGGCCGAAGCCCATTCCGTAGCCCCAACCGAAGATTACAAGAAGCTGTCTGATATATGACGAGGACAGCACCTTAAGGTCGGCACCTACGGCGCGGAGTGTTCCTATTTCTCGTTTTCCTTCACGGATTCGGGCGGTAAGAGCGTTATTAATAACACTACCGCAGATTATGAGAAAAAGTGCAACTATACAATATAAACCAAAGAAAAGAACCCTCATTTCTTGTTCGTTATTTCTTTCATACTCATACCAGTTTGTGAAGCTGCCGTCAGGTATAGACAGGCTTATATTTTCAAGATATGGAGAAATTATCATATTCTTTTCGTCGTCGATTTCACCTTTAACCTGAAGATAAATATCTTTGTAATCAAGATCCGAAGCAAATAAATGACTTGCTTGATGAGTAGTAAGAATACCGAAGCCTTCAATTGATGGGAAACTCCAGCCAAAGTCCTTGGGGCAGCTGTTTAATATTGCTCCGATTTTTACCTTTCGGTCGGTTCTGATGAAGTTTGTTTTATCTTTTTTTGAGGCACTTATGAAGCTTAAATCAATTTCATCTCCAACCTTATAAGTGCGTCTTTGCGTTTCGAGCAATTCAATATTTTCATCAGGCGGATTATCATCACTGAAGTGATGGCTATTAAGGAAGGTGTAACCGTAATTTAAACCCGTTTCATCTAAACTTAAGCCGATATTTTCAGGAGCAATAAGTATAATTTCCTCTCCTGAATTAATCTTATCAATATTTATTTCTCCTTCAACAACATCTTTTTCAAACAACTCTAAATATGTTTCATCGACACTTGCAAAGCTTGAGGGAAGAACAAGAGAATTGTATTTATATCTTTCTACTGCTTTGAGATAACTTTTTGAAATATTCTCTGTTGCTTTGTCTTTGAAATTATCCTTTGTAAGACCTTTATCAACTTCATCGTATATACTATATCCCATAGTGCTACCGAGCAACATGAAAATGTCGTAGTCGGTAAACTCATCTGTGAGAATATTTATGGTGCCTTCTTTTGTTGCAAAAACCTGATCGAAATATCCTGATGACATAAGCTCTGCTATATCATTGTTGGTATAACCTCTGTAGTCCAATATACAATTCCCGAGAGCTATATCATAAGAACTGTTGTAATGTAGATTATATTTATATTTTCTGTTTCCGGTTTCTGAATTTTCATGATGAAGTCCTGAAAAGCCGAAGCAAGAACCGATAACCGTAATAGCAAGGATAACACTTACCGTGATTTGCCTTGAACGAGAAAGAGTAATATTTCTTCTTGCCAAGAGAGAGGATACATTAAAGGCCTTTTGTGAATGTATCTTCTTTTTTCTGAGCTTTCTTGTATAATCAATGTTGCGGATTGCCTGCATAGGTGAGCTTTTTGAAATAGGAATAAGAGGTATAAGTGCTGCACACATAACAACTATAATGCCAAGCAATGCTCCAACAAAAAGTATCCATACTTCAGGTATGAATATCAGGTCATCGCCCATCAATTTTGTAATTAACTTTACACCGAAATATGATATAAAAACGCTTATCGGGGCAGCAACAAGACTGATTATAAAGGCTTCACGGGCATAAATGGATATAATCTGCCGCTTTGTTGCGCCTACGGCACGAAGCATACCGATTTGCTTTTTTCTCTCACGAAGATTGTTCGAAAATGAGTTTACGATAGTAAGACATGAAAAGAGCGTAAGTATGGTTGCAAAAGCTATACTGTAAAGCATAGTGTTGAATATATCCGTACCGCTTGTACCATTGTGAGAACGGTCGTTATGAAAGGTTTCTATTCGCATATATTCAGTTGAAACACTGTAATACTTATCCCAAAGCTCATTATTTACTGTATCTGCTCTGCTGGTAGTCTCATCGCACATTATTAAATTCAGAAAAGCTATGAGAATTTCTTTACCGCCAATGGCTGTTTCTTCACCTTTGTTAACAAAAGCCGACGGAAAATATGCGGCTTTTTCGGGAACTTCCCATTCGCATAAAT
>JBGVFK010000138.1:0-17271 GCA_045121075.1 Acutalibacteraceae bacterium | reverse complement strand
ATTTACTCAGCTTTGAAAACTATGAAACAAAGCAAGGTTATGCTTACTCCGGTGATGATATCGAAAACTCAGCAGAAAACATCAGCGAAGAAAACCTGAAAACGGTATATCGAATTATTTCAGAAAATATACCCGGTTCATTTGAAAACACAAAAGAGGCGTATCTTTCTTTCATGTCTGACTACACCTACAGAGAAAGAAGAAATCTCGCAAGAGGAAAGTGCATAGCAGAAAATAATACGGTTGTTGCGTGTGCACTCACATCCGCAGAAACCAAGGATAAGGCTCTTCTCAGCGGTGTTGCTGCTGCAAAAAGCTGCAAGGGTAAAGGCTACGGTAAAAAAGTTGTTATTTCTCTTGTAAATGAGCTTTTAAGCAGAGGTAAGAAGTCATATGTAATTGCTCTTAATGACTCTGCAAAGGGCTTTTATGAGCATATAGGATTTGAAAAAGACGATTTAATTGCGTATATAAACAGAAAGGATTAATCAATGTTTGATTTTGACAGCAGAATAATTGAGCTTTCAAAAAAGGCAACTGAAATTGCAAAAGCTCAGTTTGAAAATATAGATTCAATTACAGAATACAATCAGCAGAAAATGCTTAAAGCCTTCATTAACGGCGGCGTAAGTGAAAGCTGCTTTACAGAGAGTACAGGCTACGGCTATGGTGACAGAGGTCGCGAAATTATCGACCGTGTTTTCGCTGAAGCTGTTGGTGCTGAGGATTCAATTGTAAGACACAACTTTACTTGTGGCACACACACACTTGCAGTCGCTCTCTTCGGTGTGCTCAGACCGGGTGATGTAATGCTCAGCGTAACAGGTAAGCCTTATGACACAATTCATCCCGTTATCGGTCTTTCTGAAAATGATGAAAATATGGGCTCTCTTAAGGATTTCGGTGTTATGTACGACCAGGTTGATCTCGACAGTGACGGAAGAATTGATTTTGACGCAATTGAAAAGCGTTTAAGTGAATCAAAGGTTCGTATGGTATATATTCAGCGTTCAAGAGGCTACAGCTTAAGACCTACTCTTTCTGTTGCTGAAATTAAAAAGGTTGTTGACATCGCTAAAAAGTACAATGATACAATGGTAATGGTTGACAACTGCTATGGTGAATGGACAGAGAAAATTGAGCCTACAGATGTTGGTGTTGACCTTATGGCAGGCTCTCTCATTAAAAATCCAGGTGGCGGTATTGCAAAAACAGGCGGCTACATCGCAGGTAAGCACAAATATGTTGAGCAGTGCGCTTACAGAATGACTACACCTGGTCTCGGCAGAGAGGTTGGTGCAACTCTTGGTCACAGCAGAGAACTCTTTATGGGTATTTTCAACGGCCCTCACGTTGTTGGTGAAGCACTTAAAACTGCTGTATTTACAGCAAGTCTTTTCGAGCTTATTGGCTTTGGTGTAACTCCTGGTGTTAACGAAAGCAGACACGATATTATTCAGGCAGTAAAGCTTCAGGATGAAAATAAGCTTATTGCTTTCTGTCAGGGACTTCAGAAGGGTGCACCTGTTGATTCATTTGTAACTCCCGAACCTTGGGATATGCCCGGCTATGACAGCAAGGTAATTATGGCTGCAGGTGCTTTTACTCTTGGTTCATCAATTGAGCTTTCAGCTGATGCTCCCTTACGTGAGCCCTTTGCTGTTTGGCTCCAGGGCGGACTTAATTTTCACAGCGGTAAGGTTGCAGTTATGTATGCAGCAAATGAAGTGCTGAAAAGATCAGAAAAGGAAGAAAACTGATATGGGTAGCTTTAAAGGGGTTGACAGAAACGCACTGTTTCTTCTTGAACTCAACAAATTCAACGATAGCAAGGATTTTTACGAAACGGTAAAAGAGGAGATTAAGCAAGGTGCAATTGTACCTATGCGACTTCTTGCTTCAGATTTAAGTGAGGAGCTTTTTGCAATTGACGAAAAAATGAATCTTATACCAACAAAAATGGTATCAAGAGTAAGAAGAGATACACGCCGTTCAAAAAACAAGGAACTTTACAGAGCTAATGTTTGGTGTATGTTTATGAGAGACAAGCATCAATACAGATATCAGCCTTGCATGTGGTTTGAATTTTACCCAAACAGCTATTCCTACGGTATAGGCATTTTCGGTTCAGACCCTAAAATTATGAATCTTTACCGTGAGCATATGCTTCAGAATCAGAAAAGATATAAGGATGCCATAATTAGAATTGAAAAATTCGGTGCCTTTCCTGATGTGTTCCCTTATAAAAAGCCGAAGCCAGGCTACGATGAAATCGAAAAAGGTCTTAAGCCTTATTTTAATACGAAGCATATTTACTTCTGCAAAACAGGTACTGATATGGAAAATCTGTTCAGCGACAAAATTTATCACGAATTAAGCGAAGCTATAAAGGTTTACGCTCCGCTATACAAGCTTCTTCTTGAAGTACATGAGAAATCAATTGAAAAAGGTGATTTGAATGAATAAAAAAGAACTTTATACGCCTTTAAAAAGCGGTTCAGATATCAGAGGTGTTGCATCTGCCGGTGTTGCAGGTGAGGACATTCAGCTTACTGATGAAGCGGTTTTTGACCTCACAATAGGCTTCTGCCGTTTTCTTCAAAGCAACGGAACTCCAAAAGGTGCAAAAATTGCTGTAGGTCACGATTCAAGAATTTCTGCTGAGAGAATCAAAAAGCAGGTAATTAATGCTCTTTGTGATTTTGGCTTTAATGTGTATGATTGTTCTTATGCATCAACACCTGCAATGTTTATGACAACAGTTGATCTTGATGCGGTTGCTTCAGTTCAGATTACTGCAAGTCACCATCCGTTTAACAGAAACGGACTTAAATTCTTCACAAAAGAAGGCGGTCTTAACCCTTCTGATATTTCAGATATAATTTCATATGCTTCAGAGCCTTATGAAATCACAGGAAATAAGAGTGAAGTAACTGCAGTTGATTTTATGGCGGTTTATTCAAAGAGACTTCGCAAAATGATCTGTGAAGGTGTTAATGCCGAAAATTATGACAGACCTCTTGAAGGCTTTAAAATTACAGTTGATGCAGGCAACGGTGTAGGCGGATTTTACGCAGCCGATGTTCTTGCACCTCTTGGTGCAGATGTTAGTGCAAGTCAGTTCCTTGAAAAAGACGGAACCTTCCCGAATCACATTCCTAACCCCGAAAACAAAGAAGCTATGGCTTCAATCTGTAAGGCTGTAATTGACAGCAATTCTGACCTTGGTATTATTTTTGATACTGACGTTGACAGAGCAGGCTGTGTTGATGAAAACGGTAAAGAAATCAACCGTAATCGACTTGTTGCTCTCTCTGCACTTCTTGCACTTGAAGGTAACGAAGGTGGTACAATTGTAACCGACAGCGTTACATCAACAGGACTTACTGATTTCATAAACAACAACCTTGGCGGTGTGCATTACCGTTTTAAAAGAGGTTACAGAAATGTTATCAATGAGCAGATAAGACTTCAGGGTGAAGGTGTTAACTGTCCTCTTGCTATTGAAACCTCAGGTCATGCAGCCTTCAGAGAAAATTACTATCTTGATGACGGTGCTTATCTTGTGACTAAAATCGTTATAAAAATGGCACAGCTTGGTAAAGAGTGCAAGAAGCTTGACTCACTTATTGAAGAGCTGAAAGACCCGAAGGAAGCTACAGAGCTTCGCTTTAAAATCAAGTGTGAGGATTTCAAAGCATACGGCAATAAGGTAATTGATGAGCTTACAGAGTTTGCTGAAAATGAAGACGGCTGGCGAGTTGCTGATGATAACCGTGAAGGTATCAGAATTTTCTTCGACAATGCTGAAGGCTGGCTTCTTTTAAGACTCAGCGTTCACGACCCGATTATGCCGCTTAATATTGAAAGTGACACAATTGGCGGCACAAGGAAAATTGCTGAAGATTTCTATAGCTTTATAAAAGCATATGAGGATCTCGATCTTACTTCTTTAACTAACTATATTTCTTAATTTATACAGCTCCGTGAATCGATTTTACGGAGAAAGGAGAACATAAAATAATGAGCAATAAAGAAACTAAAATTTCGGTTGGCGGACAGGCACTTATTGAGGGTATCATGATGATGGGACCTAAGGGTGCTGCTGTTTCAGTGCGCTGTCCTGACGGTGATATTGATACCGAAATTGTTGAAGTTAAACACTTTAAAGATAAATTCAAGCCTCTTGGTTGGCCGATGGTAAGAGGTATTGTAAACTATGTTGAATCTATGATGTTCGGCTATAAGTGTCTTATGATGTCTGCTGAAAAAAGCGGTCTTGAAGACATTGAAAACAGTGAAGAAAATCAGTCAAAGCTTGACAAGTGGCTCTCCGATCACCTCAGCAAGGGCGTTATGAATGTTCTTACTGCTGTCGCTTCTGTACTCGGTATGGGACTTGCATTCCTTCTGTTTTTCTATCTTCCTTCACTTATTGTTGACGGAATAAATCACCTTGCAGGCGATAAGCTTACTGACTTCCGTGCTCTTTTTGAAGGCATTATCAGAATGATTATTTTCGTAGTGTATATCGCTGCGGTGTCGCTTATGAAGGACATCAGAAGAACATTTATGTATCACGGTGCTGAGCATAAGACTATTTTCTGCTATGAAAGTGGTCTTGATTTAACAGTAGAGAATGTGAAAAAGCAATCAAGATTCCACCCTCGATGCGGAACAAGCTTTATCTTTGTAATCATTATCATCAGCGTTGTAATTTCATCTGCAGTGTCAGTTATTGCACCTGAGCTTCGTAATGAACGCCTTGTCTGGATGGCAGTTAAGCTTCTCATTCTTCCGTTTGTTACAGGTATCAGCTATGAATTCATCAAGTATGCTGGCAAGCACGATAATCTTTTTGTAAAAATCTGTGCTGCACCCGGCTTATGGATGCAGAGACTCACAACAAAAGAGCCTGATGACAGTATGATTGAGGTTGCAATTGAAGCGCTTAATGCAAGTCTTACAGGCGAAATTCCCGTTAAAGAAACCGAAGAGGCTGAAGAAACAATTGAGCCTGTTGAAATCGAAAACGCAGAGGAAAGCAGATGACTGTCAGAGAATTATTGAGCACAATAAAGACAAAACTTTCAGAAAACAGCATTGACAACTTCGAAAATGAAGCTTATTTTATTATTGAAAAAGCTCTGTCTATGTCACGCACTGAGCTGATTTTTAACTTCAATAATGAAGTAGCTGAAAGTGAAGAAAGCTATGCTTTAAAGGTTACAGAAGAAAGACTTAAGGGCAGACCTGTACAATACTGCATCGGTGAATGGGATTTTTACGGTGAAACCTACAAGGTGGGTGAGGGTGTACTGATTCCGAGACCAGAAACAGAAGAACTGTGCGAATTCATGATTGATGAGCTTAAAAGCATCAGTGAGCCAAATGTGCTTGATTTATGTGCAGGCAGTGGGTGTATCGGTCTTACAATTAAGAAAAACGTACCCTCAGCAAAGGTTTTTCTCGTTGAAAAATCAAGAGATGCACTTAAATATCTGATTGAAAACGCTTCATCTGTTTGTCACGGAGAATTTGTTTCAATTGTAAACGGAGATGTGCTTAAGCCCGATTCATTCGAAGAAACCTTTGATACTGTTGATGCTATCATAAGTAATCCGCCTTACATAAAGAGTGAAGAGATTCAATCCTTACAAAAGGAAGTACAGCTTGAGCCTAAAATGGCCCTTGATGGCGGTGAAGACGGCTACGATTTTTACCGTGTACTTTGCTCGGATTGGCACAGATATCTTAAAGAGGGCGGAATAATGGCTTTTGAATGCGGTGAAGGACAGGCGGAATACATCTGCAGTCTTTTCGATATGGAAATTTTTACAACTGAAATAAAATACGATTTTAACGGTATTGACAGATTTGTTATAGGAAGGAAGAAGCTTAAATGATTTTTGATTTAATACGCGGCGGACTTTCAATGGAACTCATTGTAAATATGCTTGCCCGTTTATTTATAATTTTCTGTATACTTCCGTTTCACGAGTTTGCACACGCATTTGTTGCGCAAAGCTTCGGAGACGACACTGCAAGACTTAAAGGCAGATTAACCCTTAACCCTCTTGCCCATGTTGACCCTATGGGTGCGCTTATGATAATTCTTGCGGGCTTCGGCTATGCTAAGCCTGTGCCTATCAATGTCGGTAAGTTCAAAAGAGGAAAAAGAAAACAGCAGATGGCTTTAGTTGCTCTTGCCGGCCCTGTTTCTAACATCATTATGGCATTTATCTGTATGCTTGTATTTATGGGTATTCAGAAATTTGCAATTGTAACCTCAACAAGCAGTATGCCATACTATCTGATGCTGTTTTTCTCTTATGCATGCAGCATAAATATATCTCTTGCTGTATTTAATCTTATTCCCATTCCACCGCTTGACGGTTCAAGAATCCTCAGTGCTGTGCTGCCTGATAAGTATTACTTCAAGCTCATGCAGTACGAACGCTACATTATATTAATTATCTTTGTTCTTATTTTTACAAATGTCCTTGACGGTCCGATGAGCATAATTTCAGGTCTTATTTATAACGGACTTATGACAGTTGTAAGAGCAATTTACGGTATATTTTAAAGGTGTTTTATGGAAAAAATTCAATATAAGCTTGATGTGTTTGAAGGGCCTATGGACCTGCTTCTGCACCTCATAAGTAAACACAAACTGAATATTAACGACATCCCGATTTTTGAGCTTGTTGAACAGTACACTGACTATGTAAGACAAATGGAAGAGGCTGATATGGAAATTGCAAGTGATTTCCTGGAAATGGCTGCACGTCTTGTATATATCAAATCGGTAGCTCTCTTACCTGTTCACGAAGAAGCAGAAGAACTTAAAAAGGAGCTTACAGGTGAGCTTATCGAGTATCAGACCTGCAAAAAAATGGCTGCTGAAATCGGCAAGCAGGCTGATGGCTTTGACTTCTTTTACCGTGGTACTATGCCTATTGAGGTTAACCATAAATACGAGCGCGTGCATGAAAGTGATCTGCTTATCAGGTCATATCTTTCTGCTGTGGGCAGAGGTAAGCGCAAGCTTCCGCCACCATTTGATGCGTTTAAGGTTATCGTACAAAAGAAAATTGTTTCCGTTGGTTCGAGAATTTCAGGCATATTCTCAAAATTTGCTTTTACCAAGAAAAGAAAGCTCAGAGATTTCTTCAGCGATTCAAGATCCCGATCTGAGGTGGTTGCAACCTTCCTTGCTATTCTCGAGCTTGTGAAAGCAAATAAAATCACTGCCGAAGGAAACGGTGAAGACATAACCATTGAAAAGGTTGACGGTGCTGAATTGGATGAAGCTGAGTTTATCAGTGATTTTGAAAGTGACAGTGAGGTAAACGAAAATGAATAATACAGAACTTCTTGCAACTCTTGAAGCTGTTCTTTTTGCGGTAGGCGAGCCTGTTGAGGGCGAAAAGATTTCTCACGCCCTCGGTATTGATCTTATTGTAATTGAAAAAGCTATGGAAGAGCTTAAAAATAAATATGACGAAACAAGCGGACTCTGTCTTCTTACTCTCGATAACAAATATCAGCTTTGCACCAAAAAGTGCTATGCTGACCCTATCAGAAGCGTAATTGAGGTCAAGAAAAATGCTCCGCTTTCTCAGGCTGCACTCGAGGTGCTTGCAATTATTGCTTATAATCAGCCGGTTACAAAGGCTTTTATTGAGCAAATCAGAGGTGTTGACTGCAGTGCAGTACTTTCAAATCTCTGTCAGAAAAGCCTTGTAGAAGAGGTTGGCAGACTTGAACTGCCCGGCAGACCCTTGATTTACGGCACAACCGCTGAGTTTTTACGTTGCTTCAATGTATCTTCAATTTCAGAGCTTCCCGAGCTTCCAAGAGAAAATACCGATGAGCAGAGCCAAAATGAGGAAGAAAACGAAAAAAATTCTGATAATGACGGCACAGATTTTCAATTAGAGGTTGACGAAAAGCAAAATTTAATGTAACATAGTATAAAGTATAATTCAGAGAGGTGAGGACATGACATTTTTAACTGTAATATTCTGTATAGTTGCTTTCTTTGTTCTTGTTCTTTCAATACCTCTCAAGGTTTCAATCGGCTATGACGACAAAATCAGTCTCAGTGTAAAATATCTTTTTATTAAGCTTAATATTTTACCTGCTGACCCGAACAAGCCGAAGAAAGAAAAAAAGCCTAAGGAAGAAAAACCAAAAGAAGAAAAGCCTAAGGATGAAACACCAAAGGAAAAGAAGCCGAATCCCATACTTGATATGGTTAAAGCAAACGGCTTTGACGGTATGATGGAGATTCTTGGTAATCTTGGTAATATCTTCAAAATCTTCGGTGGTAAGCTTTTCAGAAGCATTGTTATCAATGATGCATATATCTACATTTCTGTAGGCACAGGCGATGCAGCTTCAACGGCTATCAAGTACGGCAAAACCTGTCAGAAGGTATATCCGTTAATGGGTTTTCTTTGCCACAACAATGTAGTCAAAAAGCACGATATTAATGTTGAAGCAGACTTCCTTGCTAATAAAACAGAAGGTGAATTTTTCTTTGAAATGAATATTTGTCTTCGCAAGATTATCAATTCTGCAATCGGACTTGTTGTTAGACTTATATTCGGAGTTGTTCTAAAATTCCTTCAGGGTGGCAAGAAAAAGAAAACTGACACTAACAAACCAAACGATGTAAACAATACTGCTGAAGCAGTTCAATAAATTAAGATTCAATTGAAAGGATGATATATTATGGCAGAAAAATCAGCTGGTGCAATCCTCACTTCAACTATCGATAAAATCCGTGATCTTGTAGACACAAGCACAATTATCGGTGAACCTATTTATGCTGAAGGCGGCACAACAATTATCCCTGTTTCAAAGGTTACATATGGCTTTGCTTCAGGTGGTACAGACTTCCCTTCAAAGAGCAATAAGGAGCTCTTCGGTGGTGGTGGCGGTGCCGGTGTTACAATTACACCTATCGCTTTCCTTGTAGTAAATGGTGGTGAAGTAACTCTTAAGCATATCACAGCTTATGACAACGCTGCAGAAAGAGTTGTTAACCTTGTTCCTGAAATGTTTGACAAGGTAACAGGTCTTATGAACAAGACAAAGAAAGACGTTGTAGAAGCACCCGTAGAAAGTGCTGAATAATTGAAATAAACATAATCAACCGCCTGCGGATAGTTTTTATTGCAGGTGGTTGCTTTGTCGTTTTAAACGTAAATAATGAAAGGATAATTCTTATGACAGACGGAAAAGTCAGGCTTCAGAAATTTCTCGCTGAAAGCGGAGTTGCTTCAAGAAGAAAGAGTGAAGAGCTCATTGAAAGCGGAAAGGTAAAGGTTAATGGCAGAGTCGCTTCAATAGGCGACAAGGTAAATCCTAAAAAGGATACAGTAACCGTTAACGGCAAAAAAATTATCAAACAGAAGAATCTCACTTATATAATGCTTCATAAGCCTCGCGGTTTCATTACAACAATGAATGATGAAATGGACAGAAAATGCGTTGCTGAGCTTATAAAGGATGTACCTGTAAGAGTTTACCCAGTCGGCAGACTTGACAGAGACAGTGAAGGTATGCTTCTTTTTACAAATGACGGTGAATTTGCGAATGCAATGACTCACCCCACAAAGCATGTACCTAAGACATACCGCGTTACTGTAAGACCTTCAATTACAGAAGAACAGATTACAGCGCTTACACAAGGTGTTATTATCGATGACAGAAAAACTGCTCCTGCCGAAGTGCATGTTGTACTCAAGGAAGAGGGCAGGGTAGTTCTTGAAATCATTCTCTATGAAGGCAGAAACAGACAGATTAGAAAAATGTGCGAAGAGGTTGGTCTTGAGGTTGCAAGACTTAAAAGAACAGCAATCGGTTCAATTAAGCTGGGTATGCTCAAGCAGGGTGCTTGGCGTGAGCTTAATGAGGACGAAGTAAGAAAGCTTATGATCGCTGCAGATATAGACAGAAAGAAGAAATAATATGATATTTTTCAAACACGAAAATATTACTGATACCCTTATTAAGTTTACAACAACCGAAAATGATAATACTTTCGGCAGCTGTCTGCTTGATTTAAGCGATAAAAATGCAGTTGTAAGCAATATTGAATTTGCTTCAGATAAGCCTTATCTCGCTGAGGGACTTCTTAAGTCAGCGTTTAACTTTGCTGCTAGTAAAAATTTTTATATGGGTGTATGCAAAAGCGAAAATATTATCCCGCTTTTAAAGCGATTGGGCTTTACTGAAAACAGTGACGGCTACATTCTTGACATCCCTTCAATCCTGATGGGATCTTGCTGCAAAAAATAAAGAAAAATAGCAGTATTTATTTGACAAATCTGCTCACACAAGATATAATTATAAGGATATAAATATCGCAGTTTGCGATTTGCTTATTAATATGAAAGGACGCTGTATATTAACCTTTTTACGGTGTACAGCAAGTTAATTTCTATGATTAAAAGTATGACAGGCTTCGGCAGAGCTCAGCAGATTCTTGACGGCATGAGCATATCTGTTGAAATTAAAAGTGTAAACCACAGATATTTCGACTTTTCTTCTCGTGTACCCAGAATTTACGGCTTTCTTGAAGAAAAGCTTAAAAGCTACATCCAGACAAGAGTAGCAAGAGGTAAGATTGAGTGCTTTGTGCTTATTGAAGCGCTTGAAATTGAAGATTGCGAAGTAAGTGTAAACCATTCTCTTGCAAGTGGCTACATTGATGCTCTTAAGGAGCTTTGCGAAAGATACAGCCTTAAGGATGACATTACAGTTGGTACAGTTGCAAGAAACCACGATATCTTCTCCATTCACAAAAGTGAAGCTGACGAAGAACGCATCTGGAATGCAGTAAAAACAGTTGCTGATGTTGCTCTTGATTCATTCGTTTCAATGAGAGAAAAAGAAGGTCAGAAGCTTAAGGAAGATATTCTTTCACGCTGTGATACAATTCTTTCAAATGTTGCTTATATTGAAGAACGCTCACCTGAAACTGTTAATGAATATAACAACAAGCTTTTAGAACGCATCAGAAGTGTTCTTGATGATGTTCAGGTTGATGAACAGAGAATACTCACTGAAGCAGCAATTTATGCTGATAAGGTTGCAGTTGCAGAAGAAACAGTGCGTCTCAGAAGCCACATTGAACAGATGCATGAATTTATGGAAAGCAAGGAAGCAATCGGCAGAAAGATGGATTTCCTTGTTCAGGAATTTAACCGTGAAGCCAACACAATCGGCTCAAAGGCTCAGGATGTTGAAATTGCAAGAAGAGTAATCGACATAAAGGCTGAGGTTGAAAAAATCAGAGAACAGGTTCAGAATATCGAATAAGGTGGAACTATAATGAAGCTTATAAATATCGGATTCGGCAACATGATAAACGCTAACCGACTCGTTGCAATTGTCAGCCCCGATTCAGCACCAATTAAGAGAATCATTCAGGAATGTAAAGAAAGAGGAACTTTAATTGATGCCACTCAGGGAAGACGCACAAGAGCAGTTATAATTATGGACAGCGACCATGTAATTCTCACATATCTTCAGTGCGAAACTGTTGCCAACAGACTTGATTCTGATATCTGTGAGGAGGGCGATGATGAATAAGGGTATTCTTGTTGTAATTTCTGCACCGTCAGGCTGCGGTAAGGACACAATTGTTAATGAAATCATTAAAGAAATGGGCGATAACGCTTCAGTTTCAGTTTCAATGACTACAAGAGATATGAGACCGGGCGAAGCTGAAGGTGTTAACTATTACTTCGTTTCAGTTGATGAATTCAAAAAGAATATTGAAAACGGTGAAATGCTTGAATATACAAGATACGGTTCAAACTATTACGGTACACCTGTTGGACCTGTCAAAGAAAAGCTTAACGCCGGTAAAACAGTTTTCCTCATAATAGAGGTTGAAGGTGGGGAAAATGTTAAAAAGATTTTCCCGGATTGTGTGAAGATTTTCATTATTCCACCTTCAATGGAAGTACTCAGAAGCCGTCTCAGCGGCAGAGGTACTGACAGTGAAGAAGCAATTGCCACAAGAATGGAAATTGCTAAAACAGAGCTTGAAAGAGCTGTTGAATATGACTATATTGTTGAAAACGATGTGCTTGAAGAAGCTGTAGAAGATGTTAAATCAATAATTAAAGCTGCAAAGCTCAGAACAAATATAATGCAAACTAAATTAAGAGAGGTAATTAAAGATGCTTAATCCCGATTTAAGAGAACTTTTAAAGAACAAGACAAGCCGTTACTCACTTGTAACAGCAGTTGCAAAAAGAGCAAGAGTTGTTTCAGAAACTCCTGAACTCAGCGAAAAATGCGGTACAGAAAAGCCTGTTACCTACGCTCTTGATGAATTCCTTACAGGTAAGCTTGAAATTGTAGAGCCTGAAGAAATCAGAAATATCTAAGAATTATATAATTAAAGGTGTGAAATGATATGAAACAGTTTATTGTAGAAGTTGCAATAGAGAATGTGGCATATCATTTTGACATTTTATACACCTACTATGTGCCAGAAGAGCTTTCAGATAAAGTACTTCTCGGTATGCGTGTAATGGTGCCCTTTGGCAGAAGTAAAAACGCAAAAAAACAAGGGGTAATATTTTCTGTAACTCAAAAAGAACCGCAAAAGGGTGTAAAAAGCATTCTCTCACTTCTTGATGAAAATCCTATCGTCAGTGAAGAAATGCTTAAAGTTGCCCGTTTTCTTAAAGAGAGAACCTTCTGCACCTACTTTGAAGCCGTCAAGGTACAGATGCCGGTAGGCTTCACATTCAAAACAACAGAAAATTACTTTGCTATAAGTACCGAAAACGAAGTGAAGCTCAGCGAAGAACAACAGCGAGTTTATAATTATATGCTTGGCTTTGATTGCGTACTTTCTAAAAAGCAGATTTTTACTGATTGTGAAATTGAAACCGAAAGTGATGTTCTGCAGAAGCTTATAGCAAAAAAGCTTGTTGTAAAAACTTATGATGCAGTAAAAAAGCTTGGCGATCTTACGCAGAAAACAGCTGAATTAACTGTAGCACAAGAAAAATATGATGAAGTGTTCGATAAGCTGACCGTAAAACAGCAGAGTGTTGTCAGTGTGCTTAACGATGTAGGTGAAGTCAGCTTAAAGGAATTGTGTTACTTTACAGGTGTAACGGCCGGAGTTTTAAAAACACTCGAGAAAAAGGGCGTTGTATCAATTAAAGACAGACCTCGTTACAGAATACCTGAGATTAGTTTTTCATCAAAGGCTTCAAAGGAAATTATTCTTACAGATAATCAGCAGAAGGCTTATTCAGAGCTGCTTGATAAGTATCATTCGGGCAGTGGTGCTGCACTTCTTTACGGAATTACCGGAAGCGGAAAGACCTCAGTTTTTCTTAAGCTTATTGATGAGGTTATAAAAGACGGCAGACAGGTTATTGTTATGGTGCCTGAAATTGCTCTTACACCGCAGATGATGTCGATTTTTAAAGGCAGATACGGTAATCAGGTTGCAATTTTTCACAGTGCTCTTTCTGCAGGTGAAAGAAAAGATGAATACAAGCGAGCTGCAAACGGTGATGTAAAAATCGTTGTCGGCACTCGCTCAGCGGTTTTTGCACCGTTTAAAAATATCGGTCTTATTGTAATCGACGAAGAGCAGGAGCATACCTATAAATCTGAATCCTCACCGAGGTATCATACAAAGGATGTAGCAAAATTCAGAGCGGCAAACCATAATGCACTTCTGCTTCTTTCTTCTGCAACACCAAGTGTTGAAAGCTACAGCAACGCTTTGCGTGGCACTTATAGTCTCCACACTCTTACTGAAAGATACGGCACTGCCGTTTTACCTGATGTTACTGTTGTCGATATGAAAAAAGACAAGCAGAGCGGTAACAAATATGCGATAAGCTCAGAGCTTCTTGAAGCACTTGAAAATAATCTTAATGATAAAAAACAGTCTATATTGCTCATTAACAGACGAGGCTACAACACTTTTGCTGCATGTGACAGTTGTGGCAGTGTAATTACCTGTCCGTCCTGCAGTATTTCAATGACTTACCACAGCGCTAACAACAGACTTATGTGTCATTATTGCGGTTATTCAGCACCGTTTATGAGCACTTGTCCTGAATGCGGTAAAAATAATGTGCGTTATTCAGGCTTTGGCACTCAGAAAATTGAAAAAGAAATTGAAGAGCTTCTTCCTGAAGCAAGAGTGCTCAGAATGGATACAGACTCAACAACATCCCGTCAGGAGTTTGAAAAAGGTCTTTCAGATTTTTCTGAGGGTAAATACGATATTATGCTCGGCACTCAGATGGTCGCAAAAGGGCTTGACTTTGAAAAGGTTACCCTTGTTGGTGTAATTAGCGCTGACCAGCAGCTCAATAATGACGATTTCCGCAGTGAAGAAAAAACCTTTGACCTTCTTACTCAGGTTGTGGGCAGAGCAGGCCGAGGCGAAAACAAAGGCACAGCTATCATTCAGACTATGACACCTGAAAATCACATAATCCGCCTTGCACAGAAGCAGGATTATAACAGCTTTTATGAAAATGAAATCATCATAAGAAAAGCTATGCTTTATCCGCCTTACTGTGACCTTTGTTCAG
The DNA here is from genome assembly GCA_045121075.1 of Acutalibacteraceae bacterium. GTDB lineage: Bacteria > Bacillota > Clostridia > Oscillospirales > Acutalibacteraceae > UBA6857. The sequence goes on along the minus strand of JBGVFK010000138.1, from coordinate 2,671 downwards.
TCTGCTTCATTTCAGAAAATGAAAACAGTGCACTTAAATGCTCAAAGACTTTTCTTGATGAACTGCGTAAGATTACAGCGGAAAAATATCAATCACAGAAAATAATTGTTCTTGGTCCTATGCCGCCGAGACTTTCAAAAATAAACAACAAATTCAGATACAGAATCATAATCAAATGTAAGAATTCAAAGGTTTTCCGCAGTATGATTTCAGAATTGCTTATTCAATTCGGCAAGGATAATAAATTCAGAGATGTGACCTTAACTGCGGACATAAATCCCGAAAATTTAGTTTAATTTAAGTCAGGAGAATATAATAATGGCTATAAGAAATATTGTAACATCAGAAGATCCGATTTTAAGAAAAACAAGCAGAAAGGTAGAAAAGTTTGATGACAGACTTGCCACTCTTCTTGACGATATGAAGGATACTCTCAGAAAAGCCGAAGGAGCAGGTCTTGCTGCAGTTCAGGTAGGTATTTTAAAGAGAGTAGTTCTTGTTGATGTAGGTGATGGTCTTCTTGAGCTGATTAACCCTGAAATTGTTGAAACCAAGGGTGAAATTGAAGACACTGAAGGCTGCCTTTCAGTACCCGGTGAATGGGGTCTTGTAAAGAGACCTGAATATGTTAAAATCAAGGCTCAGGACAGAAGGGGAGTATGGCACAGATACGAAGGCACAGAACTTAAGGCTCGTTGCTTCTGCCACGAAATCGACCACCTTGACGGTATTATTTACACAGATAAGGTAATTAAAAAGCTTACTCCGGAAGAAGCACAGAACTTCAGAAGTCAGAAAAAAGGAGAATAATAAAATGAAAATTGCATTTATGGGCACACCTGACTTTGCGGTTGATTGCCTCAGAGCGCTTGCGGAATCTGAACACGAGGTTGTTGGTGTATTCTGTCAGCCTGATAAGCCAGTTGGAAGAAAGCAGGAGCTTACTCCTCCCGATGTAAAGGTAGAGGCTTTAAAGTATAATCTTCCTGTTTATCAGCCTGTTTCACTGAGAAATGGAAAGGGTGTTGAAATTCTCAAAGAAATCAACCCTGACCTTATTATTGTTGTTGCTTACGGCAAAATTCTTCCTGATGATTTCCTTGCATTTCCGAAGTATGGCTGCATCAATATCCATGCTTCAATTCTTCCTAAGTACAGAGGTGCTTCTCCTATTCATTTTGCTGTACTCAATGGTGATGAGGAAACCGGTGTAACATCAATGCAGATGGATAGCGGTCTTGATACCGGTGACATTCTTCTTGTTAAAAAGGCAAAAATTGATATAAACGACACAACCGAAAAAATGTATGAGGTACTTGCTCCCTTAGGTGCTGAAGTGCTTATGGAAACAATTGAGCTTTTAGAAAAAGGTGAGCTTAATCCCATTAAACAGGATGACTCACTTGCTACAAAGGTTGGTCTTCTTTCAAAGGATATGAGCCCTATTGACTGGACAAAATCAGCCTTTGAAATTCATAACAAAATCCGCGGTCTTTACAGCTGGCCCGGTGCAAGCACAATATTAAACGGAAAAACCTTAAAGATTCATTCCTCGGTTTTATCTGATAAAAAAGGGAATAATAATCCCGGTGAGATAGTTGATACTAACGGAAAGCTTCTTGTTTCCTGCGGTGACGGCAACTGTGTTGAACTTACAGTAGTACAGCTTGAAGGCAAAAAGAGAATGGATTCTTCAGCCTTCTTAAACGGTTATCAGCTTCAGAAGGGTACTGTTTTAGGCGTGTAAAATTATAATTACGGATGTGGTTTTATGATATGGTATGATTATTATTATCTGATATTGGTTGTTCCTGCGCTTATTATTTCAGGAATTGCTCAATGGAAGGTTAAAAGCACCTACAGCAAAATGTCACAGATGAAGAATAAGAGAGGTATTTCAGGTGCTGAAGCTGCCGCAAGAGTACTTTCTTATTACGGAATCACCAATGTTTCAATTCATCAGACACAAGGTAAATTAAGTGATCATTACGACCCGAGAAGCAATGTTATCAGACTTTCACCTGAGGTATATCACGGTCGTTCAATTGCATCGGTGGGTATTGCCTGCCACGAAGCAGGACACGCAGCTCAGCACGCTCAGAATTATGTGCCTATAAAGGTTCGCAACCTTATTCTGCCTGTGGCAAATATCGGTTCAACCTTAGGCTTTACAATTGCAATTCTTGGCTATTTCCTGGGTTTTGGTGCTCTTATAGATATCGGTATTATTCTTTTTGCTAGTGTAACAGTTTTTCAGCTTGTTACTCTTCCTATTGAGTTTAACGCAAGCCGACGTGCACTTAATGTAATTGAAGAAACAGGTATGCTTGAGGAAATTGAAAACGCTCGTGCAAAGCAGGTGCTTACCGCAGCAGCTATGACTTATGTTGCAGCACTTCTGGTTTCAATTATGTCACTTTTACGTCTTATTCTCAAAACACGCAACAGGAGGAACTGACCTTGTCCAACCCACGACAGATTGCATTTAATGCACTTTGTAAAATTGAAAAAGACAGTTCATATTCAAATCTTACCCTTGACAGTATTCTGTCAAAAAGTGAGCTTGACACAAGAGATAAATCTTTTGTGTCTGCTTTATTTTACGGAGTTATTGAAAGACAACTGACTCTCGACTATAATTTGGCACTTTATCTCTCAAAACCGATTAAAA
>JBGVFK010000137.1:0-2342 GCA_045121075.1 Acutalibacteraceae bacterium | reverse complement strand
CAGTTGACCATACTCTCGCAGCTCAGGGAATTGGTCCTTTGTTTGCTTACTCTGAGTCACAGTACACGGTAAGCTACATTGACTCTGAGGATGCTGGTGCATGGAGCTATGAATGCCTCGGATACAGAATCCAGTTTGTATTCGACGAAAACGGACAGCTCAAGCAGGATTGTTTGTGGGCTTGGGAAAAGGAAGGTCCTAATGACATACTCAAGCAGAGAGGAATTTTGTTTGAGATGACAGACGAGGAAGCAAAAACTTCTGAAGATAATACAAAATAATAATTATAAAAGAGGTGCTTAGCGGCATCTCTTTTCTGTTTTGAGGGCATAATAACCTAAAAATCAACTCGTTTTTTGAAAATATTTACAAATAGGTCTTGATAAATCTTTCACATATTGATATAATAATTGGGAATGGCGAAAGCCTAAAAAGACGTATATAGAGGTAAGGTTGCAGAACCAAGCCTATATAAACCGAAAGGAGATTTACAACATGATCAACTATTCACGTGAAGTAGAGGAAATGTGCTGTGTAGCCAAGGGCCCGAATCATGGTCCCGCTCCTATCCCTGAAGAGGGCAAATGGGTTAAGGCTTATGATGTTAAGGATATTTCCGCTTTCACACACGGTGTGGGCTGGTGTGCTCCTCAGCAGGGCGCTTGTAAGCTCTCACTCAACGTTAAGAACGGTATCATCGAAGAAGCTCTCGTTGAAACAATCGGTTGCTCAGGTATGACTCACTCAGCTGCTATGGCAAGTGAAATTCTTCCCGGCAAGACAATTCTCGAGGCTCTCAACACTGACCTCGTTTGCGACGCTATCAACACAGCTATGCGTGAACTTTTCCTTCAGATTGTTTACGGCCGCAGCCAGTCCGCTTTCTCAGAAGACGGTCTTTCAATCGGCGCTGGTCTTGAAGACCTTGGTAAGGGTCTTCGTTCACAGGTTGGTACAATGTACGGCACAAAGGTTAAGGGCGTTCGTTACCTTGAAATGGCTGAAGGCTATGTAACAAGAATGGCTCTTGACGATGACGATCAGGTTATCGGTTACGAATTCGTTTCTCTCGGCAAGATGACAGACTTCATCAAGAAGGGCGACGACCCCAACACAGCTTGGGACAAAGCTAAGGGCACTTACGGCAGATTCGCTGACGCTGCTAAGTACATCGACCCTCGTCACGAATAAGGGAGGTATAGAATAATGGCTTTATTTGAAAACTACGAAAGAAGAATTGATAAAATTCTTGCTACTCTTAAAGAATACGGCATTTCTTCAGTTGAAGAATGTAAAGAAATCTGCGACGCTAAGGGCATTGATCCTTACAAGATCGTAGAAGAAACACAGCCCATCGCTTTCGAAAACGCTAAGTGGGCATATGTTGTTGGCTCAGCTATCGCAATCAAGAAGGGCTGCACAAAGGCTGCTGACGCTGCTGCCGCTATCGGTATCGGTCTTCAGGCCTTCTGTATCTCAGGCTCAGTTGCTGACAACCGTCAGGTTGGTCTTGGCCACGGTAACCTTGGTAAGATGCTTCTTTCAGAAGAAACAGAATGCTTCTGCTTCCTTGCAGGTCACGAATCATTCGCAGCTGCTGAAGGCGCTATCAAAATCGCTCTCAACGCTAACAAGGTTAGAACTCAGCCCCTTCGCGTTATCCTCAACGGTCTCGGCAAGGACGCTGCTATGATCATCTCAAGAATCAACGGCTTCACATACGTTCAGACTGAGTTTGATCCCTACACAGAAACAGTTAAGGTTATCAAGGAAATCCCCTACTCAACAGGTGACAGAGCTAAGGTTAAGTGCTACGGTTCAGACAATGTTCCCGAAGGCGTAGCTATCATGAAGCTTGAAAACGTAGGCGTTTCAATCACAGGTAACTCAACTAACCCCACTCGTTTCCAGCATCCCGTTGCAGGCACATACAAGAAGTGGTGTGTTGAAAACGGCGTAAGCTACTTCTCAGTTGCTTCAGGTGGCGGTACAGGCCGTACACTCCATCCCGACAACATGGCTGCAGGTCCTGCTTCATACGGTATGACAGATACAATGGGCCGTATGCACTCAGACGCACAGTTCGCAGGTTCATCATCAGTTCCCGCTCACGTTGAAATGATGGGCCTTATCGGCGCAGGTAACAACCCCATGGTTGGTATGACTGTTGCATGTGCAGTTGCTATTGAAGAGGCTTCAAAGTAATAGATAAATAAAGGGTTTTCAGAAGAAATTTTGCTTGGATAGGTTAAATCAGTAAAAGCAAAAATAAATAACAAAATAGATACCAGTTTAATTTTTGACTGGTTTATATTTTCTAAACTTTGTATAAGTTCCATCTC
>JBGVFK010000136.1:0-52420 GCA_045121075.1 Acutalibacteraceae bacterium | reverse complement strand
CCCATAATTTTCAGAACAGTAATAAAGCCTACACCAACAATTTTCAAAGCTCAGAACACAGTTGATTTCAGGGGCATGACAGAAGCAGTTCTTGAAGCAAAGGGCAGACACGATCCTGCAATTGTTCACAGAGCAAGAATTGTGCAGGATGCGGCAACAGCTATTGTTCTTTGCGATATGCTTTCATACAGATTCGGAACAGATTGGCTCAAAGGAAGTGAATAAAATTATGGCAGAATACGGATGCATCGGCAAGAAGCTGACTCACAGCTTTTCAAAGGAAATTCACGCAAGGCTTGCCGATTATAAGTATGAGCTTATTGAGATCAGTGAAGATGAAATTCCTTCCTTTTTTGAAGCAAAAGAGTTTAAGGCAATAAATGTAACCATTCCCTATAAGCAGACGGTAATTCCTTACCTTGACTCAATAAGCGATATTGCAAAGCGCATCGGTGCGGTTAATACTATAGTAAATGAAAACGGTAAACTTTACGGCTATAATACCGATTACTACGGGATGAAAGCACTTATCGAAAAAATCGGTGCTGACCTAAAAAATAAAAAGGTTCTTATTCTCGGAACAGGTGGTACTAGCAAAACAGCCCGTGTCCTCAGTGAAGATATGGGTGCTTCAGAGATAATTACTGTAAGCAGAAGTAAAAAAGAAAGCTTCATAACCTATGAAGAAGCGTTGGAGCTTCACTGTGATGCAGAGATTATTATTAATACTACCCCTTCGGGAATGTATCCTGACTGCGATTCACAGCCTATTGACATTTCTGATTTTAAAAGACTTGAGGGCGTTATTGATGCTGTATATAATCCTCTTTGCACAAATCTTGTTCTTAATGCAAGGGCAAAGGGTGTGAAGGCTGAAGGCGGACTTTATATGCTTGTAATGCAGGCGGTTTATGCTGTAGAGAAATTTCTCAGTAAAGAAATACCAAAAACAGTTGCTGATGATGTGTTCAGCTCAGTGTTTGCAGCAAAGGAAAGCGTCGTTCTTACAGGAATGCCGGGAAGCGGAAAAAGCACAGTTGGTAAGCTTTTAAATATTGACGGCTTTACCTTTGTTGATACCGATGAGGAAATTGAAAAGCGTTGCGGCTGCACAATAAAGGAGCTGATAAGCAGCAAGGGTGAAAAGTATTTCCGCGACCTTGAAACTCAGGTTATAAAAGACGCTTCATCAAAGGGCTGTCAGATTATTTCTACCGGAGGCGGCGCTGTTCTCAGAGAAGAAAATGTGCATTACCTTAAAAGAAACGGAAGACTGTTTTTTATAAATGCAGATCTTAAAAGGCTTTGCCCTACGGATAGCAGACCTCTTTCAGATACAGAAGAAAAGCTGAAGAAGCTTTATGATGAAAGAATTGATATTTACAGAAATACTGCTGATGTTGTTGTGCCTGATATGGGCACACCCAAAGAGGAAGCAGAGCTTATTATCAAAGCAAGAACGGAGAAAAGAAAATGAAAATTCTTGTTATAAACGGACCTAATATAAATATGCTTGGCATAAGAGAGCCTGAGCATTACGGAAAAGAAACCTACGAGGACCTTGTGGCTAAAATTGAAAAGCATTGCAGTGCAAAAAATGTTGATGTAAAAATATATCAGTCCAACCACGAGGGTGACCTTGTTGATGAAATTCAGAAGGCATATAAAAATGCGGACGGAATTGTTATAAATCCCGGTGCGTATACTCATACAAGTATTGCAATTCTTGATGCAGTTAAGTCGGTTGGAATCCCCACAGTTGAGGTGCATATTTCAAAGGTGGAGGAAAGAGAGGATTTCAGACAGATAAGCTATGTGCGTCTTGCATGCGTGAAAACAATTACGGGTCACGGCACAGACGGCTATCTTGAAGCAATTGATTATCTGACAGAAGGTAAATAATATGAAGGCGATTTTTGAGCCCTGCACTCTGCAGGGAAAAATAAATGCTCCACCCTCAAAAAGTATGGCACACAGATATCTTATAGGTGCTGCACTTTCAAGAGAAAAATGTGTTTTATCAGGGGTGGATTACAGTGAAGACATATTGGCAACAATAGACTGTCTTAAGGCTCTCGGTGCTGAAATACAAACTGAAAACGATGTGGTAACAGTGAATGCAGAGGGCTTTCTCAAAAACACTGAGGCTCTTCTCTCTTGCAGAGAAAGCGGAAGCACACTGAGGTTTTTTATTCCTCTTTGCTTGTGCCGAGGTGAAGAAATTACTCTTGAGGGAAGCGCAAGGCTTTTTGAAAGACCACTTGATGTTTATGAAAAGCTGTGCTTTGACTATGGCTTTCAATTCAGAAAAAACGAAGCTTCAGTAACGGTCTGCGGCAGCCTTAAAAGCGGAGAATACGAAATAGATGGCAGTATAAGCAGCCAGTTTATTACAGGTCTGATTTTTGCTCTGGTTTATCTTGGTGAAAATTCAGCAATACGGATTATACCTCCCTTTGAAAGCAGGTCGTATATAAAGCTTACCATATCAGCGCTTAAATCATTCGGTGCAGACATTGAATTTACCGATGATTACACAATTGCAATAAGAAAAGCAAGGCTTCACTCCTTCTCGGGTAAGGTTGAAGGCGATTATTCAAATGCTGCTTTTCTTGATGCGTTCAACTATATCGGTTCAGATGTTGAAATCGGTAATCTCAAAAGCGAAAGCCTTCAGGGCGATAAGGTTTATAAGGAATATTTTGATGAAATAGCCAAGGGTACTCCCACGCTTGATATTTCAGATTGTCCTGACCTCGGCCCTGTGCTTATAGCTCTTGCTTCACTTAAAAATGGGGTCGTACTTACGGGCACAGACCGTTTGAAAATTAAAGAAAGCGACCGTGGAATGGTTATGCACGAGGAGCTGAAAAAGCTTGGGGGAGGGCTTGTTTTCGGTGAAAACTCGATAACTGTTCCGAAGCAAAATATTAATAAGGCTTGTGCTCTTGACGGTCATAACGACCACCGTATTGTTATGGCGCTCTCACTGATACTTTCAAAGCTTGGCGGTGAAATAAACGGTGCCGAAGCAGTTAAAAAAAGCTATCCGCACTTTTTTGAGGATATCAGATTATTAGGGGCGGAGGTAAAAACTGAATGATAGTAAATGTAAATAAAAAAATACTTATTGTAGGTCTCGGTCTTTTAGGCGGCAGCTATGCGAGAATACTCAGACGCTTCGGCTTTCATATAAGCGCAATAACAAAGGAGCAAAGCTCAATCGACTATGCGCTGAAAGAAGGCATTATTGATGAAGGCTCAACTGAGCTTGATGAAAAGCTTATCGGTGAAGCAGACATAGTTATATTTGCATTGTATCCGCATATTTTTGTGGAGTGGATTCAGCAGAATCAGAAGCTTTTAAAAAGCGGTGCACTTATTACAGATGTAACGGGCGTAAAATGCAGCATCGTCTATAAAATTCAGGAAATTCTTCGTTCAGATGTGGAATTTATAGCAGCTCACCCAATGGCGGGCCGAGAGGTTTCAGGTGTTGAAAACAGCACAGATAAAATGTTTGCGGGAGCAAACTACATTGTTACTCCTACAGATAAAAACACTCCTGAAGCAATAAGCACCTGTATGGAGCTTGGAAGATTGCTTGGCTTTTCAAATGTAACAACTCTTTCACCTGAAGAGCACGACGAAATGATAGGCTTTCTTTCACAGCTTACTCACTGCATCGCCATAACTCTTATGACCTGCAATGACAAAGAGAATATGGAAAAGTTTACAGGTGACTCATTCCGCGACCTTACACGAATTGCACGGATAAACGACCTTATGTGGAGTGAGCTTTTTATAGAAAACAAAACGGCACTTCTTGAACAGATGAATATGTTTATAGAGAAATTCAACGAGCTTAAGAAAATGCTTGAAGATAATGATGTTGATGCTATGAGAAAAATGATGCGTCACTCAACTGAACGCAGAGCATTGTTTGATAAAAAATAACAGGAGGAAAACGATAATGAATATGAATTTCAAAAGAAAATTACCCATTCCTATGGAGATAAAAGAACAGTATCCCATTACATATAAGCTCGAACAAATGAAAGCAAAAAGAGACCAGGAAATCAAGGCTGTTTTCGAGGGCAGAGATGATCGCTTCATTCTTATTATCGGTCCTTGCTCAGCTGATAACGACGACAGTGTAATTGATTACATTTCACGTCTCAGAACAGTTCAGGATAAGGTTAATGATAAAATTATAATTATCCCGAGAATTTACACCAACAAGCCCCGTACAACCGGTGACGGCTACAAGGGTATGCTTCATCAGCCCGATCCTCTTAAGGGTGAAGATATGTTAAAGGGTGTTGTTGCAATCAGAAATCTTCACATCAGAGCAATGCAGGAAACAGGCTTTACCTGTGCCGATGAAATGCTTTACCCTGAAAACTACAGATACCTCAACGATGTTCTGTCATATGTTGCAATTGGTGCAAGATCTGTTGAAAATCAGCAGCACCGCCTTACTGCGAGTGGCTTTGATATTCCCGTAGGTATGAAGAATCCCACGGGTGGCGACATTTCAGTTATGATGAACTCCATAACAGCAGCTCAGCACGCTCACACCTTCATTTACAGAGGCTGGGAGGTTGAAAGTCAGGGTAATCCTCTTGCTCATGCAATTTTAAGAGGTTATGTAAACAAGCACGGTCAGTCCATGCCCAACTATCACTACGAGGACCTTATCCATCTTGCAGAAACCTATGAGAAATCAGGTCTTCAGAATCCTGCAGTAATCATTGACACAAACCACGCAAACTCAGGAAAGAAATGGATGGAGCAGCCGAGAATTGCTAAGGAAATTCTTCATTCTTGTCGTCATTCTCAGGATGTTAAGAAGCTTGTAAAGGGTCTTATGATAGAAAGCTATATTGAAGACGGTGCACAGAAGGCTGAGGAATGCATTTACGGCAAGTCAATTACCGACCCTTGCCTTGGCTGGGAAAAGACAGAAAAGCTTATTCTTGATCTTGCAGATATACTTTAATAAATTTATAAAGAGGTTGTGAAAAACAGCCTCTTTCATTTTTGTTGACATAGGTATTGCCAATTGCTATAATTGAACCATAACTTACTTAAGGAGAATTATTATGGAAAAGATTATTTCGTTTTTTATGGCTATGCAGCTTGCAATTCTTGCCTTTTTAGGTATACCCTTCAATGCGCCTGACCTTGAGCCTCTTGAAGAAGCTGAGGTAGCTCTCACAGAGGAACAGACACAGCTGTTTACTCAGATTTTTGAAAGTGAAACCAAATGGCTTGCTTCACTTCAGCTTCCCAACGGTGCAATGCCTATGACCTATACAGCAAACGGAAATGTAACGGTGAATCCTTATTTCGCTGACTTTGCGGCACTTGCTCTGCTTGACGATGCCGAAAAATATGCGGACAATGTAAAGGCTTATATGGATTGGCATTTTGCCCATCTCAACACCGCTGAGGAGGATTTCAACGGTCTTGACGGCACAATTTACGACTACATTGTTACAATGAAGGGCGGCGAAATTGAAAGCGAGGTTATTTCAACTCCTGAGAATGCAGATTCTTACGATACAACCGACTCCTATGCGGCAACATTCCTGACAGTTCTTGATAAGTATCTCAGCAAAACAGGGGACAGTGCTTATATTGTTGACAATGCCGAGGACATAAAGAGAATTACAAATGTTATGTTTGCAACTCTGCAGAACGGCCTTACATACGCAAAGCACAACCACAGAATAAAGTATCTTATGGATAACTGTGAGGTTTATGAGGGCGCAATTGCGGCAACAAACCTTTTTGAAGAAATAGTACTCAGCGGCAAAACAGAGTACACTGATATGCGTGACAATTGCAGTGAGCTTATCGGCACAGTTAAAGAAAGCATCAACACAAAGCTCTGGAGCTTTGTAGGCGGGTACTACAGACCGGGAATTACAGCCTATGTTAAAATTCCGTCAAAGATTTTCAGCTGGAAAACTTATTATCCTCAGGCAACCTCTCAGCTTTTCCCGATTATCTGCGGTGTAATTGAGCCCAACACAGAAAGAGCAAAGAATCTTTATGAAAAGTTCTCTGAAAATTACCACTGGGAAGCATTTGAGTATCCCGATGTGTTCTATTGGGGCGCGAATGTTCAGGCTGCAGCAAAAATGGGTGATGTTGAAAGCGTTACGGAGTATATGACAAACTATCTGCCACTTACAGAAAAGCACAGCTGGCCACTTTATAATATGGACAGTGCAAGAGTTTCAATGGCAGCGTATATGATGCTTAATAAATAAAGAGAATAAAAAAAATCAGCTCCACGGAATTTCTCCGTGGAGCTTTTATGTGCGTTAAAGCTTATTTCTTACCCTTAATAAGGTTTGTGAAGAAGTTGAAAAGCGCTGTGAAGAAGTTGATTACCTGGCGGAAGATTGAGCCACCCTTTGTTTCTTCCTTGGGCTCTTCAAAAACTGTTGTGTCTTCAAGAATTGTTTCTGTTGCTGCGTCGAAAATCATAAATCTGGGACGAGATGAGTTTTCTACTGTTACCTCTTCCTCAGCGAAAAGGAATTCATAATGAAGAGGTCTTGTAACATCAGTGTAACTGTGCATAATGTTCTTGATGAACCAGGTCTTTTCAGGGAAAAGACAGGTTGATGCATCAACTGTTCTGTCCGGTGAAATGAGAGCCATATCCTTGCCCTCAAGGTATGTATCGTTGAAGCAGGTGCCGAAAGCAGCTGTTGTTGCACCGAGTGAAGCTGACTTTGTGTCTACTACTGTGTCTGAGGGTATATTCCATGCGGGTGTAACAGGAAGTCCTGCGTAGCCGTATCTTGCAATTATTGCCAGCTTGCTGTCAGCGTCAAAGTTAACAAGTGTTTCTTCCTTGTGCTCTCTTACTGTTTTGTTGTAGGCTGTGATTTTTGCCTTGAGAAGGTCAGCATCCTCGCCCTTGTAGCTTGAGAAAATATAATCCATACCATCATCGATATAATCGTCGGGAGTAAGTGCCCAGATTGTAGGCCAGCAAGCAAAAAGAGGAATAAGAGTCTTTTCGTAAAGAATGGGAGAAGCCTTCTCGATAAGCTCGTTGAGGAAGCCGGTTGCGTCATCAGTTATGCCTGCAAGCATAAGCATATCAAGTGTGCTTGAAATAAGTGCCTTGTATTCATTCTCGCCTAAAAGGTCTTTGATGCTTCTTGTAAGTGCATCGCTTGCAATTTCGGGATTTCCGCAAAGAAGCTCACCAACATAGGTTACGCCGTAAAGTCCGGGTGAATCGAAAACCATACCCATAACCTTATCGTCACCGTAAACTGTAAGGTAGGTGGTAGCAATTACACTGCCGAGAGAGTGACACTGAATTGCAACCTTGTCGGAGCCTGATTTTGCAAGAACATAGTTTATAAACTTGTCTAATTCTTCAGCTATAACAAGGGGATCGCCTCTCCAGTCGTAGTTGAAGATAAGTCTTGAATTTTTGCTTACATATGAGGGATAGCTTACATATGCACCTGAATTGCCCTGAGGTGTGCCGTCGGGGTTGTTGAAATAATCTGTGAAGACATAGTTTGCAAGATCGCTGAATTCATTTGCGAAGGGATCGCTGTTGCCTGTTGCTATGTAAGTGAGAAGAGTGGGAAGGAGATCGTTTTTTACAATTTCAGTAAGCTCCTCCACAGTGGGATAAGCAAATGCAGTTGAGGTATCGTTTCTGTCCTTGTAAAGAACAGAGGAGCTTATACCGGGGATATAAATTGTGGGGCAGGTCTGATTAATTGTGCCTGCAGCAAAAGCGGGGACTGCCATAGTGAAAATGAGTATAAAACTCAGAATCAGGCTGATAACTTTTTTCATAGTCAAAAACTCCTTTTTTAATTGTATATAAATCAGCAGAACAAATATAGCACACTTTCCGAAAAAGTTCAATATGTAAACATTTTTTTGCGGATGAATTTATTTGGTTATTTTGTGTAAATTTTTTCTCTTTTCGGTTGAGAAATTTGACAGGATGTGTTAAAATTAGTATAGGTGTATTCAAAATACAAGAAAAAGGAGAGTGGTATGAATGAGCGATGGAAACAACAGCTCAGCAATCGGTAAAGTAAAAGGCTTTTTTACCGAGGTCAAAACACATTGGAAAACACCCGCAGAAGGTAAATATGTACCTTACAGAGAGTATAAGGACATATTCTTAGGTGTAGGCTCAAACTACACAGGTTCAAAAATGCTTGAAAGCATCGGCTTCTGGGCAGCATGCTACCTGTTTATGTATCATTATGAGCTTCCCTATCTTACCTTCTCATTTATCGGCATTATCAATATGCCCCTTAACTACATCTGGACTCTTATTGGTTGGATTATCAACGATAACCTTGGTTTCCTTCCGAAGAAAACAGAAAGAAAATTCTACGGACTTTATTTTTCACTTATTATAATAGGTCTTGTAATGATTTTCGGCAAATTCCCGTTCCTTGCAAATTCAACTAACTCATTTCTTGCTTACCTTAACAATATGGAAAGTATCGGTATCAATGCAACTTCAGCAATGAAGATTCTCGGTACTCATATTCTCTGGAACGGTTGGGCTGGTTCAAGAAATATCTTCTACCGTAAAAAGCTCATTCCGAAATACGGCAGATACAAGTACTCACTTTACTGTGATGTTATCCCCAAGTGCATCATGGTAATCCTTGTTGGTTGGCTTCCTCTTTACGAAATTCCCGATATGGTTACAAGAGTATGGACAGCAAACCTTCTCTTTGCTTGCTATAATATCTTCGGCTTCGGTAATAATCTTGAAACTCTTTCAAAGACTATCAGCCCGGATATGCAGGAAAGACTTCTTGTTCGTACATATCCTGTTAAGCTCTCACACTTTGTACATACAATCGTTTCAATTATTATCCCCGTTGTTGTTGACTCTCTGGACAAAGAATGGGCAGATATCAACCTTTTCCGTTGGGTATATCCCATCAGCTTCATCGTTCCTGCACTTCTCACAATGCGATATGCAGGCAGACTTCAGGAAAGAATTCCGCAACCGCCTCTCGAAAAGAAGGTACAGATCAACTTCTGGGACGGTATGTTCGGTGTTCTTCGTAACAAGTATCTTCTTATCAATACCGTTGTAGGTCTTATTGACTCGCTTGGTAATGGTATGCTTGCGATTACAACAATTGTTTATCTTTACACCTTCCGTCTGGCAGGTCTTCCCTACACAATTATCATCAACCTGATTTCATTTGCGGGAACTCCGCCCGATCTTTGTTCACCCTATTTCCTTAAGAGATTCAGCTACAAGCAGATTATGATTTTCTATCAGCTGACAAGAGCTTTAGGTAATGCACTTATGGTTGCTGCATTCTGGTTCTGCGGTGATAATGTTCACATCTGCGGTGTTGTATGTATCATCGTAATGTTCCTTATGGAAATGACAAAGACAATTCCCACAACTGCAGGTCACGATATGGGTACACGTATCGGTGACTATCAGATGTACCTTTCAGGTGAAAGACTTGAAAGCTTCTCAGGTGTATTCGGCTGGTTCACAGGCCCCATCACATCATTTGTAGGTCTTATTATTCCTCTTATGCTTCTCAAGTACGGCTTTAACAGTAACTGGGACGTTCTTTATATCGACAGTGCACGCTTCAACATTATCGCTGTACCTCTTATCATTGATATCGTCGGTTATGTTCTTATGACAATTCCCTACTTCTTCTGGGACTATGACAATGAGAAACAGACCAAGGTTATCCAGGTTCTTCAGCGTCGTGCTGAGGTAACTCAGAAGAAGGCTGAGGAAGAAGGCGAAGCCGTAAGTGGCGGCTATATCGGTTAAAGGAGGTATGACATCATGAAAGAGAAAAAAGAAAAAGTTTTCAAGGGTATGACTGCTCCTGTTGATGTCCACCTTGACATTCCCGAAGAGGAGATCTGGACTTATAAGATTGACGGTCTTGCAGAGCCTCATATCAATAAGCCTTTTACAAATTTCACAGCTAAGAAGATTGTGTTTACAGTTCTTCTTGTTATCGCTGTTTTTATTTCAATGTACTTCAGTGTCAGAGTTGTTTCCCGTGTGCCTTTTGAGTATAACGCAGTAGGCGACGGTACTTATGAATTCACAAAGTTCAACAACACAGGTTACATCGGACACCTTGATATCGACTATGCAATTGAAATTGTATACGACGAAGAAAATTCTGACCCTGCAACAAACTTCACCCTTCAGAAGGATGAAAGCAAGCCCATTTCAACAATTCCTCAGTTCTGCTTCAACTGTGACGAAAAGGTTGAAACAATTTACATCGGTAAGGATGTAAAGGAAATTGACGGTAAGGCATTCTTCACTTGTAAAACTCTTAAAGAGTTTATTGTAGATGAAGAAAATCAGTATTACTGCGATATTGACGGTGTTCTTTACAACAAGGACAAGACAGAAATTATCTGCTATCCTATGAACCATCCTCAGTATCTCCGTGAAAAGTACGGCTACAACGACACAATCTGGGCTGATAACGAAAACAACCTTGAGTTCCGTGCAAGATATGAAGCAGATATTCTTACCTATGTTCTTCCCTCGACAGTTGAAACAATCGGTGAGCTTGCATTCTACGATCTTCCTCTTGCAGCTCTTTACCTTCCCGAAGGTCTTAAGAGAATTGAAACAATGGCTATCACCAAGAACTGGTGGATGACAGATATCTATTCATACGAATCAAGCACAGCTGAAGAAGGCGAAACAGGCTTTTCTGCAATTTCAAAGCTCAGCGGTGTTTACAAGTCACTTCCCGACGGTCTTGAATACATCGGCTCAGACGCAATGAGCTACAACCGTGTATGTCAGTATCTGAGAATTCCCTCATCAGTTACATATATCGGTCACCACGCTTTCTGGGACTGCGTTGAAAAGATTGACGGTAACTTATCAGGCTACACAGTTATCAACATTTCAATGACTGAAGAAGAATTTGATGCTATTGAAATCGGTAATAACTGGCTTCCCCAGTATGACAACGGTCTGTTTGACAAAAAGGTTGAGCTTATCTTCGGTGCTGAAAAGGTTTACGATGAAGCTGTTACCTATACAGAAAAGGAAGACGGCACATTTGAGCTTACAGCTGCAACAAACAGAGATAATGCAACTGAGTTCAGCACAGAGGCTGAAGGCAAGGTTGTAACTTCAATTGCACGTCATCCCTTCAAGTGGGATAACTGCATTGAAACAGTTTACATCGGCAAGGATGTAAAAGAGCTTCGTGGTGAAACATTCGTAAACCTTCGTGCTCTTAAGAATTTTGTTGTTGATGAAGCAAACGAAAGCTACACAGCAGTTGACGGTGTTCTTTACACAAAGGATATGAAGACACTTCTCTGTGTTCCCAAGGCTTACGAGGGCGGCAAGACATTTATCGTTCCTGCTTCAGTTGAGGTAATCAGCCGTTCGGCTTTCTCAGACTGCAAGTTTGAAGAGGTTCTTCTTCCTGAAGGTCTTAAGAGAATTGAATCAATGGCGTTCCTCAAGGCTGAAGCTCTTAAGGAAATCAATTCCTACAAGGGAACAAATACTTGTGCTTCACTTCCCGAGGGTCTTGAATTTATCGGTCTTGATGCATTCAACTATGCTTCAGGTCTTACTTATCTTTACATTCCCTCATCAGTAAAGGAAATCGGTGCATACAGCTTCTGCTACTGTGCAAAGGTTGACCCTGAGGGCAATAAGATCGGTGTAACCGAAGTGAATGTGGGACATTCAGCTGATGCTTTCAAGAAGATTAAGGCAGGCGAACATTGGGTGCCTGAATTCAGAAACGCTAAGAACGAAGTTGCAAAAGTAAACTACGGCGCTGACAGAGCGTAAATAAAAAACATATTTCTTTAACCTCTCATCTAAGGATGGGAGGTTAAGTTTTTAAAGGAATTGTAAATTGTATTGATTATGTAGAAAAAATCTGCTAATATATAATGGATTAATTTTGAGAAGGAGCAGAAACGATGAACAAGCAGTATACAATTAAGTACAAGTTCGGCGGCGAAGTTATTACTTCAAACGAAAAAGAAAATAACCTTTACCGTCTTGACGTTGTAGAAAAAGACAACAGATACACAGTTACAATTACTCCTAAGCAGCCCTTTGAAATGGTTGACTTTTATGTTGAATTTCCTTACGGCTTCAAGAAGGATGACAAGTTCTTCGGTGCAGGCTATCAGTCATGGACAAAGACAAAGGAATGGACAGAAGACGAGGTTATGCCCAGCGTAATCAAGCTTGCAAACATTTCTGAAATGACAAAGAATATTGCAAGAAAAACAAGTGACGAGTGGATGATTAAATACTCAGGCAAAAAAGGCGAATTCCACAGCCATTGCTACACTTATGTAAGAAACGGCGAAAATGTAAAGCTCTGGGGCTCACTCAGCGAAAAGACAGGCTATACCTATTTCAAGGTTAAGATGAAGGAAAATCGCTTCTATTTCTGTAAGGATCTTGAAGGCAAGATTCTCGACAGCGAAATGCAGATTTTTGATATCGTATACTTTGAAGGCACTTATGACGAAGTGTTTGATAACTACTTCGGTATGTGGAAGATGCCCGAAACAAGAAAGGGTATGATGAGCGGTTATACCTCATGGTACAACTATTTCCAGGATATCAACGAAGAAATTATTCTCCGTGACCTTGATGCACTTGACCCCTACAAGGATCAGGTTAACATTTTCCAGATTGATGACGGTTACGAAACATTTATCGGTGACTGGCTTGATCCCAACCCTGCAAAGTTCCCCAACGGTATGAAATATATCGCTGATAAGGTTCACGAAAAGGGCTATAAGGCAGGTATCTGGCTTGCTCCCTTCAACTGTCAGAAGATTTCAAGAATGGCAAAGGAGCATCCCGATTGGCTTATTAAGGATACAGACGGCAAGCCCATGGTAGGCTGTCTTGCATGGGGTGGCGCTTATACCTTCGACATCTACAACGAAGAAGTAAGAGCTTACCTCAAGAAGGTATTCGACGTGGTTCTCAACGAATGGGGCTACGATATGGTTAAGCTTGACTTCCTTTACAGCCAGTGCATTAAGCCCAGACACGGCAAGAGCCGCGGTGAAATTATGTGCGATGCAATGGCATTCCTTCGTGAATGTGTAGGCGACAAGCTCTTCCTCGGTTGCGGTGCGCCCATCGGTCCCGCACTCGGAATCTGTGACGCTTGCAGAATCAGCTGTGACGTTGACCTTAACTACAAGGGTGAATTCTACAGCCGTATTCAGGTAAGTAACGAAATGCTCAGCGCAAGAAGTGCAATCAACAACTCAATCTTCCGCCGTCACCTTAACGGCAGAGCATGGATGAACGATCCCGACGTATTCTTCCTCAGAAAGGATAACCTTCGCTTCAGCGATGAGCAGAAGTTCCTTCTCGGCAGAATCAACAACCTTTGCGGTAATGTTCTCTTCATTTCAGATAACGCTGCTGACTACGATAAGAAGACCGGCAAGCTCCTCAAGAAATTCTTTGAGAAGACCGACGAAAAGATTCTCTCAGCAGAATATATCCACAAGGATGTAATCAAGGTTGTTTCAGAATATAAGGGTAAGAGAAAGTCAATTACCTTCAATCTTGAAAAGGGCTGCATATACTTCGATGAAAGCTGGAAGAAGAACTTCAAGAACCCCACAACCAAGGCTGACAGAAAAGTTAAAGTTAAATCAGCTATATAACGAATTGAAGAGGTCTGCTTTTGCAGACCTCTTGATTTTTATTTGAAACCTCTTGCATTTCCTACTGAAATAGTATATAATAAAACCATATCCTGACATAAAGAATTTTCTGAGTGAAAGGTGACGGCTTAAAATTTAACAGGATAACTATATCTATACACTATTGCCGCACCCTTTTACGAGGGTGCGGATTTTTCTTTTCAGGTGGTGATTCAATGAATACAAGAGTAGCGGTAATGAGTATTATTGTAGAAAACAGTGAGGCTACATCAGAGCTTAACGCAATCCTTCATAATTACGGTGAATATATTATAGGCAGAATGGGTATTCCCTACAGACAAAAAGGCATAAATATTATCAGTGTTGCAATTGATGCACCTCAGGACACTATCGCAGCCTTGTCAGGTAAAATCGGCAGACTTAAGGGTGTCAGCGTAAAAACTGCATATTCGGCGGTGATGAGTGATGAATGATAAAATGAAATCACTCATTGAAAAGCTTGAAAGTGAAAAATCTCTTTCGGTAGAGGAATATCAGTATCTCATTGATAACCGTGATGAGGAAAGCACTCTTCTTCTAAGAGAAAAAGCCGATAGGGCAAGGCGCAGCGTTTACGGCAACAAGGTTTTCATAAGAGGTCTTATTGAAATCAGTAACATCTGCAAAAATGACTGCCTTTATTGCGGAATCAGAAAAAGCAACCGCAACTGCTCACGATACAGACTTACCGAAGAGGATATTCTTTCCTGCTGTAAGGAGGGATATGCTTCAGGCTTTCGTACCTTTGTTTTGCAGGGCGGTGAAGACGGCTTTTTCACCGATGAGGTTGTGTGCAGTATTGTGAAAAAAATCAAGGAAAGTTATCCCGATTGCGCAGTGACTCTTTCTCTCGGTGAAAGAAGTGAGGAAAGCTACAGAAGGCTTTACGAAGCAGGAGCAGACCGATATCTGCTCCGCCACGAAACGGCAGATGAGGAGCATTATAAAAAGCTACATCCCGAAAATCTCTCGTGGAAAAAACGAATGGAATGCCTTCGCACACTTAAGAAAATTGGCTATCAGACGGGCTGTGGCTTTATGGTGAGTTCACCTTTTCAGACCACAGAGCATCTTGCAAAGGATTTGAAATTCATTGAGGAATTTTCTCCTGAAATGTGTGGTATAGGCCCGTTTATTCCTCACAAAGATACAATTTTCAAAGATGAAAAAGCAGGCACCTGTGAGCTTACCTGCTATCTGCTTTCAATAGTAAGACTAATAAAGCCCAACATCCTCCTTCCGTCAACAACGGCACTGGGTACAATTGAAGAAGACGGCAGAGAAAAGGGAATCCTCTCAGGCGGTAATGTTGTAATGCCTAATCTTTCACCCTTATCCGTAAGAAAAAAGTATATGCTTTACGACGGCAAAATCTGCACTGATGAAGAAGCTGCAGAAAATCTTACTAAGCTTAAAGAGAGAATCAAAGCAATTGGTTATGAAGTTGTGACAGAACGTGGAGATTTTATAAAAGTGTGAAGAGTGGAGTGTGGAGTGTGAAGTTAAGGGTCGCTTCGCTCCGGATTTTATCCGCTTTAACTATTATGAAAACTAAAACAAGAACCCGCCAGATTAATGGAGGCTAACTATGAATGAAAACACAATAAAATACAAAAGCAAAAAGTTTGCAGTTAGAATTATAAACTTATATAAATACTTGTGCGACGAAAAGAAAGAGTTTGTTTTGTCTAAGCAGATACTCAGAAGCGGAACAAGCATAGGTGCAAATGTTGCAGAAAGTGACGCTGCAATGAGCCGTAAGGATTTTTTAGCTAAGATTTATATTGCTTTGAAAGAATGTAATGAAACATTATATTGGCTTGATTTGCTTTATGATACAGACTATATAACAGATAGTCAATTTCAATCGCTCAAAAATGACTGTGAGGAAATGCGACGGATGATGAGCGCAACAACCAGAACTATGTTATCCAATATGGACAAAAGTGATTTGGCGGAATGAGTTTTTAGTGGTCGCAAGTCTTACCCGGATATAATCCGGAGCGAAGCGACCCACAACTCCACACTCCACTCTTCACACTCCACACTTTAAATAGTAATTAATATAACAAAGGAAAGGTGTTTAAATATGTATAACCCAAAATCATTAAAGGCTGAAGAATTTATCAGCGATGAAGAAATAAGAGCTACCCTGGAATACGCAGAGGCTAACAAAAACAATGTAGAGCTTATTGATGAAATTCTTGAAAAAGCAAGACCTAAAAAGACAGACAAGGGCTGTGTTTGTGCAGGTCTTACTCATCGTGAGGCTTCGGTGCTTCTTGCTTGCGAGATTCCCGAAAAAATCGAGAAAATCTATGAAATTGCAGAGGAAATCAAGCTTGCCTTTTACGGTAACCGAATTGTAATTTTTGCTCCGCTTTATCTTTCCAACTACTGCGTAAACGGTTGTGTTTACTGTCCGTATCACCTTAAGAATAAGCATATAGCAAGAAAAAAGCTTACTCAGGAAGAGGTGCGTGCAGAGGTTATTGCGCTTCAGGATATGGGCCACAAGCGTCTTGCAATTGAAGCAGGCGAGGACCCCGTAAATAATCCTATTGAATACATTCTCGAGTGTATCGACACTATTTACAGTGTGCACCACAAAAACGGCGACATCAGACGAGTTAACGTAAATATTGCAGCTACAACTGTCGAAAACTATCGCAAGCTCAAGGATGCAGGCATCGGTACATACATTCTCTTCCAGGAAACATACCACAAGGAAAGCTATCTCAAGCTTCATCCCACAGGTCCCAAGCACGATTACGCTTATCACACAGAGGCTATGGACAGAGCTATGGAGGGCGGAATTGACGACGTAGGTCTTGGTGTACTCTTCGGTCTTGAGCTTTATAAGTATGAATTTGCAGGTCTTATTATGCACGCAGAGCACCTTGAAGCAGTTCACGGTGTAGGTCCTCACACTATCAGTGTACCCAGAATCAAAAAGGCTGACGATATTGACCCTTCAGCCTTCGATAACTCAATTTCAGACGAAATGTTTGCAAAAATTACAGCTTGTATCCGTCTTGCTGTGCCTTATACCGGCATTATTATCTCCACAAGAGAAACACAGGAGGTAAGAAGCAAGCTGCTTAAAATGGGCGTTTCTCAGGTAAGCGGCGGCTCAAGAACATCTGTTGGCGGTTACACCGAAGAGGAAAGACCTCACGACACAGAGCAGTTCGATGTTTCCGACCAGAGAACCCTTGATGAGGTAGTTCACTGGCTTATGGATAACGGTCACATTCCCTCATTCTGTACTGCTTGCTACCGCGAAGGAAGAACAGGTGACCGCTTTATGGCTCTTTGCAAAAACGGTCAGATTCTCAACTGCTGCCACCCCAATGCTCTTATGACTCTTACTGAGTATCTCGTTGACTACGCTTCAGAGGGCACAAAAGAGGCAGGCTTTAAGATGATTGAAGAAGAGCTTAACAGAATCCCCAACGAAAAAGTGCGTGGAATTGCAAAGCAGAATATTGAGGATATCAAAAACTCAAACAGACGCGACTTCAGATTTTAAGGTGACAGCTATGGGACTTAATGAAGTAAGCTCAGGTGAAAGAATACATATCGGCTTTTTCGGTATGCGCAATGCAGGCAAGTCAAGCCTTGTGAATGCCTTTACGGGTCAGAAGCTTTCAGTTGTGTCTGATGTAAAGGGTACAACAACAGACCCTGTAAAAAAAGCTATGGAGCTTTTGCCTTTAGGCCCGGTGTTGATAATTGACACTCCGGGTATTGACGACGAGGGTGCTCTCGGTGAAATGAGGGTAGAAAAGGCAAGAGAAATTCTTTCTAAGACAGATATAGCAATTCTTGTCTGCGATGCAGAAAAAGGCATTTCAAGGGCAGATGAAGAGCTTCTCGAAATCTTTAAAGAAAAGAAAATTCCTTATGTAATTGCCTGTAATAAGTGCGACCTTCTTAAAACAGCAGGTGAAAGCAAGGATAACACAGTTTATGTAAGTGCTGTAACCGGTGAAAATATTGAGCTTCTTAAAAATACGGTTGCATCACTCTGCAAGGTGAAGAGTGAAGAGAAGCACATCGTTTCTGACCTTATAGACGAGGGCGATGTGGTTGTGCTTGTAACTCCTATTGATGAATCAGCGCCTAAAGGCAGACTGATTCTTCCTCAGCAGCAGACCATCAGAGATATTCTCGATAAGGGCGCTATTGCAGTTACAACTCAGGTGTTTTCTCTTGAAAAAACGCTGGATTCGCTTAAAGATAAACCTAAAATGGTTATTACTGATTCCCAGGCCTTCGGCAAGGTTTCACCTCTTGTACCTGAGGATATACCGCTTACCTCCTTTTCAATTCTCTTTGCAAGGTATAAGGGCGAGCTTCAAAGTCTTATTGAGGGTGCAAAAGCTCTTGAAACACTCAGTGACGGTGATAAGGTGCTGATTTCTGAGGGCTGTACTCATCACAGACAGTGCGGTGATATCGGTACAGTGAAGATGCCCATGTGGATTAAAAAATTCACAGGCAAGGAAATCTCCTTTGACTTTACAAGTGGTGGCGAGTTTCCGTCAGACCTTTCAGAGTATAAGCTTGTTGTTCACTGTGGTGGCTGTATGCTGAATGAAAGGGAAATGAAATCCCGACAGGAAGCAGCAAAAGCTGCGAATATACCTATGGTAAATTACGGAATGGCAATTGCTCATATGAACGGTATTCTTAAAAGAAGCCTTGAAATTTTTGAATAATAATATGATAAGCGACACTGATAGATGCAGTGTCGCTTATTGCTTTGATGAACCTGTATATAGTTTTACTTTTGGGGAATAATTAAAATAATCTATTGACACAATAGGCAAGAACATATATAATATTTACATACAAAACAAGGTGGTTAATATCTTGCTTTGGATTTTTCAGGAGATGGTTTTATGGCCAAGATTTATAAGTCAATTGACGAGCTTATAGGTAACACACCGTTGCTTGAGCTTGCCCATCTGGAAGATGAATTTTCTCTTAAGGGAAAAATTTTTGCAAAGCTGGAATTTCTGAATCCCGGTGGCTCTATTAAAGACAGAGCAGCAAAAAATATGCTTGACGATGCAGAGGAAAAGGGTATTCTCAAAAAAGGCTCGGTTATTATTGAGCCTACATCAGGTAACACAGGTATAGGTCTTGCTCTTGTGGGTACTGCAAGAGGCTACAGGTGCATTATTGTTATGCCTGACAGCATGTCAGTTGAAAGAATAAAAATGATGAAAGCGCTGGGTGCTGAGGTTGTGCTGACTGAGGGCGCAAAGGGTATGGCAGGAGCAATTGAAAAGGCAGAGGAGCTTCATAAATCGCTGCCCGATTCATTTGTTGCAGGTCAGTTTGAAAATCCGGCAAATGCCGAAGCACATATAAAAACCACAGGACCTGAAATTTATGAGGACACAGAGGGCAAGGTTGATTTTCTTGTTTCTGCAATTGGCACAGGTGGTACAATAACTGGTACGGGAAGATATCTTAAGGATAAAATTCCTCAGCTTAAGGTTATCGGTGTTGAGCCCAAAAGCTCACCAATTCTTTCAAAGGGTATTGCAGGAAAGCATGGAATTCAGGGCATAGGTGCAGGCTTTGTGCCGAAGGTTCTTGATACAGAAATTTATGATGAAATTATTTGTGTAAGCGATGAAGATGCTTTTGAAACGGGCAGAACGATGGCTAAGAAGGAAGGCGTTCTTTGCGGAATTTCATCAGGTGCAGCAGTATATGCAGCGCTTAAGCTTGCAGAGAGAGAAGAAAACAAAGGAAAGAACATTGTGGTAATATTACCTGATACAGCAGATAGATATATGTCAACGGCTTTGTTCGGATAAATGAGCCTTGTTTAAAAAGGAGGAGAATTAAAATGATAGTTTCAACAAGAGGACGCTACGCATTAAGAGTTATGATTGATCTTGCAGAGCAGAACGAGGAAGGTTATGTTCCTCTCAAGGGTATTGTAAAAAGACAGGGCCTTTCACTTAAATATCTTGAAGCAATTATGACCTCCCTTGTAAAGGCAGGCCTTATTAAGGCTGTTCACGGTAAGGGCGGTGGATACTGTCTTATAAAAAAGCCTGAGGAATACACAATTTCAGAAATCCTCAGTGTAACCGAAAAGTCAATTATCCCTGCAAGCTGTGCTGCTTGTCTCGGTGAAGACTGCGAAAGAAAGGGCGATTGCAGAACATTTCCCTTCTGGGAAAAGCTTAATGCTGCTGTTGACGAATGTCTTACCTCAACAACACTTGCAGATCTTATGAAGAAATAAGCATATTTAAGAGTAAAAAAGAAGCGTACAAAGCATCAAGCCTTGTACGCTTTTAATGTTGTTATTTACTGAATTGCACTTGTTACTACAATTACAGGCTTTGTTGTTTCAGGAGCAGTTGTTGTCTGGGGCTGTGCATCGGGATTAGCAACAACCTTGAACACACCGAGGGCGCTCTGGATTGATCTGATAAATGTCTGGAAGGCTGTTTTGATTGTTCTTATAACGTGTGAATCGTTGTCTGTTTTGGGTTCCCATTCAGCATAGAGAACAACCTTACCTGTAACAAGAATAACATCACCGGGATAGTAAAGCTTGCCGTCTTCACCTCTCCAGCCGATACACTGATAGTCAACAGAAAGAGGCATATCTTTTGTTACTGCAACCTTTACAGGAGTTTTGAATGTGATGTGAGGACTGGGCTTGTACATAACTGAAATGCCTGAAAGTGAGTCGATTTCATAGTGGATGCCGTAGCTGAGTGCTGCTTCTTCTTCATCTTCACCAAGAAGACCGCCTACAATCTCGTCAACTGCAAAAGCACCGGTTGTAAACATACCGAAAACGCAGATTATAGCAAGGAAAATTGAAAGAACCTTTTTAAAACTTTTCATTTTTATTACTCCTTTTATTCGTAATTAAAGCAATTATATAGTAATACTTAATCAAAATAATTCCCACTGAGAAAAATGGGTTAAAAAGTAAAAATAAATTTTATTAAGCCAAAGATATTTACATTTTGTATAAAAACCTATATTATATATGAAATGTATAAAAAGTGTATCTGAATAACAAATGAAGGATCTGATTATTTGGTAAACGAAACACAGATTAAAATCTGTCCTATGAATTCAACACACATTGACGGTGTTGAAATAATTGAAAAGGAATGCTTTTCAGCCCCCTGGACAAGAGAGGGTATTGAAAGTGAGCTTTCAAATGAAACCGCCAGCTTTTTTGTGGCTGAATATATGGGCGAGGTTGCTGGCTATCTCGGAACACATATCGTCCTTGATGAATGCTATATTGCAAACATAGCCGTAAGAGAAAAATTCAGACGAAAGGGTATTGCTGATATGCTTCTTTCTGTCGGTGAAAAGAATGCTACAGATAAAAACTGCGCCTTTATTTCTCTTGAGGTGCGTGTCAGTAACGAGAAAGCTATTGCTCTTTATAAAAAAAGAGGGTATAATGAGGTGGGCGAAAGAAAGAATTTCTATTCTGACCCTACAGAAAACGCCCTTATTATGACTAAGAACTTCAGTGAGGATTGATATAATGAAAATTTTAGCAATTGAATCTTCCTGCGACGAAACTGCAGCAAGTGTTGTTGAAGACGGAAGAAAAGTGCTTTCAGGTGTAATCGCTTCTCAGGTAAGCGAGCACATTAAATTCGGCGGAGTTGTGCCCGAAATTGCATCACGACGCCACGCAGAAAATATTTCTGCAGTTGTAAACAAGGCTCTTTCAGATGCAGAGCTTACTCTCGATGATATTGATGCAATTGCCGTAACCTATGCACCGGGACTTATCGGAGCACTTCTTGTTGGTGTTAACTACGCAAAGGCGCTTTCCTTCGGCAGAAATCTGCCACTTATTCCCGTACATCATCTGCGTTCACATATTGCGGCAAACTATATAACTCATCCCGACCTTGAGCCACCCTTCTTCTGCCTTGTTGTAAGCGGCGGTAATACCCTTATTGCTGAGGTGAAAAGCTACACAGAGTTTAACATTATCGGCAGAACAAGAGATGACGCAGCAGGTGAAGCCCTTGATAAGGCCGCAAGAACAATGGGTATCCCTTATCCTGGTGGACTTAATCTTGACAGAATTTCAAAAAACGGTGACAGCACTGCCTTTAAATTCCCTAAGCCCAAGGTTGAAAACTGTCCTTATGATTTCAGCTTTTCAGGACTTAAAACATCGGTTATCAACACAATCCACAATGCCTCACAAAAGGGTACACCTGTTAACGAGGCTGACCTTGGCGCTTCATTTATGAAGGCTGTTGTGACTTCCCTTTGCACTAATACGGAAAAGGCGATGGTTGATTACGGCTATAACAAACTTGTACTTGCAGGAGGCGTTTCAGCAAATTCAGTGCTGAGAGGTCAGATTACTGAGGTGTGCAAAAAGCACGGTTGGAAGCTTTATCTTCCCGAGCTTTCACTTTGCGGTGACAATGCCGCAATGGTTGGTGCTCAGGGCTATTACGAATACCTTTCAGGCAATACCGCAGGGCTTGAACTCAACGCCTATGCAGGTATGGAGATTGATAATATAAGAAAGTAAAAAAAGCACCAATGGTGCTTTTTTAGCTAAATTCGGCAAAGCCGAGCTAAATTGACCTTCGGTCAGCTAAATTTCCAAGGGAGCTAAATTGCCTGCGGCAGCTGAAAGCCGAATTTTATTTAGCTTTGCCATAGGCAAAATTTAGCTGCGAGCCGAAGTGAGCTATTTAGCTGTGAGCTGTAGCGAACAATTTAGCTGAAAAAGACAGGGGACGGTTCCCTGTCTTTGCTTTTGTGAAACATAAAAGGAACAGAGTTTGTTCCCGTTGTTTCGTTGGGGTGTTAATCTGCTCGGGAAAGTAATTTTGCACTTCGCATTAAATAAGCAGCTGATTTTTGTCAGCTGCTTTTAGTTTTTTATTCAGTTTCTGCTTCCAACTTCGGAAGCTTATATGTTGCGTAAATACCCACCACAATAAAGAGAAGAACAAAGAAGTGAACGATTACATCAATAAGAATTTCTTCTCTGAAGGGTCCGAAAACTGAAAGGGCAGTGCCTGCAATAAGTGCTCCAAAGTCGACAAGGTGAAGCACAAGACAAGCCCACAGACCAAACTTTGTTTTAAGGCAAAGCCCACAGCACAAAAGGAAAAGAGCTGCATATACTGCAAGTACAGCATAAGAAGCACCGCTTGTAAGTGTAACGGTTGAAAAAACCTCAGGGTCAGCTGCTTTAAGTGCAAACTCAGTTATGTATGAGCTGAAATAAAAATTGAAGTTGCCGGTTACAAAATAACGCACAACGTAAATAAGACCGAGAATACCGAAAAGGGCAAATGTGCTCTGCGCAGACTTGATGTTGGTCTGCATTTTTTTGATTTTATCCTGTGTTGTTAATTTACTCATAGTTACTCCTTTACCAGGTGAATTTTGTCAGCTGACCTTCGCAGAGAAGGTTTGGATAATTCCACTGACGTAAGATTTCATAGGTTGCAATTGCAACAGTGTTGGAAAGATTAAGGCTTCTTGCCTCATCAATCATAGGGATACGAAGACTTGTTTCAGGATTTTCCTTCAAAAGGCTTTCGGGAAGTCCTGCGTCCTCTCTGCCGAAAACAATGTAGCAGTTTTCGGGAAACTCGGTTTCAGTAAAGATTTTCTGACCTTTTGTTGTGAAGTAGAAAAACTTTCCGTCTTTGTTTTTCTCGAAAAAATCTTCGATGCTGTCATAGTATGTTATATCAAGCAGATACCAATAGTCAAGCCCTGCTCTTTTTAATTTTTTGTCGTCAACCTTAAAGCCCATAGGCTCCACAAGATGAAGTGAAGCGCCCGTTGCCGCACAGGTGCGTGCAATGTTGCCCGTATTCTGCGGAATCTGAGGCTCAATAAGAACGATGTTAAGCTTTCCCATAAAATTTTTGTCCTTATCAAAATTAATGCGTATAGTATACCACTCATTTGTAAAAAAGAAAAGCATTATGTAAAAATTGTTTGTGATAATTTTTTGAAAGGCACAAAAAATAAGGTTGACCTTTGTTTCAAGGTAAAAAAATTAAAAGGAGAATATTGGAAAAATGAAAAAGAAAAGTATTATGACGGGTATCAGTATCGGTATGGCTGTAGGTGGTGCTGCAGCGTATATGAAGGGCGCAATGATGGGCTCAGGTGCAAGACGCTCAGTAAAGAAAACACTTAAGAATGTAGAAAGCATTGTAGGCGACATCAGATATATGTTCAAGTAAGGAGTGAAGCTTTTTGAAAAAGGCTTTCAGTCTGATTTTTGCGTTTATTCTTTTGCTCAGCGCAGTTTCCTGCGGTAATGATAAGGATAAGGAGATTACCGAAACACCTGAAGTGTCTCAGCTTACACCGAAAATCAATTCTTCAACGGTAATTGATGAGGAAAATCTGCAGTCTGAAAAAACAGAGCTGATTTTTAAGGGCGAAAAGGGAGGAGACACTCTGTCGGGTCTTGCTAAGCTCAGCCCCGTAAGCTTTAAGGCTTCTGAGAATAATCAGAGCCTTGCCACAGAAAAGCTTTCACACTCCCACGGACCTTCAACTGGCGGAATGGTGCACCACACAGTTGCAGAATTTCAGAAAACCTTTGATAAATACGGAGCCTTTGCTTATGATAACAAAAGTGAGGAAAAGGTGCTTTACCTGACCTTTGACTGCGGCTATGAGCATAACGGTCTTACAGGTGAAATACTTGATGTACTGAAGGGTAAAAATGTACCTGCAACCTTTTTCTGCACCCTCGATTATCTTAAAACCGCACCTGATTTTGTGGCGAGAATGATAAACGAAGGACATATTGTAGGTAACCATTCTGCAACTCATCCGTCCTTTGCAGAAATCAGCAGAGAAAAAATGGCAAAGGAGCTTGAGAACTTTGAAAATTACCTGAGGGAGAATTTCGGATATGCTTCAAGGTTTTTCCGCTTTCCTGCAGGTGAATATACGGAAAGTGCACTTCAGCTTGTTCAGAGCCTTGGCTTTGTAAGTGTTTTCTGGTCAACGGCTTACGATGATTGGGATGTAAGCAAAATAAGAGGCAAGGATTATGCCGTAGAAAAGGTTATGTCACGGCTTCACAACGGTGCAGTGATTCTGCTTCACTCGGTGTCGCCTGATAACGCAGATGCTCTTAGTGAAATTATTGATAAGGCTAGAGCAGAGGGATATGAGTTCAGAAGTCTTACACAGTACGGCACCTGAAAAAACAGAAACACGCAATAAAAAACCATTGTATCAGCCTTTCGCTTTTACAATGGTTTTTATGTTTTTTATTTTAATTGAATTTATATGTCTTACCCTTTTCGGTTGTGAAGCTTGTTATACCGTTTTCAAAAGCGGTTTCAACTTCGTTTCCGTTTTCGTCATAAACGATAAGGATTTTGCCGTCATATCTGAGCTTGCAGGTTCCGCCTGACTTTGAAACAAGGGTGCCTTCCTTGAGCTTTCCGTCTTTCCACTTAAGGCTTATTTCAAAATTGCCTCGTGCAACAAGTCCGGAAACTTCGCCTTCGCTCCAGCTTTCGGGAAGAGCAGGAAGCACATGTATATAACCGAGATGGCTCTGAAGAAGCATTTCGCAAATGCCTGCAAGAAGACCGAAGTTACCGTCAATCTGGAAGGGCGGGTGAGTGCTGAAAAGATTATCAAGCACGGTGTCCTTTATGAATTTGGTAATAAGGTCATCACACTTGTTGCCCTGAAGAAGTCTTGCATAGCAGAGAATTCGCATAGCAAGTCCCCAGCCTGTACTCTTGTCGCCTCTGTCCTTGAGAGTTGTAAGGCAGGCGTTGAGAAGCTTTTCGTCTGCAGGGTTAACCTGTCTGAAGGGATAGAGACAAAGAAGGTGTGAAATGTGGCGGTGTTTTCTCTGTACACCCATACCGTGGAAGCCACGCATAAAGAAGCTGTCCTCGTCGTACCATTCCTTGACCTGACCCCATTTGCCGATGTTTATCGGTCTGAGCTTTTCAATCTGTACCTTGATTTTTTCAATAAGATCAGTGTTAACTTCGGCTTCAAAGCCCTCTTTTATGAGAATTTCAGCAGCTTCAATTGTGCTGTAGAAAAGGTCGTAGATAATTGTCTGGTCGTATGTATTGCCTGAGGAAACAGGACCGTGTTCGGGTGAGAAGCCGGGTGAACAAACAAGTCTGCCGCTGTTTTTGTCTTCGATAAGAAGCTGTGACCACATAAGTGAGCATTCTTCCATTGTGGGATAAATATCTTTTCTGAGCTTTTCTGTGTCGAGAGTGAAAAGATAGTAGTCATACATATTCTGAAGTGCCCATGCACCGTTTGTGGGTGCCCAGCCCCATTTCCATTCACTGCCGGGACCTACAAAGCCGAGAGGTGTAACCATTGTGTGGAACATAAAGCCTGTGGCTTTGTAATAATCGGGCTCACCGTCCTTGTTTTCGCCTATGCCGAGAGTTTTGTTTGCAACAATTCTGCCGGGCTTTTTAAGGCTGTTTACAAAGTCGATATAGGGGAGAGTAGTCTCTGCAAGGTTTGCAACATAAGCACCCCAGTAGTTCATCTGCACATTAACGTTGAAATGGTAGTCACAGCACCAGGGTGGATTGTTCTTTGCGTTCCATATACCCTGAAGGTTTGCAGGCAGACTGCCATCTCTTGAGGAGGCAATAAGAAGATATCTGCCGTAATTGAAAAGGGTTGTGTAAAGTGCGCGTTTGTGCTCGCCCTTTCTTGAAAAGCGCTTGAGCATATGGTTGGTTGCAAAAAGGCTTTCGTCTTCGCCGAGAGTAAACTTAACGCGGTTGAAAAGAGCCTGATAGTCGTCAAGGTGAGTTCTGTAAAGCTCGCCGAAGGTTTTTTCTGAGGCTTTGTTTACTGTATCGAGCGCTTTCTTCAAAGGGTCGCTGCCGTCTGAAAAACGGGGGAAATCATTCACATAGTCTGTTGCAAGACTCATAATAACAACAACGCTTTCAGCGTCTTTTACGGCAATTGTGCCGTTTTCAAGGGCTTCAACAGTACCGCCCTCAGGAATGATTTTTACAGCGCAGCCGTATTTCATTGAGTTTTTCTCTTTGCCTGCTTCTGCACCGAGACCTGAGTTTGCAGTAACTGTGCCTTCAAGGAGAATAGTGTTACCCTCTGCCTTGGGTGTGCCCTTCTGCTCTGAAACAACATAGGTGTTGAAGCTGAGCTTTGCATCTTCACCCTCAGCCTTGAGTCTTGCTACAAAAACATTGTCGGGATAGCTTACAAAATAGTGGCGTGTATAAGTGATATCCTTTGACTTGAAGCTTACCATTGATGAAGCTGTTTCAAGGTCAAGGTCTCTTACATAATTTGAGGTTTCAGCAAACTTTTCGAACTGAAAATAAAGGTTGCCGAAGGACTGATAAGCACCGAAGCCTTCCATATTTCCTTCAAGAAGGTGCATTTTTGCTGTTGCACTCTTTCTGTCACCTTTACTGAGAAGCTCCTGGATTTCTCTCATTCCTGCGCCCTTGTCAGGGTTGCTGATGCCGCCGTTGTAGCCGGGCACGTCTTTACCGCCTGACCAGAGAGTTTTTTCGTTGAAGTGAATAAGCTCACAGCTTTCACCACCGAAAACCTTTACACCGATTTTACCGTTACCTAAGGGTAAAGCCTGCTTCTCCCAACCGAGATAGCTCATATCGGCAGGCTTGTTATAACAAATAATCATAATTGCACCTCTGTAAAATTTATATATATAATTATACCTTGAAAGAGAAATATGTCAAGATTCAAAAAACATAGTAATATTGAATTAAAAACTTCGTCAAATAAATTGATTTTTGCGTTCTTTTGTGGTATTATACATAATGTATGATTATAACTAACCCCGGAAGGACTATCTGATGAAAAAAGAGTTTCTTATTAGCGTTCTTACAAAACAGGTGATTGAAGGCGAAAAGGAAGAGCTTGAAATTATGACAAAGGCTTTTCTTGATTATAACGGTGACAGCTATGTGATCAACTATACCGAAGAGGAAGAGGACGGAAGCAAAAGCGAAACAACTCTTCAGGTTGAAAAGGATAAAATCACTGTAAGCCGTGAGGGTGCCATCAGCACACATATGGTAATTCAGAAGGGCGTAAGAACTCTCTCTCATCATGTAACACCCTATGGAGCTTTTTCCATGGGCGTTGCAGCGGTAGAAATTGATTCAGATATCAAGGAAAACGGTGGTGTTCTCAGATTCAGATATATGACCGACCTTGAAAATGCGCCTTTGGGTGAAATTGAATTTGATATAACTCTTAACCCAATCGGTTGATACAGAAAAGAGGATTTTAGAAATGTCACAGACAGTATATAAAGCACAGAATCAGATAAGAGAGCTTATTGGCGCTGCAATTGCAAAGGCTCAGAGCGAAGGTCTTCTTCCTGAGGGCGAATACAGTGCTTTTTCAGTAGAGGT
Source organism: Acutalibacteraceae bacterium (assembly GCA_045121075.1). Classification (GTDB taxonomy): domain Bacteria; phylum Bacillota; class Clostridia; order Oscillospirales; family Acutalibacteraceae; genus UBA6857. The sequence continues at coordinate 24,218 of JBGVFK010000136.1, read as the reverse complement.
TCCCGCAGACAGAAATAACGGTGATTATTCAACAAATGCCGCAATGGTTAATGCAAGAGCATTCAGACTTCCCCCGAGAAAAATTGCAGAGGTAATTGCTGATAAGGCTGAGCTTGAAGGCACATATTTCAACAAGATTGAAATTGCAGGCCCCGGCTTCATCAATTTCTTCCTTTCAGATGTTTATTATGCAGACATTATCTTTGAGGTAAGAGAAGCAGGCGACTCATACGGCAGAAGCAACTACGGTAACGGCAAAAAGGTGAATGTTGAATTTGTTTCAGCTAACCCCACAGGTCCTATGCATATGGGTAACGCAAGAGGCGGTGCTCTCGGTGACTGCTATGCAGCAGTTCTTGATTATGCCGGCTATGAGGTTGCAAGAGAGTTCTATGTAAACGACGCAGGCAACCAGATTGAAAAATTCGGACTTTCACTTGATATCCGTTATCAGCAGCTTTGCGGCAGTGATATCGAGCTTCCCGAGGACAGCTATCACGGTGAGGATATCATTGAAAGAGCACAGGAATATAAGGATGAATTCGGCACAGCTCTTATGGAAAAGAGTGAGGAAGAAAGAAGAAAGGCTCTTGTTGAGTATTCACTTCCCAAGAATCTCGCTAATATGAGAAAGGCTATGGATAAGTACCGCATTGATTATGATTTATGGTTCAGTGAGCTTTCACTTCATAACGGCGGTGAGCTTAAGGAAACAATCGACCTTCTTACAAAGGGCGGTTACACATATGAAAAGGACGGTGCACTCTGGTACAAGAATATCGAGGTGCAGACAGAAATGCTCTTAGCTGAAGGTAAAACTCAGGAATACATTGACAAGCTTGAGCTTAAGGACGATGTTCTTATCAGAGCAAACGGTAATCCCACTTACTTTGCAGCAGATATTGCCTACCACAGAAATAAGCTTCAGAAGAGAAGCTTTGATATGGCAGTTGATGTGTGGGGCGCTGACCACCACGGTCATGTTGCAAGAATGAAGGGAGCTATGAAGGCCTGCGGAATTGACCCTGACAGACTTTCAATTCTTCTTTGCCAGTTTGTTCGTCTTGTGCGTGACGGTGAGGTTGTAAGAATGTCCAAGAGAACAGGTAAGGCAATTACCCTTGTTGACCTTCTTAACGAAGTACCCATTGATGCAGTTCGTTTCCTCTTCAATATGAGAGAGCCCGGCTCACTTATGGACTTTGACCTTGACCTTGCTGTTGAGCAGAGCTCACAGAATCCCGTGTACTACTGTCAGTATGCACACGCAAGAATCTGCAGCATTCTCGCTAAGCTCAAGGAAGAAGGCAAAGAGGCAAGAGATTGCACAGCTGAGGAGCTTATGCTTCTTAAGGCTCCCGAGGAAAGAGAGCTTATCAGATATATCTCAACCCTCGAGGATGTAATCATCGGTGCAGCAAAGAATTACGACCCTGCAAAGGTTACACATTTCGCTGTTGACCTTGCAACTCACTTCCACAAGTTCTATAACAACTGCAGAGTAAATGTTGAGGACGAAGGTCTCAGACAGGCAAGAGTTACTCTTTGCATCTGTGTAAGAGACACAATGAAGAGTATTCTCAATATGCTTAAGGTTGAAGCACCCGAAAGAATGTAAGCTCATAAGGTTTATTTAAGTTTACAGGGGTAAAATAAAACAGAAATCAAAAATACTTTAAATAAAGGAGAATTAACTATGAGCGCTGAAAAAATCCTCGTTGTCGATGACGACCTTAATATTTGCGAATTACTCAGACTTTATCTTACAAAAGACGGCTACAATGTAGTTGTTGCAAACGACGGTCAGAGTGCCGTTTCAATGTTCCAGGAAGAAAACCCCAGCCTTGTTCTTCTTGACGTTATGCTTCCCAAGCTTGATGGCTGGCAGGTTTGCAGAGAAATCAGAAAATTCTCAGAAACTCCTATTATTATGCTTACTGCAAAGGGTGAGGTTTTTGACCGCGTTCTCGGTCTTGAGCTTGGTGCAGACGACTATGTTGTAAAGCCCTTTGACACAAAAGAAATTGTTGCAAGAATCAAGGCAGTTCTCAGAAGAAGTGTTTCTTCAACTGCTGAAGAGATAAAGGAAGTTCACTACGACAAGCTTTCAATTAATCTCACAAACTATGAGCTTAAGGTTGCCGGTGTTCAGATTGACACACCTCCCAAAGAAATGGAGCTTATTTTCCACCTTGCAAAAAATCCCAACAGAGTATTCACAAGAGATCAGCTTCTTGATGAAGTTTGGGGCTACGATTATTACGGAGATTCAAGAACAGTTGACGTTCACGTTAAAAGACTTCGTGAAAAGCTTGAAGGCGCTTCCGATAAATGGGAACTCAGAACTGTCTGGGGCGTAGGCTATAAGTTTGAAACCAAGGAATAAGCTTTAATTAAGCTGATGTCGTGCCCGATAGCTTTATCGGGCACGTTTTTTTGAAAGGAGCTTCTTATGGCTAAGAATGTGCGAAGAAAAAGAAACGGTATGTTCCGCAATTATTTCGTTATCGGTGGCAGTATCATAGTTGTAGGCTTTGTAATTATCGCCCTTGCAATTATGATATTTGTAGCTAATCAGTGGTGGACAGACAAGGTTGATGAGCTTCTCAGAAACTCTCATAATATCTCATCTCTTTACACCGAAAACATCGGAAAAGGCGGAAAGCTGAAGGATAAGGAAACCATAATCATTGCGCTGGGTATGATGTCTGACTCCAGTGTATCTGACTATTTTATTGCCGATAAAAACGGCAAGGTGCTTTACTGCGGTGACTGTGAAGACGGAAACGCTGACAGCTGCAGTGCCCATAAGGATTTTATAGTAAATGAAAACCATATAGAGCGTGCTCTTGACGGTGGCTTTTCAGACTATATGACTGACGAGGATTTCGGTATAGGTAAATTCGTTGTTGCTGTGCCTATTAAAAACGGTCACGACATTATTGCAATTGCCTTTGCAATTGAAGATGCCGTAACGGGTCTTCTGCCTTATGTTGCAAGTATTTCGCAGTTTATGGCGTATGCAGTGTGCTTTGTGCTTCTGTTTATGTTTATCATAATTTATTTCATCACCAGGGGCATTACCAAGCCTCTTGAGGATATGCAGGAGGTTACACGCCATATTGCAAAGGGTGAATTTGATTACAGAGCAAGTGAGGACTATAAGCAGAAGGATATCAACGACTTTGCAAAGCAGCTTAATAAAATGGCCTTTGAGCTTGCAATTGACGATGAATCAAGAAAAAGCTTTGTTGCAAATGTTTCTCACGAGCTTAAAACCCCTATGACTACTATCGGTGGCTTTATTGACGGTATTCTTGACGGCACTATTCCTCAAGAGGAGGAAAAGAAGTATCTCGGCATTGTTTCAAACGAGGTAAAGAGACTTTCAAGAATGGTTGTTTCAATGCTCAACCTTTCAAAAATTGAAGCCGGTGAGGTGCCTCTTGCTCCTGCCGATTATGATGTAGGCAAGCAGATTTTTGAAATTCTTCTTTCCTTTGAAAAGAAAATTGACGAGAACAATATTGAAATAAAAGGCTTTGAAGAAATCAATAATGTACTTATAAAAGCTGACAGAGACCTGCTTCAGCAGGTGCTTTACAATCTTCTTGATAATGCTGTAAAGTTTACACCTAAGGACGGCTACATCCATATTTTTGCAGCTAATGACGGAGCAAAAACCACCGTAAAAATCAGAAACTCAGGTGCAGGCGTATCTCCCGAAGAAATTTCAAGAATTTTTGAACGCTTCTATAAGGTTGATAAATCAAGAAGCTATGATGTAAAGGGTGTAGGTCTCGGACTTTATATTGTAAAAACAATTATCAATATGCATGACGGTGAAATCAGCGCCTCAAGTGAGCAGGGCGAATATACAGAATTTGCGTTTGAAATACCTTTTGAAGAATAAATTTTATTTTTAAACTTATTTTTAATAAGAGATATTAATATTATATAAAATGCAAAAGGTCTTTCAAAAAAGGAGTATGACTAATGAACGGCAACAAAGAATTTGACGATATTTTTTCAGACAGAACAGACGAAGCAGAGGTTCAGGTTGAAAGAGTTGAAGAGCCTGAAAAGGAGTTTGATTTCCCTAAGCCTCCCGTTAATGATGTAACTTATCATTTTGCAGATGAAGCTACTGAAGAGAAGAAAGAACCCACACGCTTTTATGAAAATGTGGAAAAGCCTGCTGAGCCTCCCAAAAGTGAAGTGCCGCCTGCTTTCAATCCCTATGAATCAAAGGTTAACCGTGAACCTCAGGGACAGAGAGTGAATCCTCAGTATACAGAGCCCTACAGATACAACAACACTCAGTATACTGCACCTGTATACGGTCCGCCAAAGAAAAAGGGTAAGAAAATTGTGGGCATAATTGTTGCAGTGTGCGCAATTATTGCAGTTGCTCTTATTGCTGCGGGACTTCTCAACAATAACGGAGATGTTCTTCCCACTAATCCCGGTACATCTGCATCGACACAGAATATGCCCGAGGAAAACATTCCTCAGATTTCAACAACCTCACCCGGCAGAATTGAAGAGGTAAACTCAGTGTGGGTTGCTGAAAAGGTAAGACCCAGCGTAGTTGGTGTTATGACTTATAAAAACGGTCAGCTTTCAGGCGAAGGCTCAGGCGTTCTCTGGATGGAGGATGGCGAATACACCTATGTAATTACCTGCGCTCATGTAATTGATGAAAAGGGTGTAACCTACGGTGTGCTTCTTCTTGACGGTAAGAGCTACGAGGCAACCTTAGTGGGTGCAGACACAAGAACAGATATCGGTGTAGTCAAGGTTAAGGCAACAGGTCTTCCTCTTGCAGAGCTTGGTGATTCAAGCTCACTGAGAATCGGTGAACCCGTTTATGCAATCGGTAATCCCGGTGGCTCAGAATACTTCGGCTCACTTACAGACGGCATTGTTTCAGCAATTGACCGTTCAGTAACAGCAACCTATAAAATGACATGCATTCAGCATAACGCAGCAATCAACCCCGGCAACTCAGGCGGTGCTCTTGTTAACACAGCAGGTCAGATTGTAGGTATCAACTCGTCAAAAATTGCAAGCACTGAATATGAAGGTATGGGCTTTGCTGTTCCCACATCAATTGCAAAGCCTGTTGCAGAGGCTCTTGTTAAGTACGGCTATGTGCCTAACAGACCTAAGCTTGGCATTGAATATGCTCCCGTAAGTGCATATCAGCTTTACTCAATGGTTGTTTCAATCAAGGGACTTCCTCAGGGCTCACTTGTAATTGCAGGCATTGCTTCTGACAGCTCACTTGCAAACACAGACGCTCAGGTAGGCGACCTTATTATCGCTGTAAACGGCAAGGATATGAGCGATTCAAGTGTTCTTCTTGACCTTATTGAAACCGGTGCTGTTGGTGACACACTTACACTTACTCTTTGCAGAATTGACAACAGAACCTATAAGACATCAACCTTTGATATTACAATCACTCTTGTTGAAGACAAGGGCGGTTCACAGCAGGAGGAAGAAACAACAACTCAGAATTATAATAACGGCGGATACTATTACGGCGGAGCAAGTGATTTTGAGGACTTCTTTAACGATTATTTCTTCGGCTGGTAAAACACAAGAAAAACTCCTCGACCTCAGGTCGGGGAGTTATCATTTACATAAGTGAAAAAACAGTAAAGGCCTCTTTTACTCTTTCATAAATATCCTCAATGTCGCGATATGTACTGTCAGAGCTGCCTGCCTTAAGCTCAAAGGCTGGCTTTGTTTTTTCCTCAGAAAACCAACCGGCAAAGCCGTTTATATCTGCTTTTTCTTCAAGATCAAGAGGATAGTAGCAGCCACGGGAAATAATTTTTGCCATAAGGTCGCTTTCGGGTATGTTGCTGTTTCCGTCAGCAGGTATAAGAGTGCCACTGCCCGTAGATACAGAAAGGCACTGTCGGAAGGAACGTACTCTGCAAAGCCTTGTGAGTGCCTTTGTTTCTGCTTCACTTTCGGGATAGCTTCCACAGAAGTCCTTTTCAGAGGGTGAGGTTATACCGTTTTCTGCAGTTTTTCTTTTGTAGTCCTCAAATCTGTAGCCGAAGTTCCGTCTGATATCCACACCGTTAGCGTTGCTTTGCCAAAGAGAAAAATCCTTGCATCCTGTCTGAAGAACAGCCCTTCTCAGGGCTTTTGCAGCACTTTCTTTATAAAGGCTTATTTCTCTGCCGTCAGGATTCACTGAGGGAATTACTGTTATTCCAAGCTGAGAGAGGGCTCGTTTAATGTTGACAGAGCAAAGCTCAGTACTGTTTTTAATACTGCTGCAAAGGTCTTCAATAAACATATATAAAAGCAAAGGGCTTATGCCGTCGCTGCCCTCAAAGCCTCCGGCAATTATCACGCTGTTATTAAGACTGCCGAGAGAAAAGGAGAAAATTCCTCTGCCGAGAACAGTTCTTCCCGAAATATCTACCCTTAAAAACGGATATTCTTTAATAAGGTCTTCAATTAACTGTTTATTTGTGTTATAATCAAATACAGTTGATTTTACAATGCGGTTCATTTTATCACCCTGCTTTTAAATTTATTGCTTAATAATATATATTCCGAAGAAATTTACTCTATGATGAAAGGTGGAAAAGATAATGGATTTTTTTGAAAAAACTCTGGCTACAAAAGAAATATTCAAGGGTAAGGTGTTTACCGTTCATGTTGACGATATTGAGCTTCCCGACGGAAGTAAATCCTTCAGAGAAATTGTTGAACACAGCGGTGGCGTATGTGTTGCCGCAATTACTGACGATGACGAGATGTTTTTCGTAAGACAGTTCCGTTATCCCTATAAGAGAGTTCTCCTTGAGCTTCCGGCAGGTAAGCTTGAAAAGGGTGAAGACCCTCTTGAGGCAGGTAAGAGAGAGCTCAGAGAGGAATGCGGTGTAACTGCAGAAACAATTATCTCTATGGGTACAGTTTATCCCACAGTTGCTTATTGCAGTGAGATAATCTATCTCTATGCCGCAAAGGGGCTTAAAAGCACAAGTCAGGAGCTTGATGAGGGCGAATTTCTCAGCGTTGAAAAGATAAAGATTGCTGATGCAGTTGATATGGTTATGAAGGGTGAAATTTCAGACTCAAAAACAGTTGCACTTATTCTTAAGGTAAATAAGCTTAAGGAAGAAGGAGTGCTCTGATGAAGGATTTTATTGTTGCTTCTGCTTCTCCAAGAAGAAAAGAGATTCTTTTGGGTGGTGGATTTGATTTCAGAATTATACCCTCTGACTGTGATGAAAGCATAAGTGAAAGCCTTACTCCTGAAGAAGCGGTTAAGGTGCTGTCAGAAAGAAAAGCACTTTCTGTACTCAGCGAAAATGAAGGCAGTGTTGTTCTCGGCTGTGATACTGTTGTTGCTCTCGGTGATGTTATTTTAGGTAAGCCCACCGACAGAGAAGATGCCTTCAGAATGATAAAAAGCCTTTCAGGTAAGGTGCATAAGGTATGCACAGGTGTATGCATTGCAGAGAAGGACAGAAAGGAAAGCTTTGTTTCCGTTGCTGAGGTTGAGTTTTACGAAATAAGCGATGAAACTGCAAGAAGCTATGCAGAAACAGGCGAATGCGACGACAAGGCAGGTGCTTACGGCATTCAGGGCCTTGGTGGCACACTTGTGAAAAGCATAAAGGGCGATTACTACGCAATTGTAGGTCTGCCCTTTGCTGAAACAGTGCGAGTTCTTTCCGGCTTCGGAATAGAAGGAAAAATAAAGTTTTGATTTTAAGGCAGAGTTCATCTGCCTTAATTTTTTAATCAAAATTATATGAATTTTTTCTTATAGCTATTGAGAAAAAACAGAAGTTGAGCTATAATGATATAATCAATTATTATGAGTTAGTATGTCTTAATCCGGACAGCCGAAGCTGTTCTACAGAAAAGGAGTAGAAAAGTATGTTATTTTCTCAGGACATAGGTATAGATTTAGGTACTGCCAATACCCTAGTTTTCGTTAAGGGTAAGGGTATTGTTATCCGTGAGCCCTCAGTTGTTGCAATCAATGTAAGTGCACGCCCTGCAAAGGTTGTTGCTGTGGGCAAGGAAGCTAAGGAGATGATCGGCAGAACACCCGGTTCAATTGCTGCAATGCGTCCTATTACAGACGGTGTTATTGCTGACTTTGATATCACCTGCGAAATGCTTAAGAAGTTTATTCAGAAGGCTCTTGGCGGTTCATATTTTGCAAAGGCAAGAGTTGTAATCTGTATCCCCACAGGTGTTACAGAGGTTGAAAGAAGAAACGTTCACGACGTTGCAATTGAAGCCGGTGCAAAGTATGTAAGCCTTATTGAAGAAACAATGGCTGCTGCAATCGGCGCAGGTCTTCCTGTAAGTGATGCTGTGGGCAGTATGATTGTTGATATCGGTGGCGGTACTGCTGAGGTTGCAGTAATCTCTCTCGGTGATATTGTTACATCAAAGTCAGTAAGAGGTGCAGGCGACAGCTTCGACAGTGCTATCAGCCAGTATATCAAAAAGAAATATAACCTTCTTGTAGGCGAAAGAACTGCTGAGGATATCAAAATCAAAATCGGTTCAGCTATGGCTTATGAGGGCGAAGGTAAAATGGAGGTCAAGGGCAGAAACCTCGTTGACGGTCTTCCTAAGAATGTTACAATTACAAGCGAGGAAATCAGAGAGGCTCTTTCAGACGGTGTAAATCAGATTCTTGACGCAGTTAAGTCAACTCTTGAAAAAACTCCTCCCGAGCTTTCAGCTGATATTATGGAGCAGGGCATTACCCTTACAGGTGGCGGTGCACTTCTCAGAGGTCTGGACAAGCTTATTGCTCAGCAGACAGGTATGCCCGTTAATATTGCAGATAATCCTCTTGACTGTGTGGCTGACGGTACAGGTGTTTTCCTTGAGTCAGACATTCTCGGCAAGGTTGGTAAAAAACTTTAATTGTAATAAGGATTGAATAAAATGCTTCAGTTTTTAAAAGGAAGAAAGTTCAGAACTTTTCTTTTGGTAATCTGCGCCCTTCTTTCGGGCTCGGTTCTTGCAATGGTTTCAGACGGTGCATCAACACCGGTTTCAAATGCAGTCAGCATTGTTTTCACTCCCGTACAGAAGCTTGCTGATGTTGTCAGCGACAAGGTGCAGGATGCAGGTGCTTACTTCAGAAGCTCAGCCAGCTACAAGAACGAAAACGAAAGACTTAAGCAGAAAATTGCTGAATATGAAAATCAGCTCGCTCAGTATGGCGATATGGCTCAGAAAATCAGCTCCTATGAAACAATGCTGGGAGTTAAGGAGGAAAATCCTGATTTTGAGCTCTGCAGTGCTGACATTATCGGCACAGATGACGGTGATTTGTTCACTACACTTATAATCAACAAGGGCAGTAACCATAATGTTTCTGCAAAGGATCCCGTTGTAATGGGCAATTACCTTGTGGGAATTGTAAAGAAGGCATACCCTTCATACAGTGTTGTGGAAACTATTCTAAATCCCGGCATAAATATCAGTGCCATTGAAAGTAAAACAAGAGAGGTCGCTTATGTAACAACCGACCTTGAGCATGTTAAAAACGGATTTTGCCTTATGGAAAGTCTTGACAGAACAACATCAATTACTCCCGGCGGACTTGTTGTTACCTCAGGTATCGGCGGTCTTTATCCCAAGGGACTCATTATCGGCTCAGTAAAGGAAATCAGCGAAAGCAAGTTTGAGCTTTCATCTTATGCTGTAATTGAACCCGGTGTGGAAATTAATGAAATTGAAGATGTGTTTGTAATTACTGCTTTTGAAGGGCAGGGCATTGAAGAAATTATTGACTGATTGAATTAAAACGAAAGGACGGTGAAGGAAAATGGAATTTATGGGCAGAAAGAATGTTTATAAAAAGTATGCATTATATTCCCTTGTTATTTTCCTTGCAGCCGTTTGTAATAATTCAGGTCTTGTGCCCGATCTTTTCTCTCTTGATGCAATGCTTATGGTACCGCTTTGTGTTGTAATTGCTCTTCATGAAAAGAGCATGCCCGGAATGTGCTTCGGAATTCTGTGCGGTGCCCTCTGGGATATGGGTTCATCCCATGCGGACGGCTTTTATACCGTTATGCTTACGGTTGTGGGCTTTGTCTGCGGAAGCCTTGCTGCGTTTTTTGTAAGAAACAATATTATGTCAGCCCTGCTTCTTACTTTTGTTTCAACCTGTGCTTGCAACACAGTGCATTGGGTGATATTTTATCTGAGAAACGGTTATGAGGGCGCATTCAGTGTGCTTTTCAGCTATTACCTTCCCTCAGCAGTTTATACCCTTGTTTTCGGGGCAATATTCTATTATGTTATAAATTACATCTATAAAGCAACAAAAATTAAAAAGCAACACTAAAATATAAATTAACAGGAAGGAGTGAGCAGAAGTGCAGAGTAAAATTGAAAAGCGCCGACTGATTTCTGTTTTTGCTATAATATGCTGCATTTTTGCAGTGTTCCTTACCCATCTTTTCAGGCTTCAGATAACTCAGAACGGCTCTGCAGACACAGTTGTTTCGGTTGTGGAGGTGCCCGTAGAAGCGGTGAGAGGTGACATTCTTGACAGAAACGGTTATCCTCTTGCAACAAATAAAAAGGTTAATAAAATTGTTTTTAATTATGCCTATTTCCCAAAGGATTACGAAGAAAGAAACAAGATTATTTTAAAGCTTATTACTATTTTCAACAAAAACAAAACTGAGTGGAATGATAATCTTCCTATTGAGATTACCAAAAAGGGTGAGCTCAGATTTGTTGAAGGTAAGGAAAATGAGGTTTCTTACCTTAAAAGTGAAGCCTTTCTTGACCTTAACTATTATGCAACGGTGCAGAACTGCTTCGGTGCTCTTGTTTCAAGATATGAGCTTGAGGGCTATCCTATGGAGGAAGCAAGGGATATAGCTTCAGTTTACTATTATATGGTAAAAAGCGGCTTCAACTCCAACAGAAAATACGAGTTTGCAACTGAGGTTTCAAACGAGCTTGTTTCATTGCTTAAAGAAAAGGCAGAAGAGCTTCCCGGTGTTGAAATTGATGTTACCTATGAAAGATATTATCCTGACGGCACACTTGCTCCTCATGTTCTCGGCAGAATAGGCGCACTTACTCCTGAGGAGTATGAGGTTAAGAAAAACGACGGCTATACCCTTAACGATTATATCGGTAAAAGCGGTGTTGAGTCAGCTATGGAAAGCTACCTCAGAGGCACAAACGGCATAATGACAATTACTACCGATGCTGAAGGTAACAAAACAGAGGAATATACTGTTGAGCCTGTACAGGGCAACACGGTTATGCTTACAATTGACAAGGATATACAGAAGGTTGCGCAGGATGCTCTTGCTAAGGGCATTAAAAGTCTGCAGACAAATCTCAACCGAATTTATCCTCTTACAGGTGCAGTTGTGGTTATGGACACAAGAAATAACGACTGTCTGGCAATTGCTTCATATCCTAACTACAACAACTCAACCTATGACAAAAACTCAGAAAAGCTCAACAAGGACGAGAGCAAGCCTCTCTGGAACAGAGCACTTAGAAGTACCTATTCACCCGGTTCAACAGTTAAGCCTGCAGTTTCAATTGCGGGTCTTGAAGAGGGCGTTGTAAAAGACGACACATATATTTACTGTTCAGGTATTTATAAGCACTATAAGGACTATCAGCCCGGCTGTACGGGTGTTCACGGTGGTCTTAACGTTGTAAGAGCAATTTACCATTCATGTAACATCTATTTCTATGAAACTGCAAGAAGACTCGGTATTGAAAAGCTGAACAGCTATTTCAAAATGTTCGGTCTCGGTGAGCCGACAGGCATTGAGCTTTATGAAAGCACAGGTACTGTTGACTCTGTTGAATTCAGAGAAAACAGAGGCGAAATATGGACTCCCGGTCTTACAATTCAGGCAGGTATCGGTCACGCGGATAACAGATTCACTCCCATTCAGCTTTGCTCTTATGTTTCAACAATTGCCAACAGAGGTATAAGATATAAGGCGCATGTTATTAAGGGTGTAAAATCTCCCGACCTTTCAGAAACAATTATGCAGTCAAAAAATGAAATTTTATCTCAGGCTGATTTCAAAAAGGAAAACTGGGACCTTGTACATGAAGGTATGCTCCTTGTTGGTACACAGAGCTATGCAAACTTCTCAAATGTACCCGTTAAGGTTGCTGCAAAAACAGGTACAACAACAGTTTCCAAAAGAGTAAACGGTGCAAAAATTGAAACCTACAACGGCTTCCTTATTACCTTTGCACCCTATGAAAATCCTGAAATTGCAATCTGCGTTGCAGTTGAGGGTGCAGGCAGCGGTGGTTCAACAGCTCCTATTGCAGCGGCAATTATGGAATATTATTTCAGAACAAGCAGCACTGCCGAAAACAATCTTGATGAAAACACCTTGCTTAAGTAAAGGCGGAGAATTTATGGCTAAAAAAATTGCAATTGCATCAGGTAAGGGCGGAGTAGGTAAATCCTCTCTTACCGTTGGTATAGGAAAGGCACTTGCAGCAAGAGATAAAAAGGTTCTTCTTATTGACTGCGACTGTCTTAAAAGCATTGACCTTCTTACGGGTATAACTGAGTTTCTTCTCTATAACTGGGGCGATGTTATAAAGGAAAGATGCGAAAGTGAAAACGCACTTTATTCAGCTGGTGATGTAAGTGTTGTCACCTGTCCCGATTCCTATGAGGATATAACTCCCGAACAGATGAAGGAGCTTATTAAAAAATACGAAAACAGCTTTGATTACATACTTCTTGACTCACCCGCAGGAATCGACAAGGGTCTTACTCTTGCATGCAGTGTGGCAGACAGAGGTCTTGTTGTTTCAACTCCTGACCTTGTGTGTGTAAGAAGTGCCTGCATTGCCGCAAGAGAAATGGCAAAGCAGGGAATAGAGGATACAAGACTCATAATCAACCGTGTTAAGAAAAGAGATATTACCAAGGGCAGACTTTTAAATGTTGACAGTGTAATTGACTCAACTGAAATTCAGCTTATCGGTGTTGTGCCTGAGGATGCGAAAATCCGTCTTGGCTCAATGGGTCAGGGAATTTTCAAAAAAGGTCAGGTTTCATACAAGGCTTTTCAGAACATTGCTGCAAGACTTGAGGGTACAAGTGTGCCTTTAAAATTCTGATACAGATAAAATTTATCGAGTGTTTATTTTTTCTCAAAAATTTCGTTGTTTTTTCATAATTTCTATTGCATTCCTATAGTTTTTTTGTTATCATAGATGTATATTGGAGAAAATGCTCAACGATTGACGAAAGGTGGAGGAGATAATGAACATAGCTCTTATAGCTCATGACGCAAAAAAGGAACTGATGACTCAGTTTTGCATTGCGTATTGCGGAACATTAAGCAAACACTCTCTTTGTGCAACCGGTACAACAGGTAAAATGGTTGCTGAAGCGACAGGACTTGAAATCACAAGATTTCTCTGCGGTTATCAGGGCGGTGATGAGCAGATTGCATCAAGAATTGCATGTAACGAAATTGACCTTCTTCTGCTTTTCAGAGACCCTCTTACAGCTAAAACAACTGAGCCCAACGAGGCTAACCTTTTAAGACTCTGCGATGTGCACAACATTCCCGTTGCAACAAATCTTGCAACTGCGGAAGCTCTTGTACATGCCCTTGAAAGAGGCGACCTCGACTGGAGAGATATTGTAAATCCCAAGCGCTATTAATGATAATATAATATAACAAAAGCTTTGACGGAAAAGAGTACTTTTATTTCTGCGTTCAGAGAGAGATACATCTGCTGAAAGTGTCTTACGAAAGAGTAAAAGGAAGACATTCCCGAGCTGACGAAAGTCCGTTTGCCGCGTTAAGGCTTGTAACCACAAGGTTACTCGAGAGGAACATTTCTGTTCAATCGGGGTGGCACCGTGGAGCGTATTCTGCTTCATCCCCAATGTAGCTTAAGGCTGTATTGGAGATGGAGTTTTTATTTTTATAATAATCTTGGAGGATTAAATAAATGGCATTAGTTACAAAATCAATCAAAGGCACTCAGGATGTGCTGCCTGGCGAAAGCCACAAGTGGCAGTATCTTGAGCAGGCTGTTCTTGAACAGGCTAAAAATTACGGCTATAAGGAAATCAGAGTTCCCGTTTTTGAACACACCGAGCTTTTCCAGAGAGGTGTAGGTGACACAACAGACGTTGTACAGAAGGAAATGTACACCTTTGAGGATAAGGGCGGTCGCTCAATTACACTCCGTCCCGAAGGCACTGCAGGTGTTGTTCGTTCATATCTTGAGCACGGTCTTTTCAACGAGCCTGCTCCTATGAAGCTTTGCTACACAATTTCCTGCTACCGCTACGAAAAGCCTCAGGCAGGCAGACTCCGTGAATTCCATCAGTTCGGCTGCGAATGCTTCGGCACTCAGTCACCTGCTGCAGACGCTGAGGTTATTTCACTTATCAACGATATTTTCACTCATCTCGGTCTTAAAAACTACGACATTCAGATTAACTCAATCGGCTGTCCCGAGTGCAGAAAAACATATCACGAGGCTCTCAAGGCTTACTTTGAAAGCAAAAAGACAGAGCTTTGCGCTACATGTAATGACCGACTTGACAGAAACCCCATGAGAATTCTTGACTGCAAGAGTCCCGTTTGCTCAGATATTGCAAAGGACGCTCCCAAGGTTACAGATTACCTCTGTGAGGAGTGCGAAAGCCACTTCACCTCAGTTAAGAGCTATCTTGATGCTATGGGCATCAGCTATACAGTTAACCCCACAATTGTTCGTGGTCTTGACTATTACACCAAGACAGTATTTGAGTTTGTTTCAACTGAAATCGGTGCTCAGGGCACAATCTGCGGCGGCGGTCGTTATGACGGACTTGTTGAAGAGGTTGGCGGACCCAAGACACCTGCTCTTGGCTTTGCTATGGGTCTTGAAAGACTTATGATGCTTCTCAAGGCACAGAATGTTCCCTTCCCTGAAGAGAAGAAGTGCGACCTTTATATCGCTTCAATGGGTGAAGCGGCAAATATCAAGGCTGCTCAGATTGCAACTGACCTTCGTCAGGAGGGCTTTACAGTGCTTTATGATATCGTAGGCCGTTCAGTTAAGGCTCAGATGAAGTTTGCAAACAAGGTTGGTGCAATGTTTACTGCTGTTATCGGTGACAGCGAGCTTCAGGAAGGCAAGGCTAAGCTTAAGAATATGGAAAGCGGTGAGGAGAGAGAAATTTCTCTTGAAGCCTTCGATGAAGAATTTATGCGTATTTCCATCAATGAAAGCCTTAAGGAGCTTACAGACCTTGGCTATGAAACAAGCATTGATGTTGAATCAATATTAAACGGAAATTTATTCTGATAAGGAGTTAGAATTATGGATTTTATGACAGGACTTAAAAGAACCGACTACTGCGGTAGCTTTACTGCAAAGGATTGCGGCAGAGAGGTAGTTGTTGCAGGTTGGGTACAGAGACAGAGAGACCTTGGTGCTCTTATCTTCGTTGACCTCAGAGACAGAACAGGTATTGTTCAGCTTGCTTTCGACGACACAACAGCAAAGGATGTTTTCGATAAGGCTTTCACTGTAAGAAGTGAATTTGTTCTTATGGCAAAGGGTACTGTAAGAGAACGTTCATCAAAGAATATGGACATTCCCACAGGTGAGGTTGAAATTTTCGTAACAGACCTTCGTGTGCTTTCAAAGAGTGAAACACCTCCCTTTGAAATTATTGAAAACTGCCCCACATCAGAGCTTACAAGACTTAAGTACCGATATCTTGACCTTCGTCGTCCCGATCTTCAGAGCAACATTCTTATGCGTCACAGAATCACAAAGATTACCCGTGACTACTTTGATGAAAACGGCTTCATTGAAATTGAAACTCCCATGCTCATCAAGTCAACTCCCGAAGGCGCAAGAGACTTCCTCGTTCCCTCAAGAATTCACAAGGGCAGCTTCTATGCTCTTCCTCAGTCACCTCAGCTTTACAAGCAGCTTTCAATGGTTGCAGGCTTTGACAGATATATGCAGATTGCACGTTGCTTCCGTGACGAAGACCTCCGTGCTGACCGTCAGCCCGAATTTACTCAGATCGACCTTGAAATGAGCTTCATTGACAAGGAAGACATTCTTTCACTTATCGAAGGCTTTATGAAGAGAGTATTCAAGGAAGCAATCGGTGTTGAAATTGAAACACCTCTTCCCAGACTCACATATAAGGAAGCTATGGAGCGTTACGGCTCAGATAAGCCCGACACAAGATATGCAATGGAAATCACAGATATCAGCGATATCGTAGCTGACTGTGGCTTCGGTGTATTCAGCGGTGCTGTTGCAAACGGCGGTAAGGTTGCTGCAATTACAGCTAAGAATGCTTTCTCAGTTCTTACAAGAAAAGAAGTTGACAAGCTTACAGAAGAAGCAAGAGGTATCGGTGCAAAGGGTCTTGCTTGGGCAAGAATTGCAGAGGACGGCACAGTTGCTTCATCCTTCGCTAAGTTTATGACAGAGGACGAAATGAACGCAATCAAGGAAAAATGCGGTGCTGAAAACGGCGACGTTATCCTTATTGTTGCTGATAAGAAAGACCTTACTCTTTCAGTTCTCGGTTCACTCCGTCAGATTGTTGCAAGAAAGCTCGACATCATTCCCGAAGACAAGTACAACCTTCTCTGGGTTGTTGAATTCCCGTTCTTTGACTGGGACGAAGAAGCAGGTCAGTTTGTTGCTATGCACCATCCGTTCACTTCACCTCTTGAAGAATGCCTTGATTCACTTGAAAGTGATAAGGCAGGCGTAAGAGCAAACGCTTACGACCTTGTACTCAACGGTATTGAGCTTGCAAGCGGTTCAATCAGAATCACAAACCCCGACCTTCAGAAGAGAATGTTCAGCCTTCTCGGTCTTTCAGACGAAGAAGCATATCAGAAGTTCGGCTTCCTTACAGATGCGTTCAAGTACGGTGCACCTCCTCACGGTGGTATCGGTCTTGGTCTTGACAGACTTGTTATGCAGATGCTCAGACTTGAAACTCTTCGTGACTGTATTGCATTCCCCAAGGTACAGAATGCAAGTGAGCCTATGACAGAATGTCCTGCAATTGTTGACGCAGACCAGCTTGAAATGCTCGGTATTCAGTGCAAGACAGAAGAATAAGCTTTAAAATTATCCTCTCACAGCTGTGGGAGGATTTTTTTGCTTTTAATAATATAAATTTAACAATAAATTGGTCTATTTCGGTTGACAGAAATTCAAAAAAGTTGTATCATATAGTCTGTATAATGATGTAATCTACCCTATATTAATATAACTACAAAAGGAGATTTGCTGAAATGAGAAAGGCTCTGACACTCGTCCTTGCAATTACTATGATTTTAGCTCTTGCAGTCTGCCCTGTTTCTGCGGCATACAGCTCTGTTTCGTCTCTTATACCACAGCTTGACCCCGGTGAAACAAGAAGAGAAACTGAGTACAGCTATGCTTGGCTTGACCAGCTTATTATCAGAGACGATGCAACTGCAGTTGTTCCCACAACAATTGTTCCCAGACCTGATGACTATCCCTATAGCCATACATATGATGAGTTTATCGAAGAGGTTAAGCAGTATTCTGACCTTAAGGACCTTGATGAGGATACAGTTGCTTCAACCTACGAGGAAATGATGACTCTTGTTTACTACACTGTTGTTGCTCTCGGCATGACAGACGATTACGAGGTTATGGAGGAATATCTCCGTGACTACGGCATCACAATTCCCGATGTACCCGGCGGACAGGATAAAATCAACGTTGCTGTTGTTTATGCAGCACTTAAATATGATGCAGTTTATGCTCTTTACGGTAAAAAGGTTTCAATTCCCACCGGTGTAACCCTTGATAACGCAAGTGTTATAATTTTCTCAGCTCTTGCAGGCGTTATGCTTCCTTCAGGTGTTGATACTTTCCCCGGACTTGCTGTTCACACTGTAAAGAATTATGTAAGCGATTTTGATGATATCCCCATAAGCAAGAATCCTTCAGCTCCTGAGGTTTTCTATTGGGCAAAGGTTGTTGTTGCTTCATCAGCTGACTCAAATGAAGACAACATCGGTGACTACGAAGTTTCAAAGATGGCTTACGATATGGTTCATCCTGATGATAAGCTTTATGTTGACAACGCATACTATGCAACAATTCTTAACACAGCTTACGATGTAACTCTTGATGCTGACGCTCTCGGTGCGGCAGTTGAAAGTGGCGACAAAACAGCGGTTGCAAGACTTGTTCTTGAAACAATGCTCAGCGAAAAGAATGTAAGATACAGCAGTAAGATGAACACTAAGGAGCTTTTCGAGCTTGCTTGTCAGAATGGCTGCTTCAATCTTGAAGAGGAATTCCATTCAGATGTTTTCTTCTATGATGTTACAATTGCTCAGGAAAGAACAAAGATGTGGTTCACACCCTTCTCAGTTGCTGATCAGCTTGACGGAGGCAATGTAAAAGCTACTACAATGACCCTTAACGGTGCTCCTGCAGGTCACAACACAACAACAAGCGTTGAGCTTGACCCCAACAAGGCAAACGAAACAATCGTTCTTACAGTTGATTATAACGACGGTATCAGAGCTCAGCAGGCTACATACACATTCAATATCATTAAGGATAAAAACCTTAACGGTACAAAGGTTGAAAGCGATAAGAGTATGGTTGCTGCTCTTCAGTCAGCAGTTGATACAGTTAACCCCTCAGGCAACGACAAGGTTAACGAAATTATCGACGGTGTTGTAGACTACGCTCAGAATGAGCTTCCTGAGTATTCAACAACTCCTAACGGTGACATTCTTACAACCTTCGGTAGCAGTTATAACACTTATGTTCCTAATGACGGCACAAGCAACACCGACGGTTATGAATTTGAATATCTTAAAGAGCTTCTCAACGATCAGTACGCAACTGATGCTGACGGAAACATTCTTACAACAAAGGGTGCTTCATTTGTTGGCGTTGAAGATGAGGATGAGGGCAATTCCTTCGTTGAAAAGGCTACAACCGTAGTTAAGGAAAATCCTGAAATCGTTGCTGCTCCCACAAGCATTATTGCAATCGGTGCTCTTGCAGGCTATCTTATGACAAGAAAACACCGCGACAGCGAAATGTTTGTAAGCGAAGCTGAAGAAGACGACGAAACAGAAGAATAATCAATAAAAATCAATACTCCTTCAGGTAACTGAGGGAGTATTTTTTGCTGCAAATGAGAAATCAGGCTATAAAAAAATCATAAAAATACAATAAAAAATACATAATTACACTTGACTTATTATGCAATTTGTTTTAGAATATATGGGATGATTGTAATATGAGCCAATTTATGCTTTTTTACAGTCATAAGATAATGTGTTCATTATCTTTCGAGTAACATTACTGTAATTCTTTTGATGAAAAAGCGAAGATTAGTGTTAATTGATTAGAAACTAATTTTTAAAAGAAGGAGGTGCTGCTACTTTGGAAATTAAAACAATTATAATTGCTGCAATTTGTGCTGTAGTTTTTGGTATAATAGGTTTTGTGCTTGGAGAAATGCACAGAAAAAAGACTGCTGAAGGCCTTATCGGTTCAGCTAATGAAGAAGCTACCCGTATTGTTAACCAGGCTGTTAATGAGGCAGAAACCAAAAAGCGTGAAGCTGTAATTGAAGCAAAGGATGAAATTCATAAACTCAGAACTGAAACTGAGCGTGAACTGCGTGAAAGACGCAATGAGGTTCAACGTCAGGAGAAAAGAATGATCCAGAAAGAGGAAAGTCTTGATAAGAAGACTGAAACTCTTGAGAAAAAAGAAGAACAGCTTGCTGAAAAAATCAAGCAGGCTGAAAATCAACTTTCCGAAGCAGAAAGCATCAAAAGAAGTCAGTTAGAAATGCTTGAAAAAATCTCGGGTTATACAAAAGAGCAGGCTAAGGTTGACCTTCTTGCAAGCCTTGAAGAATCTCTTAAGAGAGAAAAGGCTGTCAAGATTATGGAATACGAGCAGTCAGTACGTGAGGAATCAGAAAACCTTGCAAGAGAAATCATCACAACTGCAATTCAGCGTTGTGCTGCTGACCACGCTTCTGAAGCAACAGTATCTGTTGTTGCTCTTCCCAACGATGAGATGAAGGGCAGAATTATCGGCCGTGAAGGCAGAAACATCCGAACTCTTGAAACAATCACAGGTGTTGACCTTATTATTGACGACACACCTGAGGCAATCACACTTTCAAGCTTTGACCCCGTTCGCAGAGAGGTTGCAAGAATTACTCTTGAAAGACTTATTGCAGACGGCAGAATCCATCCCGCACTTATCGAGAAGATTCACGATAAGGCAAAGAGAGAGGTTGAACAGACCTGTAAGCAGGCAGGTGAAAGAGCAGTTATTGATGCCGGCGTAAACGGTGTTCATAACGAGCTTGTTAAGCTTCTCGGACGTCTTAAGTACCGTACCAGCTATGGTCAGAATGTACTTAACCATTCACTTGAGGTTTCTTATATTGCAGGTCTTATGGCTTCAGAGCTCGGCATTGATCCTAAGCTTGCAAGAAGAGCAGGTCTTCTCCACGATATCGGTAAGGCAGTTGACCATCAGCAGGAAGGCTCACATATTGAGCTTGGTGTTGAATACGCTAAGAAGTATAAGGAAAACGAAACAGTTATCAACGCAATTCATGCTCACCACGGTGATGTTGAACCCAAGAGCATTGTTGCTTGTCTTGTTCAGGCTGCTGACGCAATCTCAGCTGCAAGACCCGGTGCAAGAAGAGAAAATCTTCAGAATTACATCAAGCGTCTTGAAGCTCTTGAGCAGATTTCAGAATCCTTCAAGGGTGTTGAAAAAGCCTTTGCAATCCAGGCAGGTCGTGAGGTTCGTATTCTTGTTAAGCCTGAGCTTATCAGCGACGAAGAGATGACACTTGTAGCTCGCAGCATCGTTGAAAAGATTGAGCAGGAGCTTGAGTATCCCGGTCAGATTAAGGTTAATCTTATCAGAGAAACAAGAACTGTTGACTACGCAAAATAATAAAATTAAGGGGACTGGTTTTCAGTCCCTTTTTTTCGGAGTAAATTATGGAAGTTTTATTCGAGGATAAGCACATAATAGTTGTAATTAAAGAGCGAGGTCTGCTTTCAGAGGAAAGCACAAAGCCCAATATGGTAACTCTGCTTAAAGAGCTTACAAAAGGTGAAATTTACCCTGTTCATCGCCTTGATAAGGATGTGGGCGGTGTAATGGTCTATGCCAAAACAAAGGTGGCTGCAGCTGAGCTTTCTAAGCAAGCAGGGGACAGGACTATGGAAAAAGCTTACCTTGCCGTTGTTCACGGAAAGCCGGAAGAAAAAGACGGTATACTCGAAGATCTTCTTTATTTTGATAAAAGCAAGAATAAAAGCTTCACTGTAAAAAAGGAACGCAGAGGTGTAAAAAAGGCTCTTCTCAGTTATAGCGTTGTTAAAGAGTACGATGACTCTGCCCTTGTGGAGGTTCACCTTATGACAGGCAGAACTCATCAGATAAGAGTTCAGTTTGCTTCAAGAAAAATGCCTCTTTTTGGCGACAGACGATACGGTGCAAAAGATGACAGCAAAATTATTGCCCTCTGGTCAAGGGAGGTTTCATTCCTTCATCCCGTAACGAAAGAAAGAATGACCTTCAGTAAGCTCAGTGAAGAAGAAATATTCAACAGATAAAAAGAAATCCTTGTACTTTTCAGTACAAGGATTTTTCGCATAGAATTATTATATTTATAAGTAATTACAAAAACTTCAAATATAAATTATGCTTCTTCTTTCATCTTTGCAAAGCATTCGCTACAGAAAACATCTCTGCCTTCTGTGGGCTGGAAGGGAACCTTAGCTTCGCCACCGCAGCTTGCACAAGTAGCGATGAACATTTCTCTAGCAGGTTTAGCTGCATTCTTGCGTGCGTCACGGCAAGCCTTGCAACGCTGGGGTTCATTCTGGAAGCCTTTTTCAGCATAGAATTCCTGTTCGCCTGCAGTAAAGATGAAGTCTGCACCACATTCTTTGCATTTGAGTGTTTTGTCTTCGTACATGATTTTTTACCTCACTTGATTAAATAGATAGCCCTTTTCGGAATTGCACCGATTATAATCTCACTTGAGTCGGGGCGGATTTCAGAAATTATTCTGAAGCTTTTCACGAAGCTTCTTTTTTGCTCTCTGCAGTGTGCTGTCAACTGCCTTTTGTGAAAGGTCAAGATTTTTTGCAATATCACCGTAGGAATTACCTGAAAGGAAAAGAGTGAGCACTTCTTTTTCCTGGTCTGATAACAGCTCTTCAATAAGGGATGCTATAAACTTTGCATTGTTGTGAGAGATGAAAAGCTCTTCAGGTGTGTCGTGGTCTGCAAAGGTATCGCTGATTTGCTCAAGAGAAATGAGCAGAGAATCGGGAATACGCTTTGTTGATGTGCTTTTTCTCAGCGCTGAAAGAATCTTGTTTCTTATACAGCGTGAAGCATATGTAAGAAAAGATGCCTTTGCATCATCTCTGTAAGAATACACTGCTGAAAGAAAGCCTATCATACCCTCCTGAGAAAGGTCGTCACAAATATGGCTATTTTCTGCGAAGGTTGACGCAATCGCGAAAGAAACCTTACCATATCTGACACTGAGCTCACTTAAAGCCTTACGGTCGTTATTCTGCGAAAGCTTTACAAGTTCTTCGTCGTTCAGTGCAGAGTAATCAGCCATTAGAGTATCCTTCCGATAAACAGTTATTCTTTTAGATATTATTAATATGATAATATAAAATTCGGGCGTTGTCAATTGAATTTTTAGACAAATTGTACAATGTCTTTTTGGTACTTTAGTATATTAAAAAGCAGAGATTTGTTACAGAATGATGCGAAATGTAACATTGTCAACATTTTAGTTTATTTTGAAGCAAAAAATAAAGCTTGTACAAACCGTACAAGCTTTCAGATTTTATTCTATTATACCGCCGCCTACAACATAATCTCCGTCATACATTACAAGGGACTGACCCTTAGCAATTGCTCTTACAGGCTCGTCAAACTCAACAACAAGGGTATCTTCATCTGTCTGATGAACAGTTGCCCACTGCTCCTGATGCTTATATCTAACCTTGGCCTTTACTCTTATTGATGACTCGATTTTGTCAAAGGGGATAAGGTTGATGCTTTTTGCGGTGAGTGTTTTTGTAAAAAGGCTTTCGTTATCAGAAAGAATAACGCGGTTGTTCACTACATCCTTTTCACACACATACATAGGTGCAGGAAGTGCAAGACCAAGACCCTTTCGTTGACCTACGGTGTAACGGATAATGCCCTTATGCTCACCGAGAATCTTTCCGTCTCTTGTGACAAAGCTGCCGTTAGGGTAAGTTTTGCCTGTTCTTTTTTCAATAAAGGCTGCATAATCACCGTCGGGAACAAAGCAGATATCCTGGCTGTCCTTGCGGTTGGCGTTGATGAAATTCATGCCCTCGGCAATTTCTCTTATTTCGCTTTTGCAAAGCCCGCCAAGAGGGAAAACGGAATGGCTCAGCTGATGCTGATTGAGCACATACAGCACATAACTCTGATCCTTGCCTGTGTCAGCGCCCTTTTTAAGAAGATAACGCCCGTTAGTGTCCTTTTCAATTATTGCGTAGTGACCCGTTGCAATATTGTCGTAGCCGTTTTCCTCTGCTTTTTTTAGCATAAGGTCAAACTTCATATGCTTGTTGCAGCAAACGCAGGGATTTGGTGTTGCGCCCTTTTCATAGGAGGTAAGAAAATCTTCAATTACACAGTCAGCAAATTCCTTACGAAGGTCGCTCACAAAAAAAGGTATATCAAGCTTTTTGCACACAGCCTCGGCATCTCTTATGTCATCGCCTGAGCTGAGCAGAGCTTCGTCCTCGCAGAAAAAACGGCAGTTCATACCTGCAACGTCATATCCTTTTTCTTTTAAAAGATGCGCAGCAACCGTACTGTCAACACCGCCGCTCATACCGATCATAACCTTTTTCAAAAGTTCTCACCTCCGTGATTTACTGGGTAAATTATATATTATTCTGCAGATGATGTCAATGTCAGATAATAGTAAAAGTTACTGCAGATAAATTGCAGTAACCTTTGAGAAATTTAAAATTCAAGTTGTTTTTCAGTAAGCTGCTCTGCGCTTATGAAAGGCAGAATGACGGTGAAATCGGTGTATTCCGTATTGCTTGAAGCTTTTATTGCACCACCGT
>JBGVFK010000135.1:0-15257 GCA_045121075.1 Acutalibacteraceae bacterium | reverse complement strand
TGTAAATCGTACAATAAATTCAAATTGATATTAAGGATAAGAAAATCGAACAAAGCATCGAGCTTTGTTCGATTTTAACATTGTTTTGACCTTTTTTTACCCTCTCGGAGTACCTATGTACGCCTTCGGGGTAAAGAAAAGCTCATCTTGCACATTTCTCAACAGTCTGACAGCTTGTCGAAAATTACTTTTTCGACAAGCTGCAACCTCACACTTTTTAAGAAAAGTGTGAGGTTTTTAATTTTATATAAAAAGAAAGACCGCTATGTTTCCATAACGGTCCTTTGTACTAGCTTTTTTAAAAAAGTTAAAACAAAAGTGATAACAAATTAGTTTTCCTTCTTCTTGAGGCAAACGAATGCAGCTGCAGAAGCTACTGAAATTGTAGCGATAGCAGCGATAACTGCTGATGTATCACCGGTCTTAGGAGTCTCTGTTGTAACAACAGCGGGCTTCTTTGTTGTGGGAGCAGCTGTAGTTGTCTCTTCAACTTCACCGATATAGCCGATGTACATGTTTGCGAAGAAGTTTACGATATCGTTATCAAGCATACCTTCAATCATAGAAGTATCAAGTCCGAGTGCCTCGAGACCACCCATGAGAGTATCTACGATTCCGGTAACTGCGTCGGTAGCACCACTTGCAATGTCGCCACCTTCTGTTGAGCCTTCAGCACTGCTGCCGCTGCCGCTAAGAACTGTTGCTACGTCAAAACCGCCGAGGTCAAAACCACCGAGGTCAACACCTGCGCCGCTGAATGCACCGCCAACAGTATCCATAAGTGAAGACATATCTTCTGTTGAAAGGTCGCCAACCATATCTTCGATTGCGCCCATGTCAATTGAACCGCTGTCAACTGAACCTGTAGCTGAAGTTGTTGTAACTTCTGCCTGAACCTTTGCAAGAGCGTCTTCAAGTGTAGCGAGAGCGTCTTCATCACCAGCTTCGATATCTGCAAGAATGCTGTCAAGGTCAAGACCGCCAAGGTCTACATCACCAAGAAGAGCTGAGAGTTCGTCTGATGAGAGTGAGCCAAGATCTACATCACCGATTGCTGTATCTGCAGCAAAAGCAGTGGGAAGAAGAAGGCAAACACACATTGTGAGAGCTACGATAACACCAAGAAACTTTTTCATTTGTAATCAATCCTTTCATAATATTTATATTTAAGCGGCATAAAATGCCGAAAATATACAATATTTGCTTTTAATCATTCTTCATTATACTATATGTAATCTCAAATTTCAAGAGAATTTTGAGATTTTTTCAAATCAATTCCAGGTAAAGAACACATCAAGACCTGATGTTCTGAAATCCTCATCAAGAACAAAGCCGTTTTCCTTAAGTGCTCCTGTGAAGGCAAGAAGCATCTTGTAATCCTTCATTGTGATTCTGCACTTAACTGTAAGCTCTGAACGGTCTGAGAAGTTGTCAAGTGTGCCGGGAACAAAGCCTGTGCACCACCAATACTTAGCATAGTCACGGCTGAAGATTTCATTTCCGTCTTTGTAGCAGGTCATTGACATATAAGGTGCGTCCTCGTCTGTTACACAGTCGTAAAACTCAGCTGTTCTGTTGATGGGCTTATAGTAAACACCGATTTCAGCACCGATGAATACATAACCGTACTGACCCTTCCAGAACTGAATCATCCAGTCCTTTTCGTCATAACGGAACTTACATCTGATTGTATCAAAGTAAATTGCAAGGAAGGGAGCACCGATATCATAGAATTCTGTATAACCCAGTGTTCTCTGCCAAGGGTCTTCACTTGTATAATAGAAATTACCGTCGGGGTTGAACTTATAGCTCATAAAGCCCTGATCGAAAAGTGCCGCATTACTGATGATAGTCTGAGGATTGCCGTTGGCAGCCTGAGTAGTAAATTCAACTGACGGCAGTGTAAGCTGCGGAGCAGCAGTTGCAGGAGCCGTTGTTGAGGGCGTTGTGGGCATTGTTGTGGGAAGAGTAAGCGGAGGTGATGTTGTTGTGGGTGCTGTTGTGGGAGCAGTTGTTGTAGGCTCCGTAGTTGTGGGTGCCGTTGTAGTAGGAGCTGTTGTAGGCTCTGTTGTGGGCGGAACCGTGGGAAGTGTTGTCATAACAGTAGGAAGTGTTGTCTGAGGCTCGATTGAATCGGTCATCATTTTTACACCGAGAATTGAACCGCAGCAAACAACAACCAGCACAACGATAGCGATAATTGTTTTTTTGTTCATCTGTAAATTCATTATATACCTCCTGAATAAATCTGCATTTACCCATAATAAGACATTTTTATACATCTAATAGATTAACATTATTTCTGCAAAAGGTCAAGTGAATTTATAATTATTAAAAAAATATACACAGTTTGTGTCAAGTGTGGAGTGTGAAGAGTGGAGTGTGGAGTTGTGGTCGCAGATTTAAATATCTGCAATATGCAAGATATATTCTGCGGAGTTAATTGAGTTACAGAAGGAAAAGAGATGATTTTATCCGCCTTTACAGATCTTGTAAATGAAAAAACTTTCCGCCGAATTTATTTTTCTTCTTTGGCGGCACGAATATAAAGATTCAGCAGTTATCTGAAACGGATAAAATCGGAGCGAAGCGACCCTTAACTCCACACTCCACTCTTCACACTCCACACTAAAAAAAGACGGCCTAAGCCGTCTTTTTGGTTTTAGTTGTTGCCGAAAATGTTTCTGCCCTTGAATACGGGAAGGATGTCACTTTCGTCTTCGTCGGGATCGTCAAAAATTGAACCGCTCTTTTTCTGAGGAGTTTCAATTACATCAACGGGAGCTGCAGGTGCTACGGGTGCTGCTTCAGCAGGTGCCTGAGCTGCTGCGTTTGCCTTAGCTGCTTCAAAGTCGAATGTGCCTGCAGGGTTAGCTGCTGCATTGTTGAAGATTGAAGCAAAGCTCTGACCGAACTTTGTTGAAGCGAAATCAACTGCTTCGGGATTTACTTCACCGAAAAGTGAGCCGCTTGCTGATCTTGTTGACTGGCTGATGAATTCGGGAGCCTTTTCCTGAACTGCCTGAGGCTGTGCTGTGAAAGGAGCATTGTCAAAGCTTGAGGGAGCTACTGACTTGCCACCAACCTTGTTAGCACCGAAACCTGTTGCAATAACAGTAATAAGCATTTCGTCGCCCATATCCTCGTCAAATACTGAACCGAAGATGATGTTTGCATCGGGATGAGTTGCATCAGAAATAATTGAACCAGCCTGTTCAATCATATCAAGAGCCATATCTGATGAGCATGTTACGTTGATGATTACGCCGCTTGCTCCGTCGATTGCTGTTTCGAGAAGAGGACTTGTGATAGCCTGCTTTGTAGCTTCAACTGCACAATCTGCACCTCTGCCGCGACCGATACCCATATGAGCAAGACCTGCGTCCTTCATTACGCTCTTGATATCAGCGAAGTCAAGGTTGATATAACCGGGAACCTTAATTGTATCTGAAATACTCTTAACACCCTGCCAGAGAACATTGTTAGCCTGACCGAATGCATCCTTCATGCTGAGGCTCTTGTCACCAAGAAGCTTAAGTCTTTCGTTAGGAATAACGATAAGGCTGTCTACATGCTTTTCAAGCTCCTTGATGCCCTGCTCTGCCTGAAGCATTCTCTTCTTACCTTCAAACTTGAAGGGCTTTGTTACGATACCTACAGTAAGTGCACCGAGCTCTCTTGCAACCTCTGCGATTACGGGAGCTGCGCCTGTACCTGTACCGCCGCCCATACCGGCTGTGATAAATACCATATCTGTTGAACGGAGTGCATCAGCAATTACATCTCTGCTTTCTTCAGCAGCCTTTTTACCGATTGCAGGGTCACCGCCTGCACCCATGCAGCCTGTAACCTTTTCACCGATCTGAATTTTATGTGTAGCCTTTGAATTTTCAAGAATCTGTCTGTCAGTGTTGATTGAAAGAAATTCTACACCTACAATACCTGACTCAACCATTCCGTTAACAGCGTTACCGCCGCCGCCACCTACACCGATAACCTTAATCTGGTTATAAGCGATGTTTTCGTTATCCATTATGAAGCCCATTTTACTTCCTCCTGTAAAAAATATTTTCAAGATTTCGTTAATGTTAAATTGCAATTAAACGTCAGTTTACACAGTAACCAACATATTATTCAAGTTATTATAACACAAAAAATTAAGAAATACAATAACAAAAGCACAATACAATTAATAAATTTTTATGTATTTTTGGCTTTTTCAGGTATTGTCCATGCTGCCCTCACTGAAATATCCTCTCTCGCTGAAGCGCATATCAATATAACCTGTCTGCTTATCCGGAGCAGCATCCGCTATTGTTTTAAAGGCGAAATCCATTTTGCTCTGAAGCTCACTTGCGTCACCGAGGTAAATTCTTATTCTGCCGTCATAGGTAAAGGTAATTTTATCCATCTCTTTTACATTGATGGTGCCTTTGAGCATTCCGACTCTTTCTGCCTCAAGGGCAATTGTCTTTGCCATTTCGTACTTGGCTTCATCACCCTCTGTGGGAGAGTAAATATCACCAAGGTTATGCTTTTTATAGGTAAGACCGTCAACCTTATAAAGTCCGTCCTTCATTTTGGTTTTTGAAACAGCCACAACCTTACCGTCCTTATCAAGTCGGATATACTTGTTTTTCTGGGCGAGCATAAGCTTGTCCTCGGTAGGTGTTACGGTAATTGTAAGAATATCGGGCAACTTATAGCTGATGCTGACATCCTTGATATAAGGAAGCTTACTTGTAAGAAGCTCTCTTACCCTTTTCTCTCTTACCGCAAACAGCTTATCCCCTACATCAACACCGCAGTTATTGATGATTTTCTTCATTGAATAGGTGCTGTTACCCTCGATATTGATGCTGTTTACAATAGCTACGTTGTTATAAATGAAAAATCCGAATGCAAGCACAACCACGGCAACAAAGGAGAAAATTGCAAGGGCTGTGTTTCTTTTTCTTCTTTTAATCTGTCTTCTCTGACGCTCTCGTCTTATCTCATCCTTGGACATTTTCTGACGGGTACCGTTTTCAAAGTATCTGTTATCTCTGTCAATTTCCTTTTGTCTTCTCTTTGTAAGAGGCTCTGACTCAGACTTTCTCTGCTTCTGAGGTCTTTGCGGCTGAGCCTTTCTTTCAGGCGGTCTGTTTGTGCTTTGTACACGCTGACCCTTGGGATTTCTGTCAGGCGGTCTTTTTTTATTATTGACCGTTTCTCTTTCTTTATTTTCTCTTCTTTCAGGTCTCTGTGCAGCCTTACCTGCAGGAGGTCTTGAAATTCTGCCCTCGGGCTTTTCTGCTTTTTTCTTAGCCTTACCTGTTGAAGAGGAAACATAAGATGCTTTCTTTTTCTCCTCAGGCTTTCTCTGAGGTGCAGACGGTCTTTTTACTGATGGCTGAGCTTCTCTTCTCGGCATCTGAGTCTGTGCTCTGCCTGATGAAGCTGTCGGTCTTCTTTCTGTCTGCAGGTTTGACCCGCTGATGAGAGGCCATGCATCTGTATTGATTTCCTGAAGCTGATTTACTCTTCCTGAAGAGCTATAACCGAAAATATCCTGTCTTTTATCTTCCAACATGGCACCTCCTTTGAATTAAATATCAATCTTTATGGAAAACGCTTTTTAAATGCAAAATGCAAAGTGGGCAAATGCATATACATTATGTATTATACAGAAGCCCACCGAAAAAGTCTATAAAATTTTGATAAATTTTTGACGAATTACAGACGAAAAATGTCTGCACCGAGACTTCTCAGGTTTTCCTCTATTTTTTCATATCCTCTGTCTATATGTGAAAGAGAGCTTATAACTGTTGTGCCCTTTGCTCCGAGACCTGCAACAACAAGGGCTCCTCCACCTCTCAGGTCGGTGCATTTTACTTTTGCACCATAAAGCTTTTCTCTGCCGTCAATAATTGCTACTCTGCCCTCAATTTTGATTTCTGCACCCATAC
The DNA here is from genome assembly GCA_045121075.1 of Acutalibacteraceae bacterium. Classification (GTDB taxonomy): domain Bacteria; phylum Bacillota; class Clostridia; order Oscillospirales; family Acutalibacteraceae; genus UBA6857. Next base: position 9,309 of record JBGVFK010000135.1, on the reverse strand, counting down.
GGCAAAGCTCCGTTACATGCTTAAAGCGGTTTTCAAAAATATTTTCAACCATAACGCTTGTTCCTTCAGCAAAGGAAAGCATAGCCATTACGGGAGCCTGAGCATCTGTAGGAAACCCCGGATACGGCAGTGTTCTTATATCACGCACACCCTTAGGTCTGCCATTCATTTTTATTCTTAGTGAATTATCGCTATAATCAACAAGACAGCCCGCACTTTCAAAAATAGGAAGCACAGTAAAAAATGCTGATGAATCGGTTTCTTTTAAAAGCACATCACCACCTGCTGCACCAACAGCAGACATATAGGTAAGAGCTACAATTCTGTCAGACATTACACCATGCTCAGGAGAATATGCTTTATCCTTACCGTCAATGACAATTGTGCCCTCTTTTTTAACCCTGACACTACACCCTGCTTTATTGAGAAATCTTGCAAGATCAAGAATTTCAGGCTCTCTTGCAGCGTTGTGAATAACCGTTCTGCCCTTTGAAAGTGCCGAAGCTAAAATGATATTCTCCGTTGCGCCAACACTTGGAAAGGAAAGGCTTATAACAGCTCCCTCGTTTTTTATTCTTCTGCAGGATATACACCCTGCACTCTCGGTTATTTCAGTGCCGAGAGTTTTAAGTGCCTTAAGATGTAAATCTATAGGTCTCAGACCTATTTCGCATCCACCCGGTGAGGTCATCTGTGCAGTGCCTGTTCTTCCTAAAATCGAACCGAGAAAAACAATTGATGAGCGCATTTCACGCATAAGCTTTTCGGGTATACTGCTGCAGGTTATATTTCTCGAATCAACGGTAAGAGTGTTGCCGTCTCTTTTCACCTTACAGCCAAGGTGCTTTAAAATTCTTACGGCTGCATCAACATCGGAAAGTGTGGGGCAATTATGAATTACACTTATTCCGTCAACAAGAACAGTGGCGGCAAGAATTGGAAGGGAGCTGTTCTTTGAGCCCTGAACGGATAACTCACCCTCTAACCTTTTGCCGCCGTTAATAATTATATTGCCCATTTCACCATCACCTTTCACCCTATCTTATGCAAAAGAAGGTAAAAGTGTGATTTTTCTTTATTATTTTACAAGTGAAACGATGATATCTGCAATTTTTTCCTTAGCGTCCATAACTGCCATTGCCTTTGCACTTGCTTCAACTGAAAGTCGCTTTTCGTCATCAAAGATAAGGCTTTCAAAAAGCTCAGCCATTTTTTCTTTGGTAAGGTCCTTTTCTTCAATAACAAGTGCTGCGCCCTTATTTACAAGAGCCATTGCATTATGGAACTGATGATTTTCCGAAACATTAGGTGACGGAACAAGAATTGAAGCCTTGCCGAGAGCCTGAAGCTCTGAAAGTGAGCTTGCACCTGCACGGCAGATTACAAGGTCAGCAGCAGACATACATCTGTCCATATCACTTATGTATTCACGGATTTCAACATTTTTGCCTTCAATCTGAACACCGTTTTCCTTAAGCTTATCGGGTACCCAGAGTCCGTACTGACCCATAGCGTGAAGGAAGTAGAGGTTATCGTTATTATGGTATTCACCGATAAGGTCAACCATTGCGTTGTTGATTGTAAGAGCACCAAGAGAGCCACCCATTGAAAGCACAAGCTTCTGATTATCCTTGATTCCAAGCTCTTTACGGCTCTTTTCTCTGTCTGCCTTAAGCATTTCACCTCTTACAGGAAGACCTGTTACAACAGGAGGATTCTTGGGGCTGAGGTGCTTTTCTGCTTCTTCAGCTGTGAGCATAACCTTATCAACAGTTTTAGCAAGGGTTTTATTGGTTACACCGGGATAAGCATTCTGCTCGTGAATTGCAGTGGGAATACCCATTTTAGCAGCCATCTGAACTACGGGACCGCTTACATAACCGCCAAAGCCCACAACAACATCGGGAGCAAAGTCCTTGATTATTTTTCTTACACTGAGGGGTGAAAGAATAAGGTAAATAATTGCAAGAATATTTCTGAAAATGTTCTCAATGCTTATCTTTCTCTGAAAGCCTGCAATTCTGATTGTTTTAAGGTTAAAGCCTGCATTAGGCACAAGCTTTGCTTCCATTTTACCCTTTGCACCTACGAAAAGAATTTCTGCATCGGGATATCTTTCTCTGATTTCACCTGCAGCTGCAAGCGCAGGATTGATGTGTCCACCGGTACCTCCGGCAGCAAAAAGAATTTTCATTTTTATCTCTCCTTATTTCTTTTCTATCGCTGACCTTCTTGAAACGGACAGCACAAGACCCATTTCCATCAGTATGGAAATAATTGATGAACCGCCTGAGCTGAAGAAGGGAAGACCCATACCAGTATTCGGGAAAAGGTCGGTTACAACGGCAATATTGATTATCACCTGAAGACCAATCTGAATCATTACACCCATAACGAGCATTGAACCGAAGTAGTCGTTGCATTCCTTTGCAATTTTGAAGCCTCTGAAAATGAGGAAGGCGAAAAGAAGAACAACTAATGCAGCACCGACAAAGCCAAGCTCCTCACATACAACAGGGAAAACAAAGTCGTTGTGAAGCTCAGGAATGTAAAGCTGCTTCTGTCGGGAATTGCCGAAGCCCACGCCTAAAAGTCCGCCTGAGCCGATTGCATAAAGACCGTTTACCGTCTGTCGTCTGTCATCTACATAATCAGGGTTCATTTTGTCAAGCCAGACGGTAATTCTGTGTGTACCGAAGCCGAGACCCTTGATGATGTCGGGATTTGAAAGCACGATAAGCACAGCACCCACAATCAATAAGCTTACAATTACAAAATAGCTTTTCTTCGTTCCGCTGAGCATAAGCATAAAATAGCCCATAAAGAAGAAGAGAATGGTTGCCGAAAGGTGCTTCTGCAGTACAACAAGACCGCAGTAAATACAAATTACAAAAGCAACAACAAAGCAACATTTAAAGGGGTCTCTTGCCCATTTGAAGAGCTTTGATTCACCCTCAGCAAAGCCGTCTGCCTTAGGGTTGAATGCACTGATTTTGCCCTTTGGAGCTCTCAGACCTCCACGCATTGCCGTCATAAGATAAGAAAGAACGATTATCATTGTCAGCTTTGCAAATTCTGAGGGCTGTATGGAAATACCGATATTGAGCCAACGGCCTGTTTCCGCACCGGTTATTTTTGCAAGAAGAATAGTTGCACAAAGCACACCTATTGTTAAATAAAAGGCTACCCAGGCAAGTCTGCCGTTGAGAATGCGGTAATCAAGCTTGCTGACAATTATCATAAGCACAAAGCCGATTGCCGAGGTAAAAAGCTGATCAAAGAAAATCGCTGTAGGACTGCCTTCATAGTAAGCCGAATAGGCATAGCTTGCGGAATACATCATAACGATTCCGAAGGTGAAAAGTATAAGCACCGTTGAGGCAAAAACCACGTCAAAGCTGCCGTGTACAAAAAAGTTTGTATTTTCATCAAGATAGATTCGGGTCTTTGATGACATAAGCCGAAGCTTCTTTTTCATTGAGTCAAGCATGGTTCTGCCTCCGGGTAAATATTTTGTGTTTATCTGTTAGCTACAGACTACAGAGGAATGCAAAATGCAAAGTCTTACTTATTAAGTGTGAGAGCCATAATCGCAACACCGATTGCACAGCCGATTGTGCTTACTGTGGTGAATACAGCAACAATTTTGTTCTCGTTCCAGCCACACATTTCAAAGTGGTGGTGGATAGGTGCCATTTTGAACACCTTTTTCTTTCTGATTTTAATTGAGCCGATCTGAATTACATCTGAGAGAGCTTCAATTACATATACGATACCTACAGGTAAAAGGATGATGGGACATTCAAGAGCATAAGCAGCAGCAACAACAAGTCCGCCAAGGAACATTGAGCCTGTGTCACCCATCATAACCTTTGCAGGATAGTGGTTCCAGATTACATAGCCTGCACAGCCGCCTGCAAGAGCAGCACCTAAAATGCCGATTGAGGTATTCTGCTGAAGCACAGCCATAACAGTGAAAGCAACACCAACGGGAATTGTTACACTGCCGCAAAGACCGTCAATACCGTCTGTGAAGTTAACTGCATTGATTGCACCGTAGGTTACGCATACACCGAAAAGGCAGAAGAAGATGATTCCGCCGATTGAATCAAATGCTACCTTTCCGAAGAAGGGAATGTACATTGAGGTGCTTTCAGAAATTACAAGTGAAGCGAAGTAAGCACCGATAATAAGCACCTGGGGAATGGTTTTCTGAATTTCTGTAAGACCGAGGTTTCTCTTTTTAACAACCTTGATATAGTCATCTGCAAAGCCTACCATCGCAAAGCAGAATGCCATAAGAATACCTGCAAAAAGTCTTGTATACTGCTGATAGCGTGTGATATCAAGTTCAGCGAAGGCTGAGAAGCCACCAATTTTGCAGCCGATAAGAGCAACTGCAACAGCAAAAATTATACCGATAATGAACATAATGCCGCCCATTGTGGGTGTGCCCTGCTTTTTAGCGTGCCAGCTGGGACCGATATCGGTAAGAATATTCTGACCGAATTTAAGCTTGTGAAGAAAGGGAATCAGCACATAGCCTAAAAGGAAGGTAACCAAGAAAGAAGTTACAAGTGAGATTAAAATTGCGACTGTAGAATTCATTTAAAACATTCCTTTCAAATTCTGCCAAGCTTTATTTAAGAAGCTCAGCTATCGTTTTTCTTTCGTCAAAGGAGATTTTTTCGTCACCTATTATCTGATAGGCTTCGTGTCCTTTTCCTGCTAAAAGAATAATATCATTCTTTTGAGCCTTTTTCAAGGCATATTCAATAGCTTTTTTTCTGTTTTCTATAATATATACGGGAGTTTTACTATCTTCAGTACCCTTAAGTATATCGTCAATAATTTCTGATGGGTTTTCGTGCCTTGGATTATCGCTTGTAATTATTACCGCATCGCTGTAAAAGGTTGCAATTCTGCCCATCTCTCCCCTTTTGGTTTTATCTCTTTCTCCGCCACAGCCGAAGAGAGTTATCAGGCGGTTTTTCTTAAAATCAGAAAGAGTAAGAAGCACCTGCTTAAGGCTGTCGGGAGTGTGTGCATAGTCAATTATAACCTTGTAATCTGTTTTTAGAGGTAGAATTTCAAACCTGCCCTTTACACCGTAAAAGCTTCTGAGGGCATTTGCAGCCTTTTCAAGAGAAAGTCCGCATTTAATTGCACAAATAACTGCTGCCATTGAGTTATATATATTATGGTTACCCGGTGTCTGCAGCTTCACTCTGTGAATAAGCTCGTTTGCCACAATTACATAATCGGTAGCACCCTCAAAGAATCTTATATACTTTGCAGTGAAATCCGCCTCATCTTTTTTAAGTGAGTAGGTTATTTTTTCACCATCTGAAGCACTGAGAAAGCTCTCTGCATTTTCGTCGTCGAGATTTATTACCGATACCTTACTTTGTCTGAAAAGCTTTTCCTTGGCCTTACGGTAATTTTCCATTGAACCGTGATAATCAAGGTGCTCAGGTGTGAGATTTGTGAATACGGCAATTTCAAACTGCAGAGGAAAAAGTCTTTCCTGCATAAGCCCTTGTGATGATGCCTCCATTATGCAGTATTCTGTGCCGCACTCTGTCATTTCTGAGAACATTCTGTGCATTTCGTATGGGTCGGGAGTTGTGAGAGAGGCTTCTTCGTTTTCACCGCAGTGAATATAACCGGTTGTGCCGAGAAGTGCACATTTTCTGCCGTTCATTGTAAGAATATGGTAAAGCATTGAGCTTACGGTGGTTTTTCCGTTTGTGCCCGTTACACCGATAAGCTTTATTTTTTTATGGCAATTGCCGAAAAGCTCTGCACAAAGAAGGCTGTAAGCCTTTCTTGTATCCTCTACCACATAGCAGTTATCATTAAGCTTTTTATTGGCAACAACGGCTACTGCACCGTTTTTTATTGCTGATTCCACAAAGTCCTCTGCACCCTCGTGACAGACGAAAATTGAGTTTTCCTTGCATTTTTCTGAGTTATCCGTTATAAAACCGATTTCTACGTCCTCTGTGAAAGCTTCACAGCCTATGCCTTTTAAAAGCTCTGATATAAGCATAAATAGAAACCACCTTGTAATAAATTGTACCCTTTAGTCTACCGCAATATTATCTGAACGGAAGTAAACTGTAATTTTTGAGCCTGCCTCAACAGTTGTGCCCTTTCTTATATCCTGGCTGTAGGCTACAACACCTGATGAGCCTGTAGGACCTGAGAACACAACATTAAGTCCGTTATTAACTGCTATACGGTTAACCTCTGCAGCAGTGTGACCTGTAAAGTCAGGCACAGTTACCTCAACGGTTTTTGAATTATCCTCAGTGTAAATTACTACTACACCACCATCAGGTATTGATTCTCCTCCTGAGGGCACCTGAGAAACAACCTTGTTGCCCTTACCTGAAACTCTTGTAACAAGACCGGCATTTGCAGCGGCAATTTTAGCATCACTTACGCTTTTGCCGATAAGTGAGGGTGTTGTTCTGCTTACAGAAGCAAGCTCACTTTGTGTATAGTGAGGCTCAACGCCAAGATATTTGAGAGTTGATTCAAGCACTTCCTTTGCAATAGGTGCTGCAAGCACGCCACCGCCTCTGTAGGGTCCCGGTGCATTATCTACACCAACGAGAATTGCAACCTGAGGGTCATCTGCAGGAGCAAAACAAAGGAAGGATGCGATGTAGATTGCATCATCTGTGTTATCGTCAAGCTTTTCAGCAGTAGCGGTTTTACCGCAAACTCTGTAGCCGGGAATATATGCGTTTTTACCTGTGCCCTTTTCAACAACGGCTTCCATCATTGAAATTACACTCTGAGCAGTTCTTTCGGAGATTACTCGTCTTTTAACAGTAGGCTCTGTCTGTGAAATAATATTACCGTCACTGTCAACCACCTTATCAACAAGATAGGGCTGCATGAGCTTACCGCCGTTTGCAATTGAGCATGCTGCAGTTATAAGCTGTAAGGGGCTGATTCTGATGGTCTGACCGAAGGAGGTACTTGCAAGGTCAACCTTAGTCATTCTGTCAGGATTATGGTAAACGGGATAAGCCTCATTATTGATGTCAATGCCTGTTTTTTCTGTAAAGCCGAAGGCCTCAAAGTATTTGTTATATTTTTCAATACCGAGACGCTGACCGATTGTAATAAAGAAGGTATTACATGAATTCATAAGACCCTGAGTAAGAGTCTGAAGTCCGTGGCTCTTATCGTTAGCACAGTTATAGGTAATGTCTGCAACTTTAACATAACTGAGACAGTTGTGGGTTGTGTTAAGACTTGCTACGCCCTCTTCAATGGCAGCTGCTGCAGTGAAGATTTTGAAGGTTGAGCCTGGCTCGTAGTTTTCTGTGATACAGAAGCTGCTCCACTGCTCATAAAGCTTGTTACTGAAGGCCTGCTTGTATTCATCTGAGCCAACCTCGTATTTTTTGAGCTCTTCCTTTGCCGCTTCGCTTACAAGCTCTCTGGGGCTGTTGAGGTCAAAGTCGGGCTTATCTGAAACGGCAAGAACAGCACCTGTTTTAACATCCATAACGATACCGTAAACACCGTCACTTTTAATGCTTGCGTGAGCACGGTTAAGAGCATTTTCAAGGTAGCTCTGAATATTGGAGTCAATTGTGAGCACAATGCCGTTGCCCTCACCTGCATCAAAAACGGTTTCGTAGCTTGATTCAAGTATTCTGCCTCTTGAGTCCTTGGCAGTTACAATCCTGCCTGCTGTACCCTCAAGCACATTGTTATAGTGGCTTTCGATACCCGTTTCACCCTTATTTTCAGCGTTGATTACACCGATAACCGTTGAAGCGAAGTTGCTCTGAGAGTATTCTCTTATGCTGTCGCTTTCATAGCTGAACATTGATGAAATGCTGATATTGTAGGTTCTTTCCTCGTTTATATCCTTGAAAAAGCCGTTATCAATATAGGTGTACTTAAAGCCGTAGGGCTGATTGATAATTGCATCAAGGGCAATTTTCTGTGTAGGTGAAACCTCTTTTTTAATTCTTTTGTAGGTAAGCTCTGACTGAAGAAGCATTGCTTTAACTTCGCTCTTTTTCATATCAAGAATTTTTGCAAATCTCTTTGAAATGTCGTTAATGAAGGTATCGTAGCGGTTTTCCTTGCTGAGGAAGGAATTATCCTCAAACTTATCCTTGATAGCCTTGGGGTTAACGCAGAGAATCCATGCAGTTGTGCTTGTTGCAAGAGGAGTCATATTACTGTCGTAAATTGTGCCTCTGATACCCTCAATTGAAACATCATAAAGCTGATTACTTGCAGCCTTTTCACGGTATTCATCGCCTTTAGTCAGCATAATATAAGCCACAGCGCCCAGGTTTACAAAAACCATTGCTGCAACAAGAATAAGCGAAACAATTGCCGACTGCTTCACAAAGGTGGTGTCGGTTTTTCTTTTAACACGGTTAGGATGAATATACATAAGCCTTCTCCTTTTATGTTTTACATACTATAAGTATTTGTTTCTTCGCAATTATATGAAAAATTGTACTTTATTAAATAGCAAAAATGAGCCGTCGGTGTGACGGCTTATTTCATAGCTGATTGGGAAAACAAACCGTATAAAATTATGCTTGTAAATCCCTTATTTTTTAATATCTGTTTTTTCGTTTCCTTGGAAATAAATTGTTTTATTGTCTGTTTCTGCGTCAAGGTAAACTTCCTTATCAGCAGTAATTTTAACAAGACCGAGTCTTTCAACTGCGTATTTATCAATGTTTTCAGCAGTTGCAAGAGCGTTAAGCTTTGCGTTAAGCTCCTTGTTTTCTGATTCGCAGAGCATATAGAAGTCCTGTGCTGTGTCAAGCTTTCTCTTAGCCTCATCCTTTTCATAGAAGCTTGCAGTTGCAAAAGAGAATGCAACAATTACAGCAGCAAGATAGGAGGCAATTTTAAGCACCTTCTGTGTAGCTGCTCTTTCCTCCTGAAGTCTTTTTGCAAGAGGGCTGTTATATGTTTTAAATTCAGGTTTTTTCTGGACCTCTTTTTTGGGCAGAGGATTTTCCCTTACGGCAGGTGAACCGTAATCATATTTATAAGCATATTCTGCTGCCATTTTCTTTCTCTCCCACCAATAAACTAAAGGTTAATTACAATCTTTCAATACATCTCAGCGTTGCACTTCTTGAACGCTGATTATTCTCAATTTCTTCCTCAGACGGCAGAAGCTTTTTAAAAGGAAGCTTTCCGTCAGGAGTTTTTCCGCAGATGCACACAGGAGCGCTTCTGGGACATTCACAGCCCTTACAGTATTCACTGAAGGCTCTTTTTACAATTCTGTCCTCAAGGGAATGG
>JBGVFK010000134.1:0-5974 GCA_045121075.1 Acutalibacteraceae bacterium | reverse complement strand
AAGTGTAATTTGTAGAAAATTAAGGTCGAAACTTGTTGAAAAAGTACATTGAATAAGAAAAATTATTGTGATATAATCAATGTATATTTTAAATGGAGATGAAAAAATATGATTAAAAATGAAGCAAAAATTAAAAATCCTCTTATTGAAGCCGTAAGAGAACAGCTTGAGCACAGAGCTCTCTGGCTTTACTACCTTACAGATGAGGCTAAGAAAAAGGGTCTTGATCCCTACGATTTCGCTGCTGACGCAATCCGTCGCTGCGGTCACTTCAACGGTCAGAACCTTGTTTACAAGGGCAAGACAGATTCACTCAAGGGTCTTAAGAAAACTCTTTTCACAAAGCCTGCACAGTGGGTTTTTGAAATGGATATTATTGATGTTCAGGACGACAGATTCGAGCTTAAGTTCCACTACTGTCCTCTTGTAAAGGCTTGGCAGAAGGCCGGCTGTACAGACGAAGAAATCAGAGTTCTCTGCGACCTTGCTATGTGCGGTGACAGAGGCATCGGTGACAAATACGGCGCTGAGCTTGATCTTCCCATGACAATCGGTAACGGTGACGACATCTGCCACCTTATTTACCACAAGTAAGAATAAATCAATACCGCTTGACTTTGTGTCAAGCGGTATTTTTATTGTTGTGTTTTTGCGTCTGCAATCATTTCATCAATTTCTACATCAAGGGTGGTTGAGTTGCTGTTTAGAGCACTGACACCGGGAACGCCGCTTGCTGTTTTATAGAAAGCAACTGCAAGGTCTTTTTCGGAAAAGTAAGCTGTCATTGTTGTTGCAATCATATCCTGAACCTCTGAAGCAAGTGTCCAATCCTTCACGAGAATGATTTTTCCGTCTGCATAATGCTTCTTGATTGCCTTTTCGTCGATATCTTCCTGCGTATCAATAATCATCACATCGGGGTCGGTGAGATATTCTGCAGTGAAGTCAGGGTTCTGCTCTTCGGAAACATCGGTCTGATTGCAGGCGCAAAGGGTGAAAAGCATAAGTGAAACAAGTAATAACGAAATCAGTTTTTTCATAATAGTATCTCCTTTATATTTTACATGAATTTATTGTACCCTTACTCTAAGACTTTGTCAATAGCAGAAAAAGTGGTTGACTTAAATAATGCCAGAGGGTATAATCTAATCAGTAATTAAAAAGGAGGAAATACTCAATGAAAAAGTTTATATCAGTTTTAATGGCGGCGCTTATGCTCTTCAGCTTTGCTTCATGCAAGGGCTCAGAAAATGAAGGTGAGCCTGATGCAGGTCTTTCAGACACAGAAATTCTCGAAGCCTTTTATACCGAATATTACAGCAATCTTAAGGGCGGAAAATTAATAAAGGACTTTGACGATGACGGCACAGAGGATATGCTTGTCTGCACCTATGAAGAACAGACAACCGGATATATGAATGATTTTTCAATCCGTTATATCAAGGTGAAGGATAATAAGGCAAATGAAATTGACCTTGTAAAATTCTCCAGCGGTGTGGATTCACCCTACGGCTTTGACGAGTATATCGGACTTTATATGAATGCCGACAATCAGCTGCTTTGCAATATGCTGTGCAAATATGAAGGCACAAGTGCAGATTATATGCTCTTTAGCATAACAGAAAACAAGCTTCAGAAAGAGGCTCATCTTCTTGACCCGGGTTATACCAGTGGTATTGAGCTGATCCACCGTGATGATTACTTCAATAACTACGACAGCGAAAAGGCGTTATACGGCTTAGATCCCGAAGCAACCTACGGTAAGTACAGCTCATACGAGGAAGCTCTTGATGCAGAGCTTGGTGTTTACGGCTTCAGCTGGAAGCTCTGGGATAAATGCAACGCAGAGGACAGCTTCGATGAAAAATATGTTGTAGCACCCACTGAAGGAATTGAGCTTATTTTTGAACATAAAAATTATTGATTTTAATGCCACTTGTCAGGTCGACAAGTGGCATTTTTTAGTGTTAAGAGTTGAGAGTTAAGAGTTGAGATGTGGTCGCAGATTTATATCTCTGCAAACTTAAAAATATAGCCTGCGGAGTAGATTGCGTAAAAAAGGATATAGAGTAGATTTTAAATTCGTCTTAGATTAATGGCTACTGTCAGCGAAACAAAAAGGACTGCGTTCGCAGTCCTTAATTTTGCATTTTGCACTAAGCCGTCCCCTTTAGGGGAAGGTGGGTTTGTCGCAGACAAACTCGGAAGGGGCAAATTTACTTAGCGGCAGGGAACTCGCTCTTTTCAAAGCCGAGAACTCTTGCAATCTGAACGGGAATTTCACGGTTCTTAATCTTTTCGCCTGACTTGAAGCCTGCATCTGTTGCAGAAACAAATACGGGTACATCAACGATGCCGTGAGTGTCAATAGTGTAGTAGTATTCGCCTGTCTTTTTGTCCTGCTTGATGCCGCCTGTTTCGTGGTCAGCGGTTACAACAACAAGAGTTTCACCGTCTTCAGCGGCAAATTCAAGAGCAGCAGCAACTGCCTTGTCAAACTCTTCAGTGCACATTGTTGCGCCTTCAAAGTTGTTGTCGTGTGAGAACTTGTCAATGCAAGCACCCTCAACCATAAGGAAGAAGCCGTCCTCATCAGCTGAAAGAATTTCAATTGCCTTTTCGGTCATTTCTCTGATGGAGGGAGTGTCCTTTTTGTTTGTGCAGTATTTAAGGTCGTCAAAGCTGAACTGTGCAAAGCTCTGTGAGCCTGCAGTAAGTGCGTCCATTTCTGTTTCTGTGCTGATGTAGGTGTAGCCGTTTGCTTTTGTGTTTTCCTTGTTGATGCTTTCACTTGCACCGCCCCAGATAAGGTCGATTCCTGAAGCTAACTGGTCAGCTGAAATGTTTTCCTCCATATCTCTTGCAAGAGCGTGTGCTGAGAATGCAGAAGGAGTTGCACCGCTTGTTTTGTCTGTTGTAACAACACCTGCAGCCATACCGTCTCTCTTTGCAAGCTCGCAAAGGTTGATGGGTACATTGAAATCGTTAATGGTGAACGGGTCGAAGGGGAAGAGTCCGACTGAATTGATCCATACTCTTACACCTGTTGAAAGAGCTGTACCGCCTGCAGCTGAGTCTGTTGCTGTAATGCCGTATGACCAGATCTGTGACTGAGCCTGAACGGGCATTGTTTCCATTGTCATAGAAACACCGCGCTGAGCCTTGGTAGCACCGATTGTGTTGAAGCCCATACCGTCACCGATCATAAGAATTACATTCTTGTACTTGCCCTCTGTGTAGTCGTCGCTTACGTTATCGGTCATACCGATAAAGCCGTAAATTGCCATAAAAATTGCCATTGCTGTAGCCACAGCCTTTTTGATTACTGCCATAATGTTTTCTCCTTTTTTAATATGTTTTAATAAATTATACACTCCGAGCCATTTTTTTGCAATATTTTTCCTCTCAAAAATTTATGTCGGCTTGACTTTTTTGCAGTGTATGGTAGAATTTTAACAGTATTCATTTTACGGGAGAATTAAAATGGCGGTTAAAAATAATTACAAGCATACCTTTTACGCATCATACGGCGGATATTTTGTTCAAGCAATAATCAATAATTTTCTTCCCTTGCTTTTTCTCACCCTTCAGCGTGACTTCAGTCTGCCTTATGATAAAATATCTCTTCTTATTGTAATCAACTTCGGCTTTCAGCTTGTTGTGGATTACTTCTCAGCGTATTTCATTGATAAAATCGGTTACAGAAAATGCACAATTGCAGCTCATATTCTGGCGGCTGTGGGGCTCTGCAGCTTAAGTGTGCTGCCTTATGTATTGCCACCCTTTGTCGGCATTGTTGTTTCAATTATTATCTATGCAACAGGCAGCGGACTTATTGAGGTTATTATCAGTCCGCTTGTTGAGGCTTGCCCAAGCGATAATAAAGAGGGCTCAATGAGTCTTCTTCATTCCTTCTATTGCTGGGGTCATATGTGCGTTGTGCTTTTATCCACACTTTTCTTCACTCTTTTTTCGGTGGATAACTGGAGAATTCTTGCTGTAATCTGGGCATTGGTGCCAATACTCAACGGCATTTATTTCTGCTTTGTGCCTTTCCCTGATATTCTCGGAGAAAGCAAAACTATGAGCGTAAAAGACCTTTTCAGAAGTAAGCTCTTTTATGTTTTTGCTCTTGTTATGCTCTGCTCAGGTGCAAGTGAGCAGGCTATGAGTCAGTGGGCATCGGCCTTTGCCGAGTCAGGTCTTCAGGTTTCAAAAACAATGGGCGATTTGCTTGGAGCTTGTATGTTTGCTTTTCTGATGGGCAGTGCAAGAGTGCTTTATTCAAAAATCAGCGAAAAAATTCCTCTAACAACTGTTATGGTTGCAAGCGGTGCCCTTTGCATAGTCAGTTACCTTGTGGCATCTCTTTCACCGAGTCCGTTACTTGCTCTCGTGGGCTGCGGTGTGTGCGGATTTTCCGTTGGTGTAATGTGGCCCGGTACCTTCTCGCTTGCTGCACTGAAAATGCCTGAAGGCGGCACAGCTCTTTTTGCAATGCTTGCCCTTTTCGGTGACAGCGGCTGCTCCTTAGGTCCTGCAGTTGTTGGTAAGGGTATAACACTTTTTGACGGAGATTTTTCAAGGGGTATGCTTCTGGCTTTGATTTTCCCTGCACTTCTTATTGTTGGTGTGATTAAAACAGCAGGTACAGGTAAGCAGAAATCCCGTTAATATGATTGACATTCACTTCGATTTCGTGGTAATATATGCCAAAGGAATAAATTCAGGAGGAATAATAAAATGAAAAAAATAACTGCGTTTTTACTGGCAATGCTTATGCTCTTTTCTGTGGCAGTAAGCGGTCTTTCCGTTTTTGCAGCAGTAGATGTTTCTGTAGAGTTTGCAGACTCAAACCCGATTTCAATTGCAGATGTTGAAAGCTCAAGATTCACTTCCGTATACTATCTGCACGAATCAGAAATTTACTATGAGGTTACTGTAACAATGCCCGACGGCACAAAGCAGACTCTTAACTCTGACCCGGCTGTCAAAGGTGCAGGCAGATACTCAAACTATGGCCAGGCTTACGTTGATTTTGAAGAATGCGAAATTGCAGCACTCAACGAAAGTGAAACAGTGCCCGTACATATTCATGTTGAGGTAACTGATAATTACAAGGGTGAAAAGCACGGCGAATATGATTTTGTAGTTTACAAAAAGCTTGTTGATAAGTATATACTGGAAATCATACCCGTTACAGGTATTCCTAATTTCATCTATGAAGGCTCAGAGGCTGTAAACTTCAGTATTGCTCAGTTTGAGGTTATATACTGGAATAAAGAACACTCAACATATATGGCAAAGAAAACCGATGAAATCGGTGAAAAGCCTGAATATACACTTAACGGTGCTCCCTTGAAATACGGAATTAACCGTTATGAAAACAAGGTGTTTGTTTCATATATCGACAGCGACTATGTTATTCAGATGGAAAATGTAAAGGAATTTCCGTTCATTTCAATTAAAATTATTGACTGCACACTTAATGGCGATATGCCTCAGACAATCAAGTATGAGCTTAAGTGGAGAAACGGAACAACTGAAACCTATACAGCAAATGTAAATTCTTATTCAGGCTACATCAACCACGTTGAAGGCTACAATATAGGCTTTGAAACCGAAGGCTCACGCTTTATGAGTATGATTACTCTTCGTGTTGGTGATATAGAAGACACTGAAAGCTACGAAATTGAGCAGGCAGGCTTTTTTGCAAGACTTATTGCAAAGCTTACTGTTTTCCTCAAGAAGGTTTACAGTGCTGTATTTCCCAGCAAGGACTGATTTGTAAAATATAAACCGGCTGTGTCAGACACAGCCGGCCAGACTGTCGATAAACGCACAAGAACAACAATGTTGAATTTTATATGTAAATCGTACAATAAATTCAAATTGATATTAAGGATAAGAAAATCGAACAAAGCATCGAGCTTTGTTCGATTTTAACATTGTTTTGACCTTTTTTTACCCTCTC
>JBGVFK010000133.1:0-22197 GCA_045121075.1 Acutalibacteraceae bacterium | reverse complement strand
GAGAGGGTAAAAAAAGGTCAAAACAATGTTAAAATCGAACAAAGCTCGATGCTTTGTTCGATTTTCTTATCCTTAATATCAATTTGAATTTATTGTACGATTTACATATAAAATTCAACATTGTTGTTCTTGTGCGTTTATTGACAGTCTGAATTTATGCATTCCAGAATTTTCTGTCAAGGCTTCTGTACTGCACAGCCTCGGTAATATGCGGCACTTCAATTGTTTCACTGCCTTCAAGGTCGGCAATTGTTCTTGCAATACGAAGAATTTTATCGTAGGCTCTTGCTGATAAATCCATACTTTCAAAGCATCGCTCAAGAATTTTCTTTCCTGCTTCGCTGAGCTTACAGTATTCTGCGGTCTGTGAGGGAGTCATTTTTGCGTTGCAGGTAACGGATGTACCCTTAAAGCGCTCAGTCTGAATTTTTCTTGCAGCATTGACTCTCTTTTTGATTTCTGCTGAGGTTTCACCCTTTTCTTCGCCTGAAAGCTTGCTGAATTCAACCTGAGGTACCTCAACGTGAATATCAAGTCGGTCAAGCAGAGGGCCGCTTACCTTGGACATATATTTCTGAGGAGCCCCCTTGGAGCATGTGCACTGCTTTGTGGGATGACCGAAATAACCGCAAGGGCAAGGATTCATAGCACACACAAGCATAATCTCGCAAGGGTAAGTCAGTGAGCCTGAAACTCGTGAAATGGTTATTTTGCCGTCCTCAAGAGGCTGACGCATAGCTTCCATTGATACCTTTGAAAACTCAGGAAGCTCATCGAGGAAAAGCACACCGTTATGAGAAAGGCTGATTTCACCGGGTCTCGGTATTCTTCCGCCGCCTGAAAGACCTGCAGTTGAAATTGTGTGGTGAGGTGAACGGAAGGGTCTTGACCTTATAAGTGAAACATTGTCGGGAAGATAGCCCGCAATCGAATAGATTTTTGTAACATCAAGGCTTTCATTAAAGGTCATATCGGGTAGAATTGAGGGGAGTCTTTTTGCAAGCATGCTCTTACCTGAGCCCGGAGGACCAATCATCAGAACATTATGTCCACCGGCAGCGGCAATTTCAAGTGCACGCTTAACCTGATACTGACCCTTTACATCAGAGAAATCAGGAACAAGCTTAAGGTCAAGATGATATTCATACTCAGAAGGAGAAGCAACAAACTTTTTGATTTTCTCTTTGCCTGAAAGGTGGTCAACAAGCTGACGCACTGTTTTAACGGCATAAATGTCAATTCCCTCAACTACACTTGCTTCAACAACATTTGCAACGGGAAGATAAATCTCCTTTATGCCAAGCTCCTTAGCTTTGATAACCATAGGCAGCGCACCTGTAATTTTACGCACCTTGCCGTTTAAGGAAAGCTCACCTAAAAATGCGCTGAATTTTGTGTCACAGCTGAGCTGACCTGAAGCAATAAGAAGGGCAATAAGTATGGGAAGGTCGTAAATGGGGCCCTCCTTCTTTGTGTCTGCAGGGGTAAGATTAACCGTAACTCTGCCGTCGGGATAACGGAAGGCAGAATTTTTAATTGCAGAGCGTACTCTGTCTCTTGATTCGCTTACAGCTGTGTCAGGAAGACCAACAAGGTCAAAGCGTGGCAGACCTCTTTCAATTGATGCTTCAACACCAACACCGTAGCTGTTCATGCCGAAAAGACCGATACTGTTAACCCTTGCAAACATTTTTTCTCATCCCTTGCTTTAAGTTTCTTAGCTTTAATTATACTACACAGTCTATAATTTGTAAATGAATTATGCGGTAATTTCTGCACATTTGTAAAAATGAAGAAGAATTTCTCTGTAGGAAAAGCCCTGTCGTGCCATATAGTCGGCACTGTACTGACTCATACCCACACCGTGACCTCTGCCGTAAACAGTGAAGGTAATTGTGCTTTTGCTTTCTGTAACTTTAAAATAGGGACTTTTCAGGTTGAACATTTCTCTTATTTCATTACCGCAAAGCTTCATACTGCCCACCTTAACCTCTGTGGGATAACCGCTTTCGGCCTCTTTAATAATCTCAATAAGCTTTTCATCGTCAGACAGGGGAGTGATGCCTTCTTTTTTAAAAATGGCTTCGATTTCTTTTCTTGTAAAGCTGACCTCTTCGCTGTATTTCGGAGAAAGGGTATCACCGGGAGCATTGACAGATGAAAGACAGCCTATATTTTTACCGAAGATAATCTCAGCGCTTTCTGTTCTGCCGGGTGAAATTGCGTGGTAAACTGCAGGTACGGTTTTACTGTCATAGATAAGATATTCACCGAAAACTTCCTCCACAGCAGCTTCAATTTTACTTTTGTATTTTTCGTAATACTCACCCCAGAGTTCCTTTAATTCATCGTCGGTTTTGTATTCCTGATGAATACTGCCGTCAATTAATGCCTCAGAACCGTTTTCTCTTTGATATTTCTGATAGGTGTAGGCGGCAACAGCCTGAGCCTTAAGTGCCTCCTCTTCAAATGATGCAGGCATTTCAGCGGCAACAACACCCACAATATAGCTGAAAAGTTCCGTTTCTGTTTGATTTTCACCGCTTTTATCGCTGATTACTATGGTTGAATCAGGCGTGAGCTTTTCTTTATCATCAGTGAAAAATCTGCTGACAGAGAGAAAAGGAAGAAAAAACATAACGAAAGAAAGAAACAAAGTGATAATTGCATACAGTTTCATAACCAACATTCCTTTAAATTAATGAATTTTATATTGACTTTATAATTAGTATGTTATAAAATAAAATGTAATTCTAATAATTGAGGTACTATATCAAAAAATACGGGAGGAAAGAAATAATGTATGATAAGATAAACCCGATTTCACCCGAATTGCTCGAAAAAATGAGCGAAAAAATTGAAAAGAAAAGTCAGATCGACCTTGACCAGTTCTGGAAGTACGGCGTTAAAAGAGGTCTTCGTAATCCTGACGGTACAGGTGTAATGGCAGGTCTTACAAAAATCTGTACAGTAGAAGGCTATTACATTGAAGACGGTGAACGTGTGCCAAAGCACGGTGTACTCAAATACAGAGGTCTTAATATAAACGAAATTATTGAGGCTTGCGAAAGGGAAAACCGCTTCGGCTTTGAGGAGGTTATTTACCTTCTTATGTTCGGCACACTTCCCACAAAGGGACAGCTTGATATGTTCAAGGAGATTCTCGCACTCTGCCGCGACCTTCCCGATAACTATATCGAAGACGTGCTTATGAAAAACGCTTCAATGGATGTTATGAACAAGCTTGCAAGATGCGTTCTCATTTCATACTCCTTTGATGAAAACCCTGACGATATTTCAATTAACAATGTTCTTCGTCAGTCAGTGCAGGTTATTGCTCAGCTTCCTGTTATGATGTGCTATGCATATCAGGTTAAGAGAATGAAATTCTACGGCAAGAGTATGTACTTCCACCCTGAAAAGAAGGAGCTTTCAACTGCAGAGACGATTCTCCGTTCAATCCGTTCAGATAAGAAATTTACTGATGAAGAGGCAAAGCTTCTTGATATCTGCCTTATTCTTCATGCTGAACACGGTGGCGGTAACAACTCAACCTTTGCAACAAGAGTGCTTACCTCAAGCGGTACTGACACTTATTCAGCAATTGCTGCTGCTATCGGCTCACTTAAGGGCAGACGCCACGGCGGTGCAAACATCAAGGTTACAAATATGGTTAATGAAATAACCGAAAATGTTGAGGATATCACCGACGAAAAGCAGGTTGCAGCATATCTTGAAAAGATTATGCGTAAGGAGGCAGGCGACGGCTCAGGTCTTATTTACGGTATGGGTCATGCTGTTTATACTCTCTCTGACCCGAGAGCTGTTATCCTTAAGAGAAAAGCAAAGGAATTTGCTTATAAGTTCGGCTTCGAGAAGGAATATGAGCTTATTGCCAATATCGAAAGACTTACTCCTGAGGTTTACAGAAAGGTCAAGGGCAAGAACAAGATTATGTGTGCAAATGTTGACCTTTATTCAGGTCTTATCTATAAGATGCTGGGCATTCCCGAGGACCTTTTCACACCGCTTTTTGCAACTGCAAGAATTGCGGGCTGGTGCTCACACAGAATGGAAGAGCTTCTTACAGGCGGCAAGATTATCCGTCCTGCTTACAAGAATATTGCACTTAACAAAAAATATGTTCCCATGGATGAGCGTATTGAAAACTACTCTCAGATGTCAGAATATGTAACCTTTGACCAGAGAGTTTACGATATGGATAAGGAGGACTAAGACAATGAAAATCAAAGGAACTCAGACCTCATTTACCTTAAGCGATTTTTCAAAAATTCTCGGAATTTCAACTGCTGTTACTATTGTTCTCAGAGCAATTCAGATGGCAAAATTCATTGACAACGAAACCGGCTTTACAACAGGCGGAAATGTTTTCAGCATTATTCTTATTCTTGAGCTCGTTTCAACTGTTCTTGCTTTTGTTGTAAAAGCGTTTTTAAGCGCTGAATCAGAAAAAATTCAGCTTCAGGGTGTAAAGAGTAAGGCTCTCGGTGCTGCATCAGCTCTGTTTTCACTTTCACTTCTTTTTGACTTCGTTTCAGGCTTTACCTCAGGTATGAGTGACACAGCAGCAGACTTCAAGGGTCTTATGCTCACAGGCACAATGCCGAGATTTTTACAGAGCTTTTTCGCTCTTTTTGCAGCCTTCTATTTCCTTTTCCTTGCTAAGGATTTCCTTAAGGGCACAGCAAACGCATCAAAGCACAGAGTTCTTGCAATTATGCCCGTGGGCTGGGCAGGCTTCAGAATGATCTGTCGTTTTGTAAGACAGATAAGCTTCGTTAAGGTTTCAGATCTTTTCTTTGAGCTTGTTATGCTTGCGTTTATGCTTATCTTCTTTATGGCTATGGCTCAGGTAATCAGTGGTGTTTACAGCGACGGCTTCCAGTGGAGAATTCCTGCCTTTGGTGCTTCAGCTGCTCTTATTGCCGGTATGCTCAGTGTGCCCAGACTTATCTTTACCTTTGTTGGTTATGAGTCATACATCAATCCTCAGCACACCTTCCAGATTACAGATCTTGCATTTTTTGCCTTTGTAATCGTGCTTGCTGCTACAGCCTTTAAAAATATCAATCCGTACACTGCTTACGATGAAGAAAACGGAGAAGAATAATGAATCTTTTTCTTGAAAATTTAATTTCTGCATCCACTCAGGTAGGTATGCTTTATGTTATGGTTGCCGCAGGCTTTATCTGCGACAAAACAGGGCTTTTCTCAGAGGAAACAGCTAAAAAGGTAGTAAGACTCCTTTTATATTTCATTACACCATGTACTCTTGTGAATGCATTTTCAAACATTGAAAACACACCTGAAAATGTAAAGAAATTTGCAGTTTCATTTCTGATTGCAACTGCAACCCATGTTATTGCGATTCTTGTGAATGCTCCTTTTTACAGAAACAAGGACAGTGAAACCGGTTGCATTTACAAATTTGCTTCAATTTACGGCAACGTAAGCTTTATGGCTCTTCCTCTTGCTCAGGCAATTTTAGGGGATGAGGGCACCTTCTATTGTGCAAACGGTGTGCTTGTTTTCAATGTGGTAAACTTCGCTCACGGTGCAATTCTTATGGGCAGAGGGGATGAAAAGAAGATTAACCTTAAAAATCTTCTTATGAATCCCGGTGTTGTATCCTTTGTAATCGGTCTTCCCATTTTCCTTCTTGGTATAAAGCTTCCTTACATTGTAAGTGAGCCTCTCAGAATGATGGCGGGACTCAACAGCCCCATTGCAATGCTTATTTTCGGTACATACCTTGCACACACTGACCTTAAGTCTATGTTTACGGATAAAAATATCTACCGCACAGCTTTTATGAAGCTTCTTGTGGTGCCTCTTCTCTGTCTTGGCGTTTATTATCTCTGCGGTGTTACGGGTGTGCTTCTTACAGCAAGCATTATCACTGCTTCAGCACCCTCAGCAAACAACACCTTTATGCTGGCAACAAGATATGAAAGGGACACAAGCGTTGCTTCAAAAACTGTTGCACTTGTCAGCTTCATTTCGGTGCTTACAATTCCCGTTATGATTGCTCTGACACAGTTAACCTGGTAATTTAACCCTGACGAAAGGGGATAGAATATGGATACAGTTCTTGTAAAATTTGCAGGCATAGCCACTGAATTTGAGGTTTCAAAAATCCTCGATTTAGGCTTTGCTGAGGTGCGTTGGTACGGTGCCATTATTGCCTTCGGCTTTCTTCTTGCCGTGCTTTTCGGCGGAAGAACAGCTTATGTATGGAATATCAATCTTGACAAAATGATTGACGTGCTGATTTTCGGCACAATCGGTGCAATTATCGGTGCAAGAGGATATTATGTAATCTTCAAGTGGGACTATTACTCTCAGCATCTTTCGGAGATACCGAAAATATGGGAGGGCGGTCTTGCAATATACGGCGGTATAATCGGCGGTATTCTCTGTGCCTATATTGTTTGTAAAATTGAAAAAATGAACTTCTGGAATCTGCTTGATATGATTGGTATAAGTCTTCTTATCGGTCAGGGTATAGGCAGATGGGGCAATTACGCTAACCAGGAGGCCTTTGGCGGAATCACCTATAAAAACTGGGGTATGATGAGCGACACTGTTGTTTCATACATCTCAGCAAACAAGGGCGAATTCGGTCTTGAGGGTATTGAAAATGTTGCAGAATATATTGCAGAAAACGACCTTTATGTACATCCCACCTTCTTTTATGAATCAGTGTGGTGTATTCTCGGCTTTTTTGTGCTTTATATTATTCTTAAAAAGTTCCGTAAATTCAGCGGTCAGCTTTTCCTTTGCTACGGCTTATGGTACGGTGCTGAAAGACTTATTGTTGAAGGTATGAGAACAGACAGCCTTTATATCGGAAGCACCAATTTAAGAGCCTCACAGCTGCTTTCACTTATGATTGTTGTTGTGTGCGGTGTTCTCTTAGTTGCTCTTACAATTAAATTTACTAAAAATCCCAAGCCTATTGAGGGTGTTGATTATCTTCCGCCTATGAACGAAAAGGAGAGAATCAACTATGAAAAGAAGCTTGTTCGTCAGGCAAACGGCAGAGCAAGACGCAGAAGAATAAAAGCAAAGCTTGGAATAAAGATAAAGGAGGAAAGCGAAAATGTTTAAGCTTATTGACGGTAAAGAGGTTTCAACCCATGTTAAAACAAAGGTAAAGGAAGAGGTTGAGCTTCTTAAGGAAAAGGGCATTGAGCCTGCTCTTGCAGTTATTATCGTGGGTAACGACCCTGCTTCAAGAGTTTATGTAAACAATAAAAAGAAGGCTTGTGAATTCACAGGTATGCGTTCGGTTGAATATGCAATGCCTGAGGAAACAACCGAAGAGGAGCTTCTCAGCATTATTGATAAGCTCAACGCTGACGACAGCATCAACGGCATTCTCTGTCAGCTTCCCGTGCCTAAGCACATCAGTGAAAAGGCTGTAATTGAGCGTATTTCAGCAAAGAAGGATGTTGATGTATTTTCAGCTGAAAACGTTGGTAAAATGTGGCAGGGTGACTATGATATGGCTTCCTGCACACCTATGGGTGTTATTGAGCTTCTTGACTATTACGGCATTGATGTCTGCGGTAAAAACTGTGTAATTATCGGCAGAAGCAACATTGTTGGCAAGCCCATGGCTTCACTTCTTCTTGAAAGAAGTGCAACAGTTACAATCTGCCATTCAAGAACAAAGAATCTTCCTGAAATCACCTCAAAGGCTGACCTTATTGTGGCAGCCGTAGGCAGAGCAAAATTCGTTACTGCTGATATGGTAAAGGAAGGAGCAATTGTTGTTGATGTTGGTATCAACAGAGGCGAGGACGGTAAGCTTTGCGGTGACGTTGACTTTGAAAACGTAAAGGATAAGTGCGAGTTTATCACTCCTGTACCCGGTGGCTGCGGTCCTATGACAATTGCAGTACTTATGAAAAATACTCTTCTTGCTTGCAAAAAGCAGAACGGCATTATATAAAAAATTAAGAAGTAAAGGAGAAAGAATATGAAAAAGATTTATCTCGGTAAAGACAAAAAGCTTGCCGGTGTTTGTGACGGAATAGGCAAAGGGCTTAACATTGACCCCACATTTATAAGAATTATCTTTGTTTCACTTGCTCTTATGACTGCTGTTGTGCCTGTGCTTGTGGCATACATTGTGTGTGCACTTGTACTTACTCAGCCTCCCGAGGGCTATGTTGAGGTTGAAAACTCATACAAGAAAATCACAAAGGGCAAGGAGAAGAAAATCTCAGGCGTTTGTGACGGTATTGCAAAATACTTCGGTATTGACGCTATGATTGTAAGACTGATTTTTGTTGCTCTTACTCTCTGGATAGGCGGCGGTATTATGGCTTACATTGTATGTATGATTATGATTCCCGACGAAGCTCAGGAAGTTAATGTATGACGTATATAATAAACACCAAGGATTTTGACGAGGATTTATGGCGTAAAATCAGAAAATGCGAAAAAGAGGTTTCGCCCGGTATAATCAACCAATCCTCAAAAAATCACTCTCTTCTGGGTAGGGTGCTTCTGTCTTATATTCTTCATAAAAACGGTATGGAGAAAAAGCTTAGCTTTACCTACGGAAGTAACGAAAAGCCCTATCTTAAAGACGGCAGAGCATTTTTTAATATCAGCCACAGCGGTGACTATGTTATCTGCAGCATTTCTGAAAGTGAAATCGGCTGCGATGTGCAGACGGTAGGGAAGTATAACCCGAGAATTGCCGAAAGGTTTTTCACTTTTGCTGAAAGAGAATTTCTTCAGAAAAGTGATAATCAGCCTTCTGATTTCACAAGACTCTGGGCACTTAAGGAAAGTGTGCTCAAAAAAACAGGCGAGGGCATAACAAAGGGTCTGGATTCCTTTTGCTTTGCAGATAGCCTTACAAAAAATCGCTTTATAAAATTCGGTTATCATTTTGCGGTAAGCGAGCTCGAAAATGCTTTTATGGCAGTTTGCTCCGACACTGAGGAAGATGATTTTACCGAAGTGAATAAAGAAGAAATCCAAAAATTTACGGACACAGTATTGAAAGGAGAACCTTAATGGAAACCATCAAGTATCTCAAAAGTAAGCTTGGCTACGGTGTCGGCGCAGTAGGTCTTGACCTCAGCTACGGTATGTTCTATTCATTCCTTGCAAAGTATCTCACTGACGTTCTTGGCCTCAGCTCATCCTTCCTTCTCATTCTCACACCTATTGCGAGAGTCTGGGACGGTATCAACGACCCTATGATGGGCACAATCGTAGATAACACTCACACAAAAATGGGTAAGTACAGACCCTGGATTTTAAGAGGCTCATTCTGTAACGCAATTGTTCTTATTTTCCTCTTCTCAAATCCCTTTAAGCTTACAGGCGCTGCTCTTTGTGCTTATGTAGCAATCGCTTATGTTCTCTGGGGTATGACAAACACAATGGCTGATATTCCTTATTGGTCAATGGTACCCTCATTTACAAGCGACCCCAAGGAAAGAAGCCTTATTTCAACCCTTGCAAGAACCTTCTCAGGTATCGGTCAGGGTGCAGTTTCAATTCTTGCTCCCGTTATTATGACAGCTGTAAGTATTACAGAAAAGCCTGACGTAAACGGTGTTATGGGTAAGGTGCATGACGCACGAAGCTATGTAATCTGTGCTGCTGTTTGTGCTGCTTGTCTTATTTTCTTCTCAGGTCTTTCAGTTTTCACAACAAAGGAAACAGTTTCAACAAAGCCTGCAGAAAAGTTCTCATTCAAGGCTGCTTTCAATGTTATAAAGTCAAACGATCAGCTTCTTGTATTTATGCTTTTCGCAATGATTTCAAATGCAGGCTGGTACCTTACATCAGGTGTTGCAACCTATTACTTCGACGTTGTTGTTGGTGACCCCAACAAGCAGTCAACCTTCTCACTCTTCCAGGCTGTGGGCTCAGTTGTAGGTCTTCTCCTTCTTCCTATGCTTCAGAAGTTTATGTCAAAGAGAAGAGCTTATCAGGCTTCACTTGCAATTACTGCTCTCGGCTACATTATGATGGCTGTCGGTTCATTCGCAGATGTATTTATTCTTATGTGCCTCGGTTACCTTGTTGCTGCAATCGGTATGGCTTCAATGTTTATCGCTCAGACAGTATTCCTTGCTGACGTTGTTGACTACGGTGAGGTTAAGCTTGGCTTCAGAAGTGAGTCAATTACCTTCTCAATGAAGGGCTTCCTTCAGAAGATGGCTTACACAATGCAGACAATTATCCTCTTTGCTTCACTCGGTATTTCAAAGTATGACGGCAACCTTCATAATCAGAACCCTGAAAGTGCAAAGCTTGCAATCACACTTATGATGACAGTTATTCCTCCTGTTCTCTTCATTATTTCACTCATTATCTACACAAAGAAGTTCAAGCTTCACGGTGAATTTATGGATGAGGTTACAGCAATTGTAACAAAGAACAGACTCGAAAGAGAAAGCGCTGCTAAAGAAGCGTAAACAATCCCCAAAAGGGATTGTAATGCAAAATGCATTTTGGAATTTCATAAATAATTTAGTGACATCCCGCCAATTAAGGTGGGATGTTTTTTCTTTTGATTTATTATATCTCGACATAATCCACACTCTTGGTTTCGTATAATGTAAACGGTGATTCAAATGCAGGTTATTTATGCCGATATCCTTTTTATTCTTAATCTTTACATAACCTATGCACTGCTGCTTCTGACCTCATTTATTACAAAAGAAATAGCTGTGCGGTGGAGATTACTTCTTTCTTCGGTTTTTAGTGGTGCTTATTCGCTTATAATTCTGATACCTTTTATCAGTGACGCAGTGGTGGGTATAAGCCGTTTTTTTGCACTCATAGTA
Source organism: Acutalibacteraceae bacterium (assembly GCA_045121075.1). Classification (GTDB taxonomy): domain Bacteria; phylum Bacillota; class Clostridia; order Oscillospirales; family Acutalibacteraceae; genus UBA6857. The sequence continues at coordinate 11,353 of JBGVFK010000133.1, read as the reverse complement.
ATTGTGCTTGTTGCTTACGGAAGGCAGAATTTACGGCATTTTTTAAGGCTTTCGGTGTGCTTTTTTGCTGTGAATCTTATCTTTGCAGGTCTTATGCTTCTTCTGTGGTATTTCCTTTCACCGAGGAATATGTATTTTAACAGCGGAATTGTTTACTTCGATATAAGTGCAGCTGAGCTTGTTGTTACGACAGCGGTAAGCTACTTTATTCTTAAGGCCATTCACAGAATTGTAAGCCTTAAAACACCAACGGATACTGTGTTTCAGCTTGAAATTTATGCTGACGGAGAGTGCTTTCGCTGTAAAGCTCTGCTTGACACAGGCAACACACTTACTGACCCTTTTTCGGGTTGTCCTGTTATAGTTGTAAATAGAGATGTTTTAAAGGATATTGAGCTGCCTGATTTAAGTAAGCCTTCAGCTGCGTCAGACAACAGGCTTAAATTCAGATATATTGTGTGCAGTACTGTGTCAGGTGAGGGTGTACTGCCTGCATTCAGACCTGAAAAGGTTAAAATAAGTGGCTTTAAAAGTAGCTTTGAAACAGATAGGGTTGTTATTGCTGTAACGGAGAAGAAGCTTAAAAACGGCACTTTCGGTGCAATTCTGCCAAGCACCTTACCTTTTTATAAATTAAGTGAAAGAGGAGTTTTCCATGCTTAAGATAATAAACGAAATAATCGACAGATTAAAAGCTTTTTTGAGTAAAGATAAAGCAGGTGATTTGCTTTATGTAAACGGTCACGAGAATCTGCCTGCACCGCTTACAAAGGAGAGTGAGGAGCAGATTCTGAGAAAAATTGAAGCAGGAGATTTCTCTGAAAGAGAGCTACTTGTTGTTCATAATCTTCGTCTTGTGGTGTATATTGCAAAGAAGTTTGAAAACACGGGTATTGGCATTGAGGACCTTGTTTCAATCGGCACAATAGGGCTTATAAAGGCGGTTAACACCTTCTGTCCAACAAAGAAGATTAAGCTTGCAACCTATGCCTCAAGGTGCATTGAAAACGAAATTCTTATGTATCTTCGCAAAACTGCCAACCGCAAAAATGAGCTTTCAATTGATGAGCCACTCAATGTTGACTGGGACGGAAATGAGCTGCTTTTATCCGATATTCTCGGCAGTGACAGCGACAGCGTAAACCGCAACATTGAAATGGAGGACGAGAAAAATCAGCTTCTTAAAATTGTGGGTAAGCTTCAGGACAGAGAAAAGCAGATTATGACTATGCGCTTCGGTCTTTTCGGCTCAAAGGAGTACACTCAGAAGCAGGTTGCAGATATGCTCGGTATTTCTCAGAGCTATATTTCAAGGCTCGAAAAGAGGATAATTGAAAAAATCAAAACCGAACTGCAAAAGGCTATGTAAAAGAATTGACAAATTACCTTAATAAGTTTAAAATAAAAGACAGTAAAATTTTGGAGGAAAATTATGAGCTTTGCAGCAGGATACGGAAAAACAAACGTTGACTTACTTTTTGAAAATATGCCGAGACTTCCCGATGAGGGTGAAGAAATTTTTACCGACAGATTTTCTCTCTGTCTTGGAGGCGGTGTGCCGGGTACAATGGTTACTCTGGGCAGACTCGGAGTTAAAACAAAAACTGTAACTGAGCTTTCAGAGGATATGTTCTCATCCTTTGCTCTCAGTGAATTCAGAAAAGCAGGCGTTGAGCCCGTAAATGTTTACGAGGGCGAAAGAATTGCAGTTAACATCACTGCAGGTGCAATTACAAAAAATGACCGTACCTTCTGGTCATACGGCAACAGTCAGAACGAGGTTTCTGCAGAGAAGATTTACGAAAGCCTTAAGGGTGCAAAGGCAGTTGCAATGCACCTTGATAACCCTGAGGTTTATAAGAAGCTGAAGGAAGAGGGCACTATTGTAATTCTCGACACAGGCTTTGTTGAGGATATGAGCCTTGAAACCTACGACGAAATGCTTCAGATTGCCGACTACTTCCTTCCCAACAGAACGGAAGCTTTAAAAATTACAGGCGAAACTGACCCGAAGAAGGCTGCAATCAAGCTCAGCAAATACTTCGACACAACAATTGTAAAGCTTGATAAGGACGGCTGTCTTATCTATAAGGACGGTAAATTCACCTTTGTAAAGAGCATTGATGAATTCATAAGAGTTGACTCAACCGGTGCAGGAGATGCTTTTTTCGCAGGCTTCCTTTACGGCATAATGAAGGACGAGCCTATTGAAAAATGTGCTCTTTACGGTAACCTTACAGGCGGCAAGTGTGTAACTGCTGTTGGCTGTACAACTGCTTATCTCACGGAGGATGAGCTTCTTTCAATGGCAGAAAAATATAAGGATAATATTATGTATAACTATTGATTATGGAAAATAAAAAGGATTATAAGGGCTGGCTTATTGTGTCTGATATTGACGGCACACTTAACAACAAAAAGCGTCAGACCCCAAAGCGTAACACAGATGCAATAAAAGAGTTTGTACACACCGACAAGGCTCGCTTTACCCTTGCTTCGGCAAGAAATGTGCAGTCTATGAAGCTCCATTATAAAAAGCTTCCCGATGTAAAAACTCCTGTTATTGTAATGAACGGTGCAGGAATTTACGATTATGAAAACGAAAAAATGCTGTGGTTCAATTCCATAAAAAAATCCTCAGCTAAGGTTGTTGAAAAGGCACTTAAGAAATTTCCCTTTCTTGAAATCGGCATTTTCACTGATGATATGATTTATCTTGTAAGACCGAGAGTGCTTTCACCGGTTATGATGATGCTGGACTCACTTACCCATAAAAGGGTCAGAAGCCTTGACGAAGTGCCTTACGGCAATTGGGGAAAAATTATCTTCTTCTGTCTGCCCTTTGAAAAGGCAAAAATCAAAGCCTTTGTTTCTGAAATGATGGGTGAGGAGCATAAGCTTATTGATACCACCTCAATGTCCTTTGATTTGGTTGACAAGGACACAAACAAGGGTAATGCTGTAGGCGTGCTTTCAGAACTTCTCGGCATAGAAAAAGAAAGGGTTGCAGCAATAGGGGATTACTACAACGACCTTGATATGCTGAAAAGCGTGAGCCATCCTGCCTGTGCAGGTCAGGCGCCTGAGGAAATCAAAAAAGTATGTGAATTCATAGCCTGTCACTGCAATAACGGTGCGGTTGCAGACCTTATTGAATACATAAAAAGACATATTAAAGGAGAATGAAAAATGAAAAAGCTTGTTTCACTTCTGCTCTCAGCAGTTATGGCGTTTTCTTTCTGTGTGCCTACCTTTGCCGCAGAGGAAAAAGCACCTGACTATAACGGTGATCCCGTTGTAATTGTAAGAGGTATTGACTTTGGCGGACTCATCCGTGAGGACGGCTCAAAGGCACTTAAGTTTGACTTTGTGGATGTTATGACTCTCATTTACGACCTTGCCACAGGCTTTGCCGGTAAAAAAGAGGATGCCTTTGTAGATGCACTTCTCACTTATCTTCAGAAGCTTTTTGCACCTATTTCATCAGACAAAGAGGGCAAGAGCGTTTATGACGATGTATATATGAAAGCTTATCCCTACCCTGCAGGCGAAATTGAAGAGCTTCAGGAATGGGAGGACGGTGAAGGCGGTCTTGTCCGCACTGCAATTGATTTTTTCGGCAGTGAAAATGTTTACTTCTTCACCTACGACTGGAGAAAGAGCCCCCTTACTCTCTCAGATGAGCTTAATGCCTTTGTTGAAATGGTTAAGGAAAACACAGGTAAAAGCAAAGTGGATATGGGTGCGTGCAGTATGGGCGGTATGGTTGCAACTGCTTATATGTATGAATACGGCACAGACAGCCTTGACTCACTTGTTTACTTCTCCTCAGCTCATAACGGCACAGATATGGCAGGTGCGGCACTTACCGGCGACATTTACACAACAGGCGATTTTCTCAACGATTACCTTATGAATATGGCAGAGGATATACCAATTCTTAAGGTGCTTATAAAGGCTGTTGATGCAGCAGGGGTGTTCGATTATCTTGCTGATTTCCTCAACGGCTTTGTAGCAAAGAACAAGGACAGAGTTTACAATGAGCTTATGCGTGACTATCTCGGCACATCTCTCGGCTTCTGGGGTCTTTGCTGCGACAAGGATTTCGACAGCAGTGTTGAATATGTTTTCGGCAGTGTAAAGGACGATTACCCTGTAATTATGGCTGAGCTCGCTGATATTAAGGAGTTTCTTCTCAGTACAGAAGAGGTAATTGACAAGGCTCTCAGTGACGGTGTAAAGGTGAGCATTACCTCACATTATAACGATTTGCTTCTTCCTATTTATGACGAAGCAGTTGTGCACAGCGACACCATAATTGAAAGCTATCTTACCTCACACGGCGGCACATTTGCTCTTTTCGGTGAGGAGCTTACTGATGAGCAGATAAAGGGTGTTGATGCAGAATTTATTTCACCTGACAGAATGGTTGATGCTTCAACCTGCCGTTATCCCGACATTACCTGGTACATCAAGGATGAGCCACATGTAGGCTGTAAGGTTGGCAGTGAGCACGCAGAATTTGCAATGTGGATTCTTTCAAGAGACACTCAGCCCACAGTTTACACCGACAGCAGATACCCGAGATTCACAGCTGTTGACAGTGAACAGAATTTTATAAGATAAAATTTTGTTTGAATGCAAAATAACAGATGAAACTTTAAAGTGTGGAGTGTGAAGAGTGGAGTGTGAAGTTGAAACCCTTCCACCGCTGAAGCGGTCCCCCTTCCCTTTCAGGGCAGGCAAGATAAGGTTTGGCGATTATAACGCTTCGCTCCGATTATATCCGTGTTAACTTCTAACAGAAATTTTATATTCACACCGCCAAAGCAGAAAGATAAATTCGGCGGGTAGAGTTTTCTTTATTGAGAATTATAAAGGCGGATAAAATCTACTATTTACCCCATATAGTTTAATTTGTTTCGCAGACTATATCTTACTATCTGAAGAAATATAAATTTGTGACCACAACTCCACACTCCACACCTCACACTCCACACTATTTTTTGTTCCACAACAAAAAACCATTGTATCGGCATTACGCTTTTACAATGGTTTAATTTTTTTATTTAATTAACTTACTTATTCCCTTAACTGCAAGAGCACCTAAACCAACAGCAGCTAAAAATCTTGTGCCCTTTGAAATTGCCTCAGCCTTGCTTGAAGGAAATGAGCTTAAAATGAAGAATTTACCCGGTGTGGCAGGCTTGAAATCGCAAAGGTCTCTCATTTGCACCTGATAGGTCTCAAAGGCTCTTATATCCTTTTCGTCAAAGGTAAGCACACGCACACCGCGTTTGTCACCGGGACCGTAGGTGTTGAAGCCTGTGCCCTGAGTGTAGCCGAGAGTAATGCCGTCATATTCCTTGTAAAAGCAGTTGTTGTGGTCGTGACCTACAAAGAGAGCAAACACATCGCCCTTTTCCTTGAAGGCACTGAATTCGCCTGTATTAACCTTGGGAATTGCAGGAGTTTCACCGAAGAAATCTCCACGATCATACATCTCTTTATCAAGAGCAAAATAGCAGTGCTTGTAGTTTTTGTAGTCCTCAATTGCATTCTTTGTAAAGGGCTTTACCTTGTTTATAATCTCATAAAATTCAGGCACGGGAATGTGCTGAAAAACAACCGCATCAAGGTATTTACCGTTTTCTGAAAGCTTATCTCTTGTTGCTTTGTACCAATTTATCTGCTCTTCTCTTACGGGTGAATATGAGCCGTCAGGCTCTTTTGCGTTGGAGTCGATTACATAAACTGCAAGAGAATCCTTTTCACCCTCGGAGTCCTTTACGGTAATACAGCATGAGCCGATGTCCTCGGGGTTACGAAGGTCTGTGTGAACAAAGTTGGGAAAGCTGCTATAAATCTGAAACTGCTCCTCTTTGCCGAGACCACCCTGATTATCGTGATTACCGAAGGTAAAGGTAAATGGTAAATTGCGTTTTACAAGAGGCTCAAGAAAGCATGATATACTTTCCTTAACGTTAGAATAAAGATCGCCTAAAAAGGTTGCGGAATAGCCCTGAATCTGATCGCCCGTAAACACAACAAGGTCAGGCTTTTCTCTCTCAAGTGCGAGTTCAAGAAGCTTTATTGTGTCAGGATTGGGTGTTTTTGTTTCCTGTATATCTGCAATCTGCATTATTTTAAATTTGCCGTCTTTAAATTTAAGTGAAGTCATTTTCTTCTCCTTATCTCATTGATGTTATATCAGTATAATGCTTTTCGCTTTCAATGTCAATATCACTGTATTTGACATATACTGCTGATGAGCAGTTTAAATTATAAAGGAGGAGCAGTAATGACACTGACATATATTAAATTTGACAGTCAGACCTACGGCGAAAAGGCTAAGCAGCTGCTGTTAAAGCATAACATAAAATCTCACTTAAGGCGTAATCCAAACCCCAACAGAAAAGAAGGGTGCAATTTTGCACTTTTTGTTGACGGAAATACCTGGACAGCTTATGAAATTATAAACGGTAACCATATAAGAAATCTGGGAGTAGAGTCCTTCCGTGAAAGGCTTTGATTTATCTCGATAACGGTGCTACAAGCTTTCCTAAGCCTCAGAGGGTAATTGATGCAATGTGCTTTTATCAGCGGTGCTACGGTGCAAATCCGGGCAGAGGCGGACACACAATGACGGTTAAGGCAGGGGAGAAGATTTTTGAAGCAAGAGAGCTTCTCAGTGAAATGTTTCACTCTGAAAGTGAAAGGGTGTCTTTTACTCTCAACTGCACCTATGCTCTTAACACAGCAATTAAGGGCAGTGTTAAAAAGGGCGACCATATTGTTGTATCCTCCCTTGAGCATAATTCCGTTTTAAGGCCTGTTCACCGACTTTACGAAAGAGGTATAGCCACCTATGATATAGCCCTTGTAAACCCACTTTCTGACGAAGAAACGGTGGATAATTTTAAAAGACTTATTAAGCCAAACACCTCACTTGTGGTGTGCACAATGGTTTCGAATGTTTTCGGTACGGTTCTGCCTTACAGAAAAATCGCTAAATTTTGCAGAGAAAAGGGTATACGCTTTATTCTTGACGGTGCTCAGGGCGCAGGTGCATTCAGCATCAATATGAAAAAGGATATGATAGACATTCTCTGCATTCCCTGCCACAAGGGCTTACTTGGTCCTCTTGGTACAGGTGCACTGCTTACAGAAGAAAATGTAAATATCGACAGTCTTGCTGAGGGTGGTACAGGCAGCTTTTCAATGGGTAAGTCGCAGCCGGATATACTTCCCGATAAGCTTGAAAGCGGCACACAGAACCTGCCGGGTATTGCAGGAGTAAGCGAGGGTATTAAATTTATAAAGGCCTTTGGCGGTGAAGAGGCTGTGCACAAAAAGGAGATGTATCTCAGCAATATTCTGAGAGAGGATTTGTCTCTTATTAAAAATGTTCAGCTTTACGATTTTATGCAGGGCAAAAGAAGGTCGCCGGTTGTTGCCTTCAACATAAAAAATGCCCATTCTGAAGAGGTGAGTGCTTATCTTGATAAAAACGGTGTTGCCGTAAGGTCAGGCTATCACTGCTCATTTCTTGCCCATTCAAGGCACAATACTGAAGAGCAGGGAGTTGTGAGAGTAACACCGGGAATATTTAACACAAAAAAAGATATAAAAACCTTATCATTTTTAATAAATAGGTTTGCAATTAAAGATAAAGTGTGATAGAATAATCTCGTATAGCTGTTTGTTCCCATAATCAGAATGCGGGAATTAAAAAAATACGGAGGAAAATATGGTAGAGATTTTGAAAACTGCCGCCGAATGGGTAATGAAGCTTATCTCCTCGGTGGGTATCGCTGACATTATTGATATTATCATTGTTGCGTTTCTAATTTACTATGTAATCAAGCTTGTGCGACAGACAAGAGCTTTTCAGCTTGTTAAGGGATTTGTTTATATGGGCATAATTTACTTTATTGTAAGTGCCTTCAATATGTCTGCCAGCAGCTTTATTTTCAATCAGCTTTTCAGAAATATCGTTATTGTAATGATTCTTCTGTTCCAGCCTGAAATAAGACACGCTATTGAAAGCATAGGCAGAGGCGACTTCAGAAAGTTCAGCATCTTTAACCTGAGAAATTCAGACCTTAACGGTGAGGATTACAAAACAACTGCCCACAACATTTCAAAGGCTGCAGGCAATATGAGTGACAGCCGTATCGGTGCGCTTATGGTAATTGAAGGTAAAACCCTTCTTGGTGAAATTATCAGCACAGGCAGTGAGGTTGATTCAGCCGTTACCGTGCCTGTAATTGAAAATATTTTCTTCCCCAAGGCTCCGCTTCACGACGGTGCAATGGTTATCCGCGATAACCGTATACATTCAGCCGGCTGCATTCTTCCTCTTACACAGAACGATGTAAGCCTTGAGCTTGGCACAAGACACCGTGCAGCAATCGGTATGAGTGAGCACAGCGACGCACTCGTAGTTGTTGTTTCTGAAGAGACCGGTGCAATTTCCGTTGCACATAACGGTACTCTTGAAAGAGGACTTACAAGCGGTGAGCTGTTTGAAATTGTAAGTGCATTCCTCGTTTCCGATGAGGGTGAAAAGAACAAAGCATTCAGAATCCGTCGGAGGAAAAAGTGATGAATAATTCAAGAAAAAGTATTATAGAAAAAATTGTTTTCAACAACAAGGCTCTTATGGTTTTCTCTGTGCTTATTGCAATTGTTATCTGGGCTACAGTTAAAATCAATTATTCAGAAGAGGTTACACGCACCGTTTCTGATGTTAAAATCAATATTGAGGTTTCCGTTGAAGATGGCTCAAAGCTTATTGCCTTTGTTGATGAAAGTGAGCTTTACTGCGAGGTTACCGTAAAGGGTAAATCCTACGATGTCAACTCATATTCACTGAGTAAGGACGATATTATTGTTGAAGCAACGGGCTCAATTGTTGACTCAGCAGGTAACAAGACTCTTAACCTTACTCCTAAAACTGTTGACGGTGGTATAACTGATGTTGAATTTATTAAAATCAATCCGTCTACAATTGATGTATATTACGACATAAAAACAACAGAGCCCTTCAATGTTGAAGCAAAGCTCAGTAACGACCTTGCTTCTCTTACCGAGGGTGAATATACTGTAGGTCAGCCTGTACCTTCAATGAATACAGTTGATGTAACAGGTCCTGCAACTGTGCTTGACAGACTTTCAAAGGTTTACTTCAACGCTTCAATAAAGGAGGATGCACTTCCGCTTACAGCGTCAAAGACTCTTCCTGCAAAAATTACCTTCGGTCTTGAGAATGAAGAGGAAGCACATTTTCTTGTCTGTGAGGGCATCAATAACGAGTCCAACCCTGCAACGGTAACTGTTCCCGTCAATGTTACAAAAGAGGTTGAAACAGCCGTTAAATTTGTAAATCAGCCTGATATTTTCAATGATGGTGTGGACAGTGTTACTATCTCACCGAACAAGGTTAAAATTTCCTATAACACAAACGAGGAAGAGGAGCTTGAAAAGCTTAACATAGGCACAATTGACTTTTCAAAGATTTCCAACAAGGTTAATTACTTTGAAATTGCCGTTGACGAAAAGACCGGTGCTAAGCTCGCAGACAAATCTCTGCAGAAGTTTGATGTAAGCGTTGATATGTCTCATATGAGCTCGAAGGCTCTTACAAAGGCACCCACAAATGTAGTTTTCCTCAATCAGTCTGAGGACTATGTTTATTCACTCGACTTTGAAAACAGCAACCTTGATGAAATTGTTGTTATAGGCCCTGCAGAAAGCCTTAAGAAGATAAGTGAGGATGACCTTCAGGTTGAAATCAATGTATCTTCACTGAGTGTTAATTCAAGAATTATTCAGAGAGTAAAAATCAGCAACATTTCAATTCCGTCCGATGAGGTTAATGACTGCTGGGTTTACGGTGAATACGAAGCGCTTATAAATGTTAATACAAAATAAAAGAAGAAGGTTCAGGGCAGAAGTCCTGAACTTTTTTGTTAGTGTGGAGGTTTTAGCCCCTTCTGTCACACTGCGTGTGCCACCTTCCCCTAAAGGGGACGGCTTGCATTTCTGCTAATCATTTTAAGATTTAGTCAGTTATTTTGCATTTTGCACTTTGCATTTGAAAGCCTCGCCTGAAAGGTAATTCCCCTATTAGGGGAAATGTCTGCATTGCAGACAAAAGGGTGCCTGTTTCTGGAAGAAAAGGTGGCACGAAGTGACGGAGAGGTGGGAAAGTCGGACACGGCAAGCCGTGTCCCTACTGTAATGCATTTATCAATTTTTGTTGTATTGGTAGGGCGGACGGCCAATGGACCCTTCCACCACTTCGTGGTCCCCCTTCCCTTAAAAGGGACGGCTGTGTGTACCTACAATTCAATTTTACTGTGTCTGTAAGGTGGACGGCCAATGGCCGCCCCTACGCATCATCCTGAGTTTTCGTCAGTTACAATCGGAGCTTTGCTCCCCACATCTTAACTCTCAACTCTCAACTCTTAACTCTCAACTCTGAAAAAACTCTTCCGCATAATTTTATTTAAATTTCAAAATTTGTTGACTATTGCGAGCTTCAATGCTATACTTAGTTAAAATGAACCTTAAAGGGTTTACACAGGAGGTAAAAAAATATGTTCGCAGATTTCAAATCAGACGGATTTATGTACTGTATAATTCTTGCAGTAATTCTTTACGTCTGCGCACAGGCTCTTTTCTTTATGAAGAAGGCTTGGGCAAGAGGTAAGGAGCTCGGTATTACAACCGACAAGCTCAAAAACGCAGTTACATCAAGTGCAATTTTCTCATTTGCACCTGCTATCGGTATTGCAGTGACAGTTATCACACTTTCAGTTGCTCTCGGTTATGTTCTTCCCTGGATCAGACTTACCGTTATCGGTGCTATTCAGTATGAAACAACTGCAGCAATTGCGGCTATCGAGGCTGCAGGTCTTACAGGCGGTATTTCTCAGGCTGTTACAGACCCCGAAATTTTCTCAGCTATCGCATGGGTTATGACAATCGGTAGTATTCTTCCTCTTATTCTCATTCCCATTATTCTCAAGAAGATTCAGAAGGGCGTTTCAGACGTTGCTTCAAAGAACTCAAAGTGGATGGACGTTATGACAGCAGCTGCTTTCATCGGTCTTATTGCTGCTTTCATCGGCAGAGGTCTTGCAGGTACAGGCTCAAGCAAGGAAGCTATCATCGGTGACGGTGCAGGTGTGCTTTCACTTACAGCTCTTGTTGCATCAATCGGCTTTATGCTCTTCTTCACACTTATCAACAAGAAGCTCAAGAAGAATTGGATTGAAGCTATGGCTATGCCTCTCAGTATGGTTCTTGCAATGGTTGTGGTTGTTCTCGTTAACCAGTTCGCACC
>JBGVFK010000132.1:0-13684 GCA_045121075.1 Acutalibacteraceae bacterium | reverse complement strand
GATACAATGCAGTACATTAAGTGCGATGTTTCAACAATCTGTATGGGCATGGCAGCATCAATGGGTGCTTTCCTGCTTTCATCAGGTGCAAAGGGCAAGAGATTTGCTCTTCCCAACAGTGAAATTATGATTCATCAGCCTTCAGGCGGTGCTAAGGGTCAGGCTACAGATATTAAAATTGTTGCAGACCATATTCTCCGCACAAAGGCAAAGCTTAACAAGATTCTTGCTGAAAACACAGGCAAGGATATTGAAATTATCGCTCAGGATACAGAGAGAGATAATTTTATGACAGCTGATGAAGCACTTGAATACGGTCTTGTTGATAAGATTCTGTATAAAAGATAAAGATATTATAAGGAGTCAGATTCATGGCAAGAGACGGTGACAACAAAGAAAAGACCATCAGATGTTCCTTCTGCAACAAAGCTCAGAGCGAAGTGAAAACACTGATAGCCGGTCCCGGTGTTTATATATGCAATGAATGTATTGATTTGTGCAACACAATCGTTGAGGAGGAGCTTGGACAGAGCGAAAAGGAAGATAAGGGTTCAGATTTTGCTCTTCTTAAAAAGCCCCACGAAATCAAGGCACTTCTTGATGAGTATGTAATCGGTCAGGAGGAAGCAAAGAAAACCCTCAGCGTGGCAGTTTATAACCACTATAAGCGTATTTACTCAGGTAAAAAAGGTGACGTTGAAGTAGGTAAGAGTAACATTCTTATGCTTGGTCCCACAGGTGTAGGTAAAACAATGCTTGCTCAGACCCTTGCAAAAATTCTTGATGTTCCCTTTGCAATTGCAGATGCAACAACTCTTACCGAGGCAGGTTATGTTGGTGAGGACGTCGAAAACATTCTTTTAAGGCTTATTCAGGCTGCTGATTTCGATATTGAAAGAGCCGAAAAGGGTATTATCTATGTTGACGAAATTGACAAGATTGCCCGCAAGAGCGAAAGCACCTCAATTACACGAGATGTAAGCGGCGAGGGCGTTCAGCAGGCACTTCTCAAAATTGTTGAGGGTACAGTTTCAAATGTACCTCCTCAGGGCGGCAGAAAGCATCCTCAGCAGGAATTCATTCAGATTGATACAACCAACATCCTCTTCATCTGTGCAGGTTCATTTGCAGGTATTGAAAGAATTGTTGAAAAGAGAATGGGCAACTCAGGTCTTGGCTTCGGTGCAGAAATCAAGAGCAAAAAAGAGTTTGAAGACGGCAAGGTAATGCACGAGGTAGTAACTCAGGATCTTGTAAAGTTCGGTCTTATTCCTGAGCTTGTGGGCAGACTTCCAATTATTACTGCTCTTGACGACCTTGATGAGGATATGCTTGTAAGAATTATGTCAGAGCCGAAGAATGCTCTTATCAAGCAGTATAAATATCTCTTCAGCATTGACGGTGTTGAGCTTGAGTTTACAGAGGGCGCTCTGAGAGCTCTCGCACAGAAAACACTCAAGGCTAAAACAGGTGCCCGCGGACTTCGTTCAATTATTGAAAAGACTCTTCTTCAGTATATGTATGACATTCCTTCAGAAAATGCAGAAGGTAAGCTTGTTATCACTGAAGAGGTAATCAACGGCGAGGCTGAGCCTGTTTTCAGCACAAATGAATAAATAAAAAGGAAAAAAGTTCCTTCAGGGACAGAAAAATAAAGATAAAGCTATTGCAAAACGCTTTGCTTTATGTTATAATCCTTTAGTATAAAATTTCCGGAGGTTAATGAAATGACAGCTCTTCAGTATGTTTTAGCAATTTTAGTTATAATCGTTTCCGTTATCATTACAGCTCTTGTAATGCTCCAGGAAAGCAAGCAGCAGGGACTTTCAGGCGCTATCGGCGGTGCTGCTGAAACTTTCTTCGGTAAGAATAAGGGCAGAACAATGGAAGCTAAGCTTGCTAAATTCACAAAAATTGCAGGTGCAGTTTTCTTTGTGCTTGCTCTTGTATCTTCACTTCTCGTGCTTTTCGGCGCATAAGTAAAAATGCAGACAAGCTTCGGACGATATATAAATCCGAAGCTTGTATTTTTTTATATCATTGAGTCCGGACTTTAAAGGAGGAAGAATTATGAAATACGGCGTATTATGGAGAAAGACAACTAAAAATATCGGTGACGATGTTCAGTCCTACGCTGAAAGCCTCTGGCTGCCTCAGGTAGACTATATGGTTGACATCGAAGATATGGAAGGCTTCGTTGCAGAAAACGACGAACCCGTTGCCACCATTATGAGTGCGTGGTATATGTGGAAAAAGTGGAACTGGCCTCCCTCAAAGTATGTATATCCTCTCTGGATTGGTCTTCATTATAACGACATTCAGCGTGGTAAGCCAAGAGGTATGCCCGCTAAGTTTGAATATATTGAAGACGGTCCCGGCAGAGATTATCTTAAGAGCTTTGAGCCTATCGGTTGCCGCGACTATTACACAACCGCAGTGCTCGATAAATACGGCATCAAGAATTATTTCTCAGGCTGTGTAACCCTTACACTTCCCAGAAGAGATATTCCCAAGCCCGAAAAGGAATATGTTTGCCTTGTTGGTGTTACCAAGGAGGTTGAAAAGGCTGTTAAAAAGCAGCTCAAGGGTACAGGACTTGAGGTTAAGGTTATGTCTCCCACAAGACCTGAGCCTTCAACAAATCTTTCATGGGAAGAGCGTCGTGATGAGGTTATCAGCTATCTTGAAACCTATCAGAATGCAAAGTGCGTAATCACTTTCCGCCTTCACTGTGCGCTTCCTTGTCTTGCGCTTGAAACACCTGTTCTTCTCGTGCGTGACAGCTTTAAATCAGTTCGCTTCGATCCTTACCGTGATTGGCTTCACAAGGCTTATCCCAAGGAAGTAATTGACGGTAATTTCAAGGATTTCATTCTTAATCCTCCCGCAAACCCTGACAATTACAAGGCAACAAGAGCTGAGCTTCAGAAGACAATTGCTGCCTTTATTGAAGAGGCTAAGAACGAAACAAGAACTGCAACTGAGCTTATCAGAACAAACTACACTGAAGAGGAATTCCTCAAGTGGAAGAACACCGCTATGAAGAAGTCACTCAACAGCTACTATGATGAATATTGGTATGACTTCAAGGAATATAAGGCATTCAAGAAGGAATACGATAAGCTCAAGAAGAATTACGATAAGCTTAAGGCTGAAAATGAAGAGCTTGAAGCTAAGGTAGAAAAGCTTGAGAAAAAGCATAAGTCAGATAAGAAAAAGCTTAAACTTCTTAACTCAAAGGCAGTTAAAATTGCGCTTAAATTAAGAGCAATTTACATCAAGATTTTCAAAGGCAAATAAATTAAATAACAGCTATTGTGTCTTTTAAACGGTGCAATAGCTGATTTTTTTAAAGAAAATGAAATTTAATGTTTGACATTCTCATACAATATGGTAATATTATAGGTGAAATATAAAACCGAAAGGATGGTTTTTATGAGATTACTCAGCAGCGACGAAATGAAGCAGGTAGAGCAGTACACTGCAAAATACGGTCTTTCATATCAGAGAATGATGGAAAACGCAGGTGCGGCCTGTGCAAGAAATATAATAAATATTGTTGAAAACGACAGCAGTGCATCGAGAAGGAATGCAGTAATTGTCTGCGGTAAGGGTAACAACGGCGGTGACGGCTTTGTTGTTGCCAGAAAGCTTAATGAAAACGGCTACAATGTTACGGTTATTCTCGCTTGCGGTTATCCCGACAGCCCTGAGTCAACCTATATGTATAAGCTTATAATCGACTCATCAATTCCCACTGTGTGGTATGACGCAGACAGACTTAAGGCAGTGCAGACAATCAAAAATGCAGATATTATTGTTGATGCAATTTTCGGCTTCAGCTTTTACGGCAGCATCAGTGAGGAGCTGAAGCTTCTTATTAAAGAGATGAACAATGCTGGTGGTATGCGTTTTGCAATTGATGTACCCAGCGGTGTTTACTGCGACAGCGGCTACAATGATATGGGCTGCTTCAATGCAGATTATACGATTGCAATTTCAGCCCTCAAGCCAGCACATATTATTCATCCTGCAACTGATTACTGCGGTGATATTATTATTGCAAATATCGGCATTCCTGAGGAAAGCTATAACCTTGTTAAGGATTCACTTTATACCTATAACAAAACTGAGGTTGGACATCTTTTCCCCGACAGAAAAACCGATGCTCATAAGGGCTCATTCGGTCATCTTCTCTGTATCTGCGGCAGCAAATGTATGGCAGGTGCACCTGTGCTTTGTGCAAGTGCGGCTCTCAGAAGCGGTGCAGGACTTGTTACAGTTGCTTTCCCTGAAAGTGCATACCTTCCCGTTGCAACAAAGCTTACTGAGGCTCTTCTTATGCCTCTTAAGGAAACTGAAGAGGGTACACTCAGTGCAGAGTGCCTTCAGAAGCTTATTCCTGTTTTAGAAAAATACGACGGTATCGTTATCGGTCCGGGTCTTGGTGTTAACGATGACACTGCTGCTGTTGTAAAGGCAGTTATTGAAAACGCAAAGGTGCCCGTAATTGTTGATGCAGACGGAATAAATATAATAGCCAAGGACATAGACATTTTACGAAACGCAAAAAGCAAGGTTGTGCTTACTCCTCATCCCAAGGAAATGTCAAGACTTGCAGGTACACCTACTGAAATCATTCAGTCCGACAGAATCGGCTGGGCAAGAAAATTCTCAGCTGAAAACGGTGTTTATCTTGTGCTTAAGGGCTCAAATACGGTTGTTTCCGAGCCTGACAGTAAAAGAACCTATGTCAATGCCTCAGGCAATAACGGCCTTTCTAAGGGCGGCAGCGGCGATGTGCTTACAGGTATAATCGGTGGCTTTGCCGTTCAGGGCTTCGGTCTTGTTGAAGCAATTACTGCAGCGGTTTATGTTCACGGTCATGTTGCCGATGTTGTTGCAGATAACCTTTCAAAAAGCGGTATGCTTCCTTCAGATGTTGTAAATGAGTTAGCCTCAACTCTCAGTGCGTTTGAAAAATAAGGCTCATTTCAGAGCCTGAAGGAGTCGACGGCTTTGAAGCGCATTTTTATCTTGATTTTTACTATACTCACTCTTGTAATGACCTTTTCCGGTTGCCAAAGGGCAGCTTTTGTGCCGCAAAAAATCGGTGCAGCTGTAAGCTTTACGGCAAAGGATTATCACTGCAAGGGTGATTTTCTTTTTGAAAAAGAGGGGATAAAACGGTTTACCATAAGTGAGCCGACTGTAATTAACGGCTGCTTTGCCGAGGAAAAGAACGGCAGACTCTGTATTTCTTACGACGGAATATCTGCTGAAATACAGCCGTATTCACCCTTAAAGCGGCTTTTCAGTATCGTTGAGGATTTTGCTTCAAGGGAGCACAAAATCCCCCATAAGGGCATAGAAATGATAAAGGGGATAACTGAAGAAGGAAGCTACGAAATAGAATTTGACTGCAGTAAAAAAAGAATAGTAAAAATAATTACTGAGGACACACAATACATATTTCAATGAAAAAATTAAATAAACCTCGTTTAAAAATAAACTTTCAGGGTCAAACTATGTGTATAAAAACTGACCCTTGAGGAGGGATAAAAGTGACCATAAAACGAGGAGAAATATATTATGCTGACCTTAGTCCTGTTATCGGCTCGGAGCAGGGAGGAATCAGACCTGTTCTTATAGTGCAGAATGATGTGGGTAACAAATTCAGCCCGACTGTAATTGCCGCTGCTATTACATCTCAGCAATTCAAAACAAATCTGCCCACTCATATCAGAGTAAACGCACACGGCTGCGGACTTTCAAAGGATTCTGTTGTTCTTCTTGAGCAGGTGAGAACCCTTGATAAAAAGCGTCTCAGAGAAAAAATGGGTAATCTCGATAAGAGTGATATGTATAAAATTGATAAGGCATTATCAGTAAGCTTCGGTCTTACTACATAGAATGCAGAGAATAAAAAAATCGCCCGGAACAGATAGTTCCGAGCGATTAAATTTTTAATGATGAGTGTTATTTGCTCTTCTTTTTCTTCATAAAGAAAGCACCGATTACCATAATCACAATATAAGTGATAAGGTAGAAGAGTACGGGAAGTGAGAAGGTACCGTTTGCCTTTGCTGTCTGATAGGGATAAACACCGTGAGCAAAAACTGCTGCAGTTACCATAAAGATTGAACCGATAATTGCAAGAACGGGAGCGATTCTGCCCTTTACAACACCAAACTCCTTACCGTTAATGAACATCTTTACGAAGATGGGAAGGTACATTGCGTATGTTGTGATAATGGGAAGCTCTGATGAGTCGAATGAGAAAGGACCGAACCAGGGTTCACCAAGCTGTGAGCCATAGAAGAAGAGGAGCCAGAGTGCGCTGATGAAAAGGCCGATCATGCCTGAGTTTGAGGGCATATTTGTTGCGGGATCAACCTGCTTGAAGATTTCTGAAGCAGGACCTTCATCACGGGATGAAATAGCATAGAAGGCTCTTGAACAGCCAAGTGTAAGACCGTTAAGAGTGCCAAGGCAGGAGATAACAACGAACACAAAGAGAAGTGTACCTGCATACTGATTGAATACAGCTGAGAATGCAATTTTTGCACCCTGTTCACCGCCCTGCATAATTTCAGCATTTGAAATACCGCCTGCAAGACCGATGTAGTAAACGATGTAAACAGCAACGATAATAAGTGTACCGATTACAAGAGCTCTTGGAAGGTTCTTCTTTGCATCCTTAAGCTCTGCGTTGATTGATGTAGCACAAATCCAGCCCTCGTAAGCGAATGCTGTTGCAACAACTGCCTTGAAAAGACCACTTGCTGTTGAAATATCTTCATTTACAACTGTTGTGAAGTTTTCAATAAGAAGACCGTTTGAAAGACCCTTGATTGTACCTACAATAGCCATAAGGAAGAGGGGAATGAGCTTGATGAAGGTTGCTGAAACCTGGAATTTACCAGCAAGCTTCGGAGCAAGAGTGTTCAGCGCGAAAATTGTGATGAGAAGAACACCGGAAATTGTCATACACTGAGGACCGGTGATATCCCAACCGATGAGCACGCAGATGTATCTTGCACTTACCCATGCGAGAACTGATGTAAGGGTGGGGTAGTAGAGAATTGCAAGGAACCAACCCATAAAGTAAGCATATTTCTTACCTACAAGGGCTTCTGCGTAGTCAACAACACCGCTGACCTTTTCGTGCTTTGTTGCGAGAATGGAAAATGCGTAAGCACACATTACCATAATAAGACCACCGAGAACCCATGCAAGGATGCCGACAGGAAGATTGCCGCCTGTTTCGGTAAGAATTTTTTCTGCCTTAAAGAAAACACCACTGCCGATTACGGTACCGACTACAGTACAGATAGCTGTAAGCAGACCGTATTTTTTGTTAAGCTGGTTAGACATAACATTTACCTCCATATTTTGTATTTTTAAAACAGATAGCTATATTATACCTTAAAATAACTTAAAATTCAACAGTTTTTATAAAAACTTATTATGAGCACACTCAAAAAACAGTAAAATAAAAAAATTAATAAAAACAAATTGTATATTTTATTGACATTGTGCTTAATTAGTGATAAACTACTTTCGTATAAATATTGATATTGAAGGAGTGTAACTTGTTATGAAGAAGCTCTTAAGCTTACTTTTGGCAGTAATTATGATTTTTTCATGCTGTACAGCTGCCGCAAATGCTCTTTATGTTGAAACTGTTACAGAGAAGGAATACACCGATAATCTTCTCAGTTCAGTAAAGACAACCGAGCACAGCAAAATTACATATGACTCACTTAACCTTAAGGGTCTTATCGGTCAGGATTTCATCGACGCTCTCACTAAGGTTGATGTTACTGTTGTAAACGGTAAGGAGGAAAAGCTCTATACTGACTCAATCGGAAGACCTATTCTTGATGCAAGCGGCAACAAGATTTATAAGGAATACGATTACACTGAAAAGACAACATCACAGAAGGAGGTTCTCGGCTTAACTGTTGATTTCCTTTACAACAACCGTGGTGCTCTTTTCACAGATAATATTACAGCTAACCCCAATCTCAAGACTCTTCTTGACGAAATCAAGAAGGATGCCAACAACAAGAGATACGCTGAGGCTCTCGAAGGTGTTGCTGCTCTTGAAATTATGTTAGGCATTGACGGTGAACCTGCTGAGGATGAGGCTGAACAGCTTCGTACCTTCAGAAGACTTACCAAAGAAATGAAGGAAAGCCTTAACAACAAGGAAACAACAAATGTTACTGAAAACGCAAACACAATCAGAAGCACACTTGATATCAAGAGCTCAGATATTACTCTTCTTTTCGGTAACGTAAATATGTTCCTTCTCAGAATGATGAAGTCACGTTATTCAGACTTCAGATTCTATACACAGAAGAATGCAGTCAGCTGCATCAACTTTATCGGTAACCTCTTCTATTATGATTTCGCTGAAGTTGATGAAAGCATCAAGCTCTTCACAAATAACGATTATGTCTACAGCAAGGACGGCGAAGATTATGTTGATGAAGACATCTTCTTCCAGCAGGTTGCTCAGTATTCAGGTCTTATCGACCTTATCCAGACAAACTGGGTTGAATACGGTGATGCAAGAGCAAACTACAGACCACTCCTTTTACTTATCGGTGTAACTGAAGATTATCTTCTCGACAGTGAATATTACAGAGGCGACAAGATTGCTCCTGCAATTCTTAAGGCTGCTTTCACAAGAATTATGGGTGAAGGCCCTCTCGCTTACTTCACAAGTCTTCTTGATTCACTTTCAAGAGCATACCTCATTAATTACTACGATGCAATCAAGCTTCTCTTCAAGCAGAAGGAAACCTTAATCAGTGATGACGAGCTCAGAACAATTGACGGTCTTCTTAACCTTATCTTCAATAATAACGATAAGAACGAATTAAACAAGATTCAGTTTGCTCCTCTTCCTCAGGACAGACTTACAATGGCTGAAAACAAGTCAGAGTTCTATCTCACTCTTCTCATTTATTTCAACATCAATGCTAACTACCGTAACAACAGAGAGGTTATAAACAACTTCTTACAGAACAAGGTTGTTAACAACGGAAACATTAACGGTGAAAACACAAAAGACGAAGAGGGTAACATCGTTTACAGCGACAAGTCAAGACTTGTAAGCATCATCAACGGAATCTGCGGTGAAGATATTGAATCAGTATTTACAGATCCCGTTCTTTTAGGTCTTATGATGGAAAACATCGTAGGCAAGCCTGACGAAATCACAAACAACATTAGTGAGGCTATTGCAAGAATGATCAAGAAAATTGCTGACTGGTTCCAGATGTGGATTGACATCTTTACCGGCAAGCTTGAATTCGGTGCAGGTGCATTTGATTAATTAAAAAAAGAAAAGACCCTCAGTAAATGCTGAGGGTTTTCTTGCGAATATACGCTCTGAGGAGGTGTTACGGTGAAAATTGCAATTATCGGCGGCGGTGCTTCGGGTCTTGCTGCGGCAATTGAAGCTTCTTTAAAGGCAAGAGAGAAAAAGCTGAAAGCTGAAATTACTGTTTTTGAAGCCAAGGACAGAGTAGGCAAAAAGCTTCTTGCAACAGGTAACGGTAGATGTAATATGATGAATCTTAATGAGAATATCAGCTACTTCGGTGACAGCGATTTTGCTTCGAGAGTGCTTAGCAGATACAGTGTGGAAAGCAATCTTAAGTTTTTCTCTGATATGGGACTTTTTACGAGAAGCGATGAAGAGGGCAGAGTTTATCCGCTCAGTAATCAGGCAACAGGTGTGCTTGATGCACTTCGCTTTGAATGTGAAAGACTTGGTGTTAATTTTGTCACAGACTGCGAGATTAAAAGCATAACCAAAAGAAATGACAGCTTTATTCTTAACGGCAAAGATGCCTTCGATAAGGTGATTCTTGCCTGCGGTTCATCTGCTCAGGTTAAGGGCTTTAACGGCTACGAGCTTCTTAAAAGCCTCGGTCACACCGTAACAAAGCTTGCTCCTTCTCTTACAAAGCTTACAGTTACCGACCCGCAGAAGCTGAGAGTGCTCAAGGGTCTCAGACATCGCTGTGATGTAAGCTTATATATTGATAACAGGCTTGTAACAACCGAAAAAGGTGAGCTTCTTTTTGCTGATTACGGTCTTTCGGGAATTGCAATTATGCAGCTTTCCTCCTTCGTTGCAAGACATTTTATGCACAGCAAAACACTGCCAGTGGTTAAGGTTGACCTTGTGCCCGATTATGATGCAGAATTTATTGCAAGGGCTCTCAGCTCTCTTATAAAAAGAAACCCTGAGGGACAAAGCGGTAATCTTCTTCTCGGATTTATGCCTAAAAAGGTTGGCGAAGCAGTTATGAAGGACTGCGGCATAAAAAAGGATTCTCCTATGAAAGGCTTAAAGGAAAGAGATATCCGTAAGCTTTCAGAAATGGTCAAATGCTGGGAGTTTCAGATTAACGGCACTAAGGATTTCTCTGACGCTCAGGTTGTGTCAGGCGGTGCAGCTTGCAAGGAATTTTACAGTGAAACGCTTATGTCTAAAAAGCACAGAGGACTTTACTGCTGTGGTGAGCTTCTTGATGTTGACGGTCCATGCGGTGGATATAATCTTCAGTGGGCGTGGAGCAGCGGACGACTTTGCGGTGAAAGTGTAATAACAGGTGATAATAAATGATAAGAATTAACGAAATAAAAATGAGCCTTGACAGCTCAAAAGAGGATTTATTTGCAGCTGCGGCAAAAGCGCTTAAGCTTAAAAATGAGCAGATTAAATCTCTTACAATTATGCGCAGAAGCGTTGACAGCAGAAAAAAGGAAAATGTATTTTTCTGCTACACAGTTGATGTTGAGGTTAACGGTGACGAAGAGAAAATTCTTAAAAGAATTAACTCAAACAAGCTTCAGATAGTTGAGCCTTACACCTATGAAATGCCTGAGAATAAAAGAAAGAGTGCCTTCAGACCTGTTGTTGTGGGCTTTGGTCCTGCAGGCATTTTTGCAGCTCTTACTCTTGCAAGGGCAGGTCTTAAGCCTCTTGTAATTGAACGAGGCAGAGATGTTGACGCAAGAACAAAGGATGTAAATCTCTTTTTTACAGAGAGCATTCTTGACGAAACATCAAATGTTCAGTTCGGTGAGGGCGGTGCAGGTACATTCTCTGACGGTAAGCTTACAACAGGCATAAAGAGTACTCTTTGCCGTAAGGTGTTCATTGAGTTTTTTGAGCACGGTGCACCTGAAGAAATTCTCTATTCAGGCAAACCCCATATCGGCACAGACAAGCTTCCGGGCGTAATCAAAAATATGCGTGAGGAGATTATTTCTCTTGGCGGTGAGGTTAAGTTTGAAGCAAAGCTTACAGACATTATCGTATATAACTCAAGTATTCAGGGCATTAACTTCACCGAAAAGGGCAGAAGCATTGATTTTGAAACAGACACAGTAATTCTCGCTGTGGGTCATTCAGCCCGTGATACAGTTAAAATGCTTTACAGAAAGGGCATCCAGATGATTCAGAAGCCCTTCTCCGTTGGTGCAAGAATTGAGCATCCGAGAGAGATGATTGATAAATCTCAGTACGGTGCCTTTGCCGGACATAAGGCTCTCGGTGCGGCCGATTATAAGCTTGCATGCCACGGTAAGCACGAAAGAGGTGCATACACCTTCTGTATGTGTCCCGGTGGTACAGTTGTTGCCGCTACAAGTGAAAATGGCGGTGTGGTTGTTAACGGTATGAGTGAATGGGCACGAGATAAGGAAAACTCAAACTCAGCTCTTCTTGTAAATATCTTCCCTGAGGATTTTCCAAGTGAGGATGTGCTTTCAGGCTTTGACCTTCAGAGACAGATGGAGCAGAAGGCGTTTATTCTCGGTGGCGGTGATTTCAGAGCACCTGCTCAGCTTGTGGGCGATTTTCTGAATGACAGAAAGTCAACTAAGCTTTCCTTTGTAAACCCAAGCTGTCCCACGGGTGTAACACCTACCGATATAAGACAGGTGCTTCCCAAAAAGGTTACAGACACAATGGCTGAGGCTATTGTTATGATGGATAAAAAGCTAAATGGCTTTGCTCTGCCCGATGCAGTGCTTACAGCACCCGAAACAAGAAGCTCATCACCTGTAAGAATTCTCCGCGATGATATTTATCAGACTAACGTAAGAGGTCTTTACCCTTGTGGTGAAGGTGCAGGCTATGCAGGCGGTATTGTTTCTGCAGGTGTTGACGGAATCAAGTGCGCACACGCAGTGCTTGGTGATGAAAGATAAAGGAAGTGGCGCAATGAAAAGATTAATTTCATTACTTATGGTGCTTCTGATGCTTACCTCTTTCGCTCCTATGGTCTTTGCCAAGGAGAGTGAGCTTTCCTTTGGTGCTGACGGTAATTTCCGCATTATGCAGATTAACGATTTTCAGGATACGGATTACACCAATAAGGAATCACTGAGGTTTCTGAATGTAATTCTCGATAAGTATAAGCCCGACCTTGTGGTGCTCGTAGGCGATCAGCTTGCAAGCGACTTCAAGCCTGAAGAGGTAACTGAAGAGAGAATCAGAACTTCTCTTTATAATCAGCTTGAGCCTCTCTCTGAGCGAAATATTCCGTTTCTTTTTACCTTTGGTAATCACGACAGAGAGTACTGGCACACCTTCGGACTTTCAAAGCAGGCAGAGCTTTACAAAAGCTACAGTAATTGTTATGCAAACACAGACGGTGCTGATAACGGAACATATAACACGCTTATTTATTCTTCTGATAAAACAAAGCCTGTTCTTAACATCTATATGATGGATTCAAATTATTGGGACAGCGACAAAAATCAGAACGGTGTTTCTCAAGAGCAGATAGATTGGTATGTTGAAACAAGTAGCAGCCTCAAAGAACTTAATGGCGGAAAGCCTTTACCTTCTCTTGTTTTTCAGCATATTCCCGTAAAGGAAATCTATCAGCTTCTTAAAAAAACATCATCAATTACACCCAATGCACACAGAAGCAGACACTCTGACGATTTCTATATTCTTAACAAAAACGCTGAGCTAATCGGTGACCTTAATATAATGGGTGAATCACCCTCCTGTGAAGATCCTTCTTATGATACAGGTGAGTATCAGGCGTGGGTAAAGCAGGGCGACATTATCGGTGCATTTTTCGGTCACGACCACAAGAATACCTTTGTTGGCAGAACTGATGACGGAATTGTCCTCGGCTATAACGGTGGCTTCGGCTTTGCCGCTTACGGTGATTCTGTAGAAAGATATGCACGAATTTATGATTTCAATGAAAGCGACATTGAAAATTACAGCATGAAAACAATCTGCTATACTGATGAAATTGCAGAGGCTGAAAACTGCAGCTGCCTTTGTCATAAAGACGGTTTTTCAGGCTTTATCTGGAAGATAGCAAACTTATTCAATAAGCTTTTTAAAATCAATTCACAGTGCAAATGCGCAGTAAAACACTACTGATAAAAAACTTAGACTACAAACTTTAACCGGTTTGTAGTCTCAGCTTGTCGAAAAAGTAATTTTCGACAAGCTGTCAGACTGTTGAGAAATGTGCAAGATGACCTTTTCTTTACCCCGAAGGCGTACATAGGTACTCCGAGAGGGTAAAAAAAGGTCAAAACAATGTTAAAATCGAACAAAGCTCGATGCTTTGTTCGATTTTCTTATCCTTAATATCAATTTGAATTTATTGTACGATTTACA
>JBGVFK010000131.1:0-10683 GCA_045121075.1 Acutalibacteraceae bacterium | reverse complement strand
TTAAGTTCTGTGTCATGCTGTTCCGCTGTTTTTGCCGCAAAGTTTTCAAGATTATAAGCAACTTCGACCAAAAACTTTCTCCCCTTTCTCAATGTTTTCAAATTCTCAGATTTTTTCGATTACCCTGAGTTTTGCGCTCCTGCTTCTGTGGTTATATTCAAGTTCCTCTTTTGTGGGTTCGATGGGTTTTCTTGTTGTAAGTTTTCCCCTCGGGGTTTTTCCGCATACACAGACCGGAAATTCCGGAGGACATGTGCAGCCCTTTGTATATTCCGCAAAGGCTCTTTTGACCATTCTGTCCTCAAGGGAATGGAAGGTAATAATTGAAAGTCTTCCGCCCACATTGAGGCTATAGAACATATCATCAAGGGTATTCTTTAATTTTTCGAGCTCACCGTTAACCTCGATACGGATTGCCTGAAAGCTACGCTTACAAGGATTACCGCCGGTTCTTCTTGTTGCGGCAGGAATTGCTTCCTTAATAATTTCAGCAAGCTCAAAGGTTGTTTCAATTCTCTGCTTTTCTCTTTTTGTGCAGATGTTTCTTGCAATTCTCTGAGCGAATTTTTCTTCACCGTAATCACGAAGAATTCTCATAAGATCGCGTTCACTGTAGGTATTAACTACATCTGCAGCACTCATACCCTCCTTGCTCATTCGCATATCAAGAGGGAAATCATAGTTATAAGAAAAGCCTCTTTCACCCTCATCAAGCTGATAAGAGGAAACACCAAGGTCAGCCATAATGCCGTCAACCGAGTCAATACCAAGCTTCATAAGAATGCTTTTAAGCTCTGAGAAATTTGAGTGAACAATTGTTACTCTTTCGTCTGAGCCGATTCTTTCGGTAATAACCTTAATTGCATCAGGATCCTGGTCAATTGCAATAAGTCTGCCTTTATCTGAAAGTCTTTTAAGAATCTCTCTGCTGTGCCCTGCTCCGCCTGTTGTACAGTCAACGTAAATTCCGTCGGGATTTGTCACAAGAGAATCCACAGTTTCATAAAGCATAACGCTTACATGTGAAAACTGACTCATCAGATTTCACCGCCCTTCTGATTATCGGGAAGAGCAATAAAAGCGCCCTCGCTTCTGTATTCGCGCATTCTCTTTTCTTCTTCCTTGTAGGACTCTTCTTCTTCCTGATAATCCATGCACTGTGAAAGAAGGAATGCCTCATAAACTTCGGGGCTCATAATTTCAACATAAGTTTCAAAGCCTACAAACACACACTGCTTTTCCAGCTTGGCAAGCTTTGAAATAAGCGGGCTGATAACTATTCTGCCCTGACCGTCACAGGTAGCGTCACCCTTGCCGAGGTTTCTGCCTGCTCTGAGGCTTCGGTCCTTTATGGGGTTAAGTGTGTCTACCTCTGTCTGAGGGTAAAGCTCGTTATAATATTCCTTACTGAAAAGCTGAATTGAAGGATACTTTGAGGGGCAAAGCTTATATGTATATTCATCGCCCATTATCTCACGGAATTTTGCAGGGATAAAAACTCGGTTTTTCCCGTCGATGTTATGTTCATAAATACCGCTGAGCATCCTTTTCACTCCTTTCAGTAAAAATCAAATTCTAAGGTTCAAGGTCGTTTTTCACCAAAAATCTCCATTTGGATGATTTTTAATGACCTTTTCACCACTGTAATGACATTATAAACCTTAAAAGGTGAAAAGTCAATAAGAAAAACTGCATTTATGAAAAAATTTTCTCAATGCAGTTTAAGGGCTGAAGGCTGTTTTTTAAGTGTGGAGTGTGAAGAGTGGAGTGTGGAGTTAAGGGTCGCTTCGCTCCGATTTTTATACTGACGAAACGGTAAAATACATCTCCGTAGGGACCGGCGTCCCCGACGGTCCGTCTGACCACCACAACCTTTTAAATGTAAACAACACATACAACAAATACAACAAATACAATGTTTTCTATAATTATTTTCACTTTAATATCTGTAAAGAGTTTTACTTTTTTATTGTATTATTGTATATTAAAACCTCAGAGCCCTTATAAATAGTGGCTTTCAGAGCTTTACAACCACTTTACAACAGCTTTACAAAGTTTCAGGTTGTAAAGCAAATTATACAATTTCAATAAATCTAAGGGGCGGCCATTGGCCGTCCGTCTGACCAAATGCAAAATTAGCCCCTACGCTGTAACCATGTAACCATGTAACCAAGTTTTCTATAATTATTTTTACTTTTATATTTTTATAAATTTTTCTTATTTTTTTGGTTACATAGTTACAAAACCTTCAGAAGCCTTATAGATAGGGACTTTTTGGGTGTAACCAAGCTGTAACCAAGCTGTAACCAAGTTGTAACAATCTATGACTTGGTTACATTTTTCAATATTTCAGAGCACTATATTCCTTAAGCCATTTCGCCTACTCACCCATCCGTCACGCACGGCACCTTTCCCCACAGCAATTTTTCATTTTCCGCTTTGCATTTTTCGTTTACTGTGCTATAATACTATATATACTTTTATAATGAGGTGTTTCAGTATGAGACTGCTTGTAATTGACGGCAACAGCATTGTCAACAGAGCTTTTTATGCAATCCGTATTCTTTCTACAAAAGACGGTCAGTTCACCAACGGAATTTACGGATTTATGAATATACTTATCAGACTTCGTGAGGAGTGCAACCCTGACCACGTTGCAGTTGCCTTTGACCTTAAGGCACCCACCTTCCGCCACGAAATGTACAGCGAATACAAAGCCGGAAGAAAGGGTATGCCTGATGAACTGCGTTCACAGATGCCCATACTTAAAAATCTTCTTACTCTTCTCGGCTACACCGTTGTTGAAAAAGAGGGCTTTGAGGCAGACGATATTCTCGGTACTCTTTCAGCTTCATGCAAGGGTAAAGATAAGTGCTTTATTGCAACGGGTGACCGTGACTCTCTTCAGCTTATCAGCGACAACACAAGCGTGCTTCTTGCTTCAACAAAAATGGGCAAGGCAACAACTGTGCTTTACGATAAGGAAAAGCTTTTCGAGGAATACGGTGTTGAGCCCAAGGGTATGATTGAAATCAAGGCTCTTCAGGGTGACTCCTCAGACAACATTCCCGGTGTACCCGGTATCGGTCAGAAAACTGCAGGTGACCTTATTAAAAGCTTCGGTTCAATCGACTACATCTATGACCATCTTGATGAAATCGACATAAAAAAAGGTGTTCGTGAAAAGCTCGGTGCAGGTAAAGACAGCGCTTATCTCAGCCGTACTCTCGGCACAATATGTCTTACTGCTCCTATTGACACAAATCCTGACACCTATCTTATAAAAGAGCCTTCTTCAGCTGAGGCGATTAAGCTTCTTGTTTCTCTTGAAATGTTCGGCATTATTGAAAAGCTCGGTCTTACCAGAGAGAGCATCCCAAATGTAACCGAAGCTGAGGAAGTAAAGGAAGAAATTAATCTCACCTATGAAAGAGACCTCTGCGGTCTGCTTGGTGAATTCAAAAAGGCAGGCAAGGCTTACTTCACAACCAGATATGACGGTGCTGATATCAGCGAAATGTACTTTGCCTTTGACAAAGAGGTTAAATGCGTAGCTGCTGACTGCCTTGACTTTTACAGCTTTCTTGAGGATTTTCTTAAGGGCGATTGGGAGAAATACACCGACGACAGTAAGCCGCTTTACAAGTATGCTCTCAGAAGGAATCACGTATGCGATGCTGAGATTTTCGACACAAGTCTTGCCGGCTATATTCTCAATCCCTCTGCAAATTCCTATGATGCAATAAGACTTTCTGAAGAGCACGGTATTGCTCTCCCCTCCTCAGACTGCGACGAAGCAATAAAGACTTTTATTCTTTCATCAGCCTGTCTACCTGCACTTTCAGAAAAGCTTAAGGAAATTCTGAGTGAAAACGGACAGAATGAGCTGATGTATGAAATTGAAATGCCTCTGTCAAAGGTGCTTGCAAGCATGGAAAACATCGGTTTTCTCGTTGACAGAAATGGCATTGAGGATTTCGGAGTGAAAATGAGCAAAAAGGCCGATGAGCTCACTGCTCTTATCTACTCCGAGGCAGGTGTAGAATTCAACATCAACTCCCCAAAACAGCTCGGCACTGTTCTTTTTGAAACTCTTGGTATTCCCTGTAAGAAAAAGACAAAGAGCGGCTACTCCACCAACGCAGATGTGCTTGAAGAGCTTTCTGACGAATACCCCATTGTTGCTCATGTTCTTGAATACAGAGCTATCGCAAAGCTGAAGAGCACCTACTGTGAGGGACTTTTAAAGGTAATCGATTCTGATGGCAGAATTCGTTCCACTCTTAATCAGACAGAAACAAGAACTGGCCGAATCAGTTCAACTGAGCCTAATCTTCAGAATATTCCTGTACGCTCAGAAATCGGCAGAGAGATGCGTCGTTTCTTCACCTCTGAGGAAAACTGTGTTCTTGTTGATGCCGACTATTCACAGATTGAGCTTCGTGTTCTCGCCCATATGGCAGACGATGAAACAATGATAAAGGGCTTCAACGACGGTGAGGATATTCACACAATTACCGCTTCTCAGGTTTTTGATATGCCGGTTAATATGGTGACACCTCTTATGCGTAGCAGAGCAAAGGCAGTTAATTTCGGTATTGTTTACGGCATCGGTGCTTTCTCTCTTTCAAAGGACATCGGTGTTACACGAAAGGAAGCAGATGAATATATCAAGGGTTATCTCAGTCACTACAGCGGTGTAAGACGATATCTTGAAAAGGCTGTTTCAGACGCAAGAGAAAAGGGCTACGGTGAAACTCTTTTCAAGCGCAGAAGATATCTTCCTGAGCTTACTGCAACAAACAAGATGCTTCAGGGCTTCGGTGAACGTGTGGCAAAGAATATGCCCGTTCAGGGCACTGCAGCCGACATCATTAAAATTGCCATGGTTAAGGTTTACGCAAGGCTTCAGAAGGAAAACCTTAAGGCAAGACTTATTATGCAGGTACACGACGAGCTTATTGTAGAGTGTCCCGACAATGAAGCAGAAAAGGTTATGCTGATTCTCAGAGAAGAAATGGAAAGTGCTGCCGAAATGAAGGTTAAGCTTCTTTCAGATGTACACACAGGAAAGACATGGTACGACGCGAAATGAATGCAAAATGCAAAATGCAAAGTGCAAAATTGCGCCACAGTTTTGTGTATAAAACAAAGGACATCCCGCAGAATGAAACGGGATGTCTTATTTGTTTGTGCAGGTTTTAACCTCTCCGTCAACCTGCGGTTGCCACCTCTCCTTTCAGGAGAGGCTTTTTTATAGCTGAATAATTTAATTAGACATTTGCACAAAAAAGCAAACAAAACATTAATTGAAAAATGTTGTCAGTCTTGCCTCGCCTGAAAGGAGAGCTGGCACGAAGTGACGGAGAGGCATAAAAAAGCGGACACGGCAAGCCGTGTCCCTACTGTATTACATTATCTGATTTCGTTGTATAGGTTAGGCGGACTGCCAATGGCAGCCCCTACGCATCACCTTAAATTTTCGCCAGTTATTTTGCATTTTGCACTTTGCATTTTGCATTCAAGAAAGTACCCTCAGGTGCTTTTTCTCATATAGCTTTCGAGTATCATAACGGCAGAAACTGCATCAACTACATTTTTGCGTTTCTGTCCTCTGACATTGTTTTCGCTGAGTATTCTGTGGGCTGAAACAGTGGTAAGTCTTTCGTCGCAAAGCTTTACCTCAATGCCTGTTTCCTCCTGAAGCTTTTCAGCAAAGAGAGTGCATTTTTCTGCTCTCTCCCCTTTTGTGCCATCCATATTAACAGGAAGGCCTACTACAATAAGCTCAGGCTTTTTCTCAGAAATAATTTCCTTGATTTTTGCAATCACCTTCGGCTCATAGCTTTCGTGGATAACCGTTACGGGTGACGCAAGAATCTGCATTTTATCGCACACGGCGATACCTGTTCTGGCATCGCCGTAGTCTACTGAAAGAATTATCATTTCACACCCCGTTATTCTGTCATAGCAAGGGCATTGTCAACCTCCTGAATGGTTGTGTTGAAGGTCTTCGAGGGAAGATTCTGATGAAGCTTTCTGAACACATAGGAGAAGACTGTCTTTGCAGGATTTGATGTACCTGTGTGCATATCTGCACGGTAGTCATAGCCGTACCACACCGCTGTTACATAGTGAGGTGTGCCGCCGCAGTACCACTTATCGCAGTTATCTGAGGTTGTACCTGTTTTTGCAAAGGTCTGGAAACGGCTGATATATGAACCGTAACCTGTACCGTTTGACTGTGTAACTGCCTTTGTAAGCATTGAAAGCATTGTAGATGCTGTTTCTCTCTTGATTGCCTGCTCGGGCTGATTGTTTCTGTTGTCAAGAACAATATTGCCGTGTCTGTCTGTTACCTTATAGTAGCTGTAGGGCTCGTAGTAACGACCGCCGTTACCGAAGGTTGCAAAGGCTGCAGCCATTTCAAGAGTTGTAACACCTGTATTTGTACCACCTACTGCAAGTGAGCTGAGGTTAGCATCGTTCTGTGAAAGGTTAAGATGGAACTTTTCGTTGCAGTATCTGAGAGCTGTGTTAACAGTAAGGCTCTCATAAATGATTCTTGCAGGAACAGTGTTGAGTGAACGCACAAGAGCACTTTCAACTGTTACATATTCGCCTGAGCCGTGGTCACCGTTGAAGTTACGGGGCCAGTCCTTACCGTTATTGTAGCCCTTGAGTGCTTTTTCAAGTATGGGTGAAGAAGCTGAAACAATGCCAAGGTCAACTGCCGGAGCATAAGCTGAAAGAGGCTTGATTGATGAACCGGGCTGTCTCTTCGCTCTGAAGTCTGTCGCTCTGTTATAGCTTCGGTTTTCCTTCTTTGTGCCTGTACCGCCAACAAGAGCAACAATTCTGCCCTGATAGTCCATAATTGTCATTGATGACTGAGGAAGCTGTCCTCTTGAGTCAAGTCTTGAAGACGGGAAGCCGCTTCTGTTTTTATAAACATCCTCAAGGGTTTTCTGAACATCGAGATCAACTGCTGCATAAATCTTAAGACCGCCGTAATAGAGCTTTCTCCATGCTTCGTTGTAGTCGTATTCATATTTTTCCTGAAGGTCTGAGATTACCTGGTCGATTACATATTCCTCATACCAGGAAAGAATCTCTGACTTATCCTCAGTTGTATTTGTGGTTGTAGTCTTTTTAGGAAGAACCTTGGGAGTTTTATCTAGATACTTGTTGTATGTTTTTTCGCTGATTTTGCCCTCTTCCCACATAGCCTTAAGGCAACGGTTGATTCTTGTCTGGAAGTTTTCCATGCTCACATAGGGGTTGTTGCCGTAGGGAGCCTTTGTGATACCTGCAAGGGCACAGCATTCAAGAAGGTTAAGCTCACTTACCTCTTTGCCGAAATAGGTTTCAGCTGCAGTTTTAACACCGTAGCAGCCTGCACCGAGAGATACTGTGTTGAGGTAAGCCTCAATGATATCCTTCTTTGAGTAGTTCTTTTCAAGATTAAGCGCTCTGAGAATTTCATTGAACTTACGGTTATAGGTTGTCTGGTCATCGTCAGTTAAGTTTTTAATAAGCTGCTGAGTGATTGTTGAAGCACCCTGACCCGCAAATTCAGGCTTAATCATAACCGCAATTGTTCTTATCCAGTCAACACCGGGATGTGAATAGAACTTTCTGTCCTCAAGGCACACATAAGCCCAGATAAGATTTTCGGGCATTTCTTCATAGTCAACCCAGATACGGTTTTCAGTACCATGAAGTCGTGCAAGCTCTTTAACCTTACCGTTTGAATCGTAGGCATACATAATTGATGTCTGATTCTGTGAGTCCTTGTAATCCTCAAGATCAATTGCAATATCTCCGTTTATGAAGCCGTCCATATGTGAAGCCATTGTTCCGCCTACAATTGTAATAGTAAGCATAGCTGCAACAAATATACAGAAAAGTGTAAGGAAGGTTACATATAAAGCCGGATGCTTTTTCTTCCTCTTTTTATTTTTTGATTTTTTTGGAGCTGTACCGTTTACACCCTCAGGTGAAAGAGGTATATTCTTTTCAGCTTTTTTCTTCATAGCTGCAGACCTCCTGAGAAATTTTTATCTTCGGGTATATTATTCCATAATTACCCATTATCTTATATATTATAATAAAATTACAAAATTAAATCAACATTAAAAACCAAAGTTTTTCTTAAACTTATAATTTTTTATTTTCTGAGAGCTATATACATTTCCTTTTTTTCGCTTTTGACACCCTTTGAGTTAGCTGAAAGCTGTAAAGTCATATTATGAGTCCACTTGTCAAGCACTCCTGAGGTTATATAAGGGAGGAAATAATCCTCAGCATTTATAAGTGCACTGCTGAAAAACTGCGCTCTTTTTTTATTGAGATAAATGTCGTCAGTTTCTATTGAGAGAACAAGCTCCGTCCAGTTTCTGTAGTAGCTTTCGTGGTTGAAGTTGCGGATAATTGCATTGATTGCAATTACCTTGCCGTAGGGATTACTGCCCTTGAGCCAGCGGTTGATTACACCGATAAGCTCAGGCTGACGGCTCATAAATATTTTAGGCTCAATAAATTCTGCCGTTTCGTAATTGTCGATATAAGGCATAAACTCATCTATCATTTTTACACAAGAAGCAAATCTCTTACGCTTTGAAATAAGAATTGCGTGAAGATTGTTTTCCTCATGATAGGTATGCTGAAGCTTTTTTGTAAAATCATTAGCCTTATTCTGTCTGCAAAGGTTGTTTGCATAGGTGCGCAGATGACCTTCCTTTACACCGATAACCTTATTTTCATCCATATATGGATATTTACGCAGAAAGGCATATTTCACCTTATCATTCTGCATATTGAAAAGAACTGACTGAATTTTTTCTGTAAGGGTTTTCTTTTGCTTGGGCTTATTTTTTCTTACCTTCTGACCCTTGAGTGCATTGAACTGAGCGACATGGCTTTTTATCTGGAGACCGTTTTTCATGTAATCAATTACAAGCCTTGCACAGCCCTCACTGTCACTTAAGGCATTATGGTGGTCAAGACCTACACCGATATGCTCACAGAGGAAATCAAGGCTGTAATGGTCTAAATGGGGATAAAAAGCAATACCCATATCACAGGTGCAGGCATATTCAATTTTATCCTTCCATTTAATGCCGT
This sequence comes from Acutalibacteraceae bacterium, assembly GCA_045121075.1. Taxonomy (GTDB): domain Bacteria; phylum Bacillota; class Clostridia; order Oscillospirales; family Acutalibacteraceae; genus UBA6857. Next base: position 1,557 of record JBGVFK010000131.1, on the reverse strand, counting down.
AATAATTAAGACAGGCACAAAGGGTTTTAAGGTCCCCTGCTGCACCGTGAGCAACAAGAAGACCGCTGCTCATTATGTCTTCAATTTCACGCCATATCTCAGGAAAGGTAGGCTCATTTGCTACCATTTCGGGAGTGATACCCACAAGGTCAATTACAAAGGGATCAAACTCAGTTTCGGGATTCACAAGATGAAAGTAATTATCAACTATTTCACCGTTTTCCACAACTGTTATACCTATTGCACTGACACGTAGATCCTTCTGTCCCGGCATTTCGAGGTCAAAGGCAATAATTCTGTCGGTCATAGTCAGTTCTCCAAATTAAACATTAGAAGATAATTATAACAGATTTTGTTGAATTTAGCAATGGTTTACTGAAAATCCCTCTGCATATATGTCAACACCCACATCCGTACATTTTTTTAAGGCTTTCTTTGATTTTTAAATATGCAGATTGACACCCTGTGAGCCCGGACAGATAAAAGCTTTCAGCTACTATAGTAACAGTCAGAGCAACATTCAATCAACATTCAATCAACATTCATTTAACACCAATATAAAAATATAAAAATATAAATAAAGAAAATAATATATATAGGCGTTTTTTCAGAAAAAAATAACCGACAGACAACAAGCCTGCCGGTTAACTTTATTATACTCTGTCAAATGAAAGAGCCTCGTTATAAAGTACAACTTTATTTTCGCTGTACTTACTGCCCTTTTCACCGCTGAGATAAAGTCTGTCACTCTTTTCGCCGCAGTCAAGCTCACCGTTGATATAAAGCTTAAGCACACCGTTGCGTTCTCTTACTGCAGTAAGCTGCACAATATCTTCAATTCTTGCATAGGAAAGCACGGATGTAAGACCAACACCGAAGAGAATGTGTCCGTCTGAAACACTGAGATAAACCTCATTACCCTGACGGTAAAGGTCACCCTTGGCATCCTTATCAAGAGTGGCTTTGATTGTAAATTCACAGTCACCGTAAAAGCCTTCGGTCACAAGGTGATTTTCGTAATAATCAAACTTCACTTCACCGCTTTCACTGTTACCCATTATATCCTTAAGGTCACAGAGAGTAAGTGTGTTAATTCTTTCAAAGTCATTCTTAAAGGTAATAACAGCTGTCATATAGTCAGCAAGAAGCTCAATTTTTTCAATTTCGTTTTCCTTACAGCTAAGCTCTGATGCGTTCACTGTCTGATTGAAGGTGATTTTCAAGGTCTTATTATCAAGCGCCTTAAGGTAGGTTGCTTTAAGCTTTTTCGCACTCTTACCGAAGTGGAAAATCTTTGTTTCGTAGCCCTTAAGAGTTACCTTGATTTTATCTCCGTAGCCGTAGGCACCCATACCTGCATTTTCAGTATAAGGCAGAATAATATAGGTGTTGACCGGCACAAGGCTTTTCTTTACACCGATTGCTTCGTCAAGACAAAGGATGTACTCTTTTTCCTCTGAGGTGCTGTTTCTGAGAGACACTATACCCTCATAATCACCAAAGCAGCTGAAACCATAAACACCGCCCTCTGAGGGCTTTTTACCGAAGATAACAGAA
>JBGVFK010000130.1:0-3416 GCA_045121075.1 Acutalibacteraceae bacterium | reverse complement strand
GCTCAAATTTACGTGATAATAGTTAAATAATTTGTTTTGGAGTTTGGCGGTCACCGCAACCCCTGTCCCTACCCTAACCACAAAAGAAAAAAAGCAAAACCATTGTATCGGCTAAAAATCAGCTTTTACAATGGTTTCAATTATATAAAATTATTTGTTTAGGGAAGACTAGGGGATGGTTCTCTGTCTGTTCACAGCAAAAATAACAATGTGGTACCGTAGGGACACGGCTTGCCGTGTCCGCCAACACACCTCTCCGTCACTGCGTGCCACCTTTTCTTCCAGAAACGGGTACCCTTTTGTCTGCAATGCAGACATTTCCCCTAATAGGGGAATTACCTTTCAGGCGAGGCAAGACCGACGAAACACCAAGCCATCCCTTTTAAGGGAAGTGACACCGCTTTAGCGGTGGAAGGGTTCGTGCCCGCTAACACACCACCGCAACTAAATTAATCCGAAACGCAAAAAGGACACGGCAAGCCGTGTCCCTACTGTATTACATTTAATTCAATCAATCAAGAATATAAAGTCCTGACTTGAGCCATACAAATTCTCTGCCCATAACATTGATGTATTTATACACCTTTTCGTTGAAAACTCTGTAATCTCTTACTGAGTTTGTTTCAATGTTGAGGGTGCGGATTTTCTTTGAGCTCTGATTACTGATGAAAAGCTGATTTCCCATAAGAGAAACTGCACAGGGGCTTTCAAAGGCTGTTGTGTCACCGCCGCCTACACGAAGAAGAATTCTGCCTTCACGGGGTGAATATTTGATAATTGCGTTTTCCTGAGGCACTGCACACCAGATGTAAGCACCGTCAACTGCAATATCGCATACGGGTGAGCCGTGATAGGTGAGCAGAGAGGACACATTAAGTGTTCCGTCTGTGTTGAAAATATTGTATTCACCGTTAGGGAACACAGCCATAATTCTGTTGTCGTTGAGCACACCCACATCGCATGAAACATAGTCGCCAAGCTGCTCTGCAATTTCCTCATATTCATAGCCGAATTTAACCTTGAGGTAAACTGACTTCTTGATATGAGTAAACTTATCGTTTACTGCATCGTAGCCGTAAAAGTTAGCCTTTATCTGGCCGTCGGGTGTTGTGCCCTTGGTTGCAAAAACAAAACCTTTTTTAAAAGGGGTAATATTTAAAATCTCACCTGAGAATACATTTTCCATACTGAGAGAATCCTTTCCTGATTTAATCTATATTTAGCATACACGCAAAATTTCATAATATATATAATACAATATTTAGTCTTCAAGGTCAAGTAATTAATGGCAATATTTTACTTTTATCTTATTCTTTCGTCAAAATTAAAAAATATTTTATCAGTATCTATAAATTACTCTTAATTTTGTTGACAAAACTTGATATTTAAAGTAAAATTAACAGTGGTATTTTATGAAGAAAATATTTTAAAAGGAGATTATAGCTATGGCAGAAAAACTCGTACTTGCTCTCGACCAGGGAACAACAAGCTCAAGAGCTATTGTTTTCGACAAGAAGGGTAATATCATTTCAAAGGCTCAGAATGAATTTGAGCAGATTTATCCTAAGGCAGGTTGGGTAGAGCACGACCCTCTTAACATTCTTTACAGCCAGTTCAATTCAATTACAACTGCTCTTCGCTCAGGTAAATTCTCAGCTAAGGATATTGCAGGTATCGGCATTACCAACCAGAGAGAAACAACAATCCTCTGGGACAGAGCAACAGGTAAGCCCGTTTACAACGCAATTGTATGGCAGTGCAGAAGAACAGCTGATGTATGCGAAAAAATCAAGGAAGACAAGGAGCTTTGCGATTACATCAAGGATCACACCGGTCTTATTGTTGACGCTTACTTCTCAGCTACAAAAATCAAGTGGATTATCGACAATGTTCCCGGTGTAAAGGCTCTTGCAGATGCAGGTCAGCTTCTTTTCGGTACAGTTGAAACCTGGCTTATTTGGAACCTTACTGCAGGCAGAACACATGTTACTGACTACTCAAATGCATCAAGAACAATGCTCTTTGACGTAGATAAGCTTTGCTGGGACGAATACCTTTGCGAAAAGCTTGGTATTCCTATGAGCATTCTTCCCACTCCCGTACCCTCAAGTCAGGTTTACGGTTGGGTTGCGAGCGGCATTATCGGTCTTGAAGAGCTTGAAGGTGTGCCCATCTGCGGTGCTATTGGTGACCAGCCCTCAGCACTTTTCGGTCAGGCATGCTTTAAGCCTGGTATGTCAAAGAATACATACGGCACAGGCTGCTTCCTTCTTATGAACACAGGTAACAAGAGAGTTGAATCAAAGAACAACCTTCTTACAGGTGTTGCATGGAGCTACAAGGGTGAAACAACATACTCAATCGAAGGCAGTGCATTCAACGCAGGCTCAGTAATCAAGTGGCTTCGTGACGAGGTTCAGCTTATTGACAGCCCCAAGAGATGCGACGAGCTTGCTGAAAGCGTACCCGATGCAAACGGCTGCTATCTTGTTCCTGCATTTACAGGTCTTGGTGCTCCTTATTGGGATATGTACGCAAGAGGCTGTATTGTTGGTCTTACAAGAGGTGTTAACAGAAAGCACATTGCAAGAGCTGTTCTTGAAAGCATCACTTATCAGATGACCGACCTTCTTGAAGCTATGAAGGCTGACTCAGGCATTGAAATCGGTGAGCTTCGTGTTGACGGTGGCGCAAGTGTAAGTAACATTATGATGCAGATTCAGTCAAATATGGCTCAGACAAAGGTTGACAGACCCAAGACAGTTGAAACAACAGCTCTCGGTGCTGCTTATCTTGCAGGTCTTGCAGTTGGCGTATGGGACAGCCTTGAGGATATTGAAGCTAACCGTGAGGTTGACAGAGTATTCGTTCCCGAAATGTCAGTTGAAGAAAGAAACAAGCTCTATGCAGGCTGGAAAAAGGCTGTTACAAGAGCAATGGCTTGGGAAGAAAAGGAATAAGAAAGAATTTAAAGCTCAAAGCTTAAATTATAAAAGAAAAAATTTTTATTAAATATTTAGGAGTGATTAACAATGGGTAAGGTAGTACTCGATTGGAAAACAGCAAATGACTTTATCAGAGATGCGTTTATTGGTGTAGGCGTACCCGCTGATGAAGCAGAAATCGTAACTGACGTAATTCTTGAGTCAGACAGACGCGGTATTGAATCACACGGTTGCAACCGTTTCAAGCCCGTTTACATCGACAGAATCAATGCTGGTATCCAGTTCCCCACAACAAACTTTGAAATCATCAAGGAAACACCGACAACAGCAGTTGTTGACGGTCACCACGGTATGGGTCAGGTAATCGGCTACAAGGCTATGAGCATGGCTATTGCTAAGGCTAAGGAATACGGTATGGGTATGGTTACAGTTCGTAACTCAACTCACTACGGTATCGCTGGTTACTACACA
>JBGVFK010000129.1:0-11783 GCA_045121075.1 Acutalibacteraceae bacterium | reverse complement strand
ACCGTTCTGGCTTTCAACAATTGTATCAGTTGCGGGTACAACAGTGTCTGTAGCGCCGTATTTAAGAGCAGCTTCAATGTTTTCACTGATAATTCTTGCGCTTACAAAGGGACGTACAGCGTCGTGTGTTACAATAATTGTATCATCGTTGAGACCGTCAGTTTCTTCAATGAACTTGATAGCATTCATAATTGTTTCGTTTCTTGTGCTTCCGCCTTCAAGAACAACAACTCTTTCATCTTCACCAACGTGTTTTTTAATAATACTCTTTGTGTGGTTTACCCACTGCTCTGGGCAGAGAATAATAACCTTCTGGAAATAACTGTTTACATAGAACTTTTCAACAGTGTGAGCGATAATAGGCTTGTCCTTAAGTGTAAGGTACTGCTTGGGCTTTTCAAGGTTTCCCATTCTGCTGCCGATGCCACCTGCTGCGATAACTGCGTATATCATATTTTTCACCTCAAAAATTAATTTTTATTCTTAAAGAAGTCGTCTGCGCTTGGCTCAAGATGATAAGGAGCCTTAGGCAGGGGGGCACTTCTTAAGTTTTTCTTATAATCTTCACCGAATACGGTTTCAACTATACGGTCTGTTGCATGACCGTCACAAGCGCTCATAAATTTGTTTCTGAAATTTTGAACAGCTGCTTTGTCATAAAGTGTATCGATATTTGAAATATAGTCGATAACCTCTTGAGTTGTTTTTACAACGGGTCCGGGAGTAAGCTCATCGTAATCGTAGTAGAAGCCTCTCCAGTCGAAGAATTCGTCAAGGTCGTGTGCAAGGAAAATCATAGGTCTTTCAAAAATTGAATACTCAAATACAAGTGAAGAGTAGTCTGAAATACAGATATCACTTACACAAAGAAGAGTTTCAATTGACATTCCTGTTGTAAAGTCAACTGCGAATGTATCAATGAGCTCCTCAGGAATCTTCGGAAGCTTACGAACAAGGGGATGATGCTTCATAATTACAACATATTCATCACCGAATGCCTCGTGTAATTCTCTGAGCTTGAGCACGTTGGGAGATTTTGCCTTTGCAACTCTGCCTCTGAAGGTAGGAGCATAAAGGATAATCTTCTTGCCATTAGCTGCAGGGAATTTTTCATAAAGCTCTTCGTAAGCTGATTTGATAAATTCTTCATCGTAGAAAATATCTGTACGGCTGCTGCCAAGCGCTTTTACAACACCACTTTCGTGGGTGTATCTCATTGCTTCCTCATAAGCCCAGATAACATCGGGACTACTTACAGTTACATGAGTGTAATTCTTGTTGAAGGGATAGTTCTCCATATCCTTTCTTGAAGCACCGAAAATTGCATCTGCAGTGCTGAAGCCGAACTTTTTGAAAGCACCGCAACCGTGCCAGAGCTGAGTAACAACTGTTTCAGGTCTCATTTCAAAGCAGCCGTTTACATTTGTTGCTTCATCCATAAACACATACTTTGCTGTTGCAATATCTGCGATAAATGCCTTACAGCGCTCTCTGTATTCTTTTCTTGATACAAAGGTGTTTCTGAGGAAGTGACAGTGAAGATCAAGGTCAGTTTCCATATAAAGCTTATCGTAAAGAAGCTGAAGTGAGTTTGTAAGTGCCGGAAGTCTGATTTCAACAAAAACAACCTTTTTCTCATCAACAGGCAGCTTAGAATACTTTTTATAAATTCTTGGGTAAAGAATCTTAAGAATATAGTGGCGGTAAATTACATTCCACTTTCCCTTGATGTACTTTTTGGTTTTCTTTTTGATTTTTGAAAGAAAACGGCGTACCTTGCGCTTAAGTATTCTGTAATACTTGATTATTTTCAGATATATCATTCTGTACAGAAATGTTTTTTGAAGAACCTTTTTTATATCTTGCATACTAAATTACTTCCTATTCTGTAGTACTTATGGACACAACAATCCAATTTACTTAATTATAACCCATATGGCTGTTTTGTCAAGAGAAATATACAATATATATGTATGAAGATTAAGTTTTGTTCAATAGTCTATTGATTTATAAAATTTTAGGTGTATAATATAGTTGTAATTAAAAATGAAAGGACGTTTTATTATGAACGGCAATGTAACGATTTTTGATCATCCTCTTATTCAGCATAAGCTTTCAATTCTCAGAAATAAAAAAACAAGCTCAATGGAATTCAGAACACTCATTTCTGAAATTTCAACTCTTATGTGTTATGAAGCAACAAGAGATTTACCTCTTGAAGATGTAGAAATCGAAACACCTATCTGCAAAATGACAGCAAAGCAGATCAGCGGTAAAAAGCTCGCTATTGTTCCTATTCTCAGAGCAGGTCTTGGTATGGTTGAAGGCGTAAGCTCACTTATTCCTGCTGCTAGAATCGGTCATATCGGTCTTTACAGAGATGAGGAAACACTTACACCGGTTGAATATTACTGCAAGCTTCCCAAGGATATTGACGAAAGAGATGTTATCGTTGTTGATCCTATGCTTGCAACCGGTGGCTCAGCAATTGATGCTGTTTCACAGATAAAGCTCAGAAATCCCCGTTCAATCCGCTTTATGGGTATTATCGCTGCTCCCGAAGGAATTGAAGCATTCACAAAGGCTCATCCCGATGTAAATGTATATGTTGCAGCTCTTGACGAAAAGCTTAATGAAAAGGGGTATATTGTTCCCGGTCTCGGTGATGCCGGCGACAGAATTTTCGGCACAAAATAATTATAAAAATATTTTTGTAAAGGTATTGACATTTACAATTTAATGTGTTAAAATACTTCAAAATTTGAAGCTGAAAGAAAAATACAGCTTAATAAATGCTTCGACGGAATTATGAAATTCTTTAACCGCTTTCAGAGAGTCGGTGGTTGGTGAAAACCGATAGGGCACTGAATTTCAGCCTCGTTCCTGAGCAGGGTTGCTGAAGGCATAATTGTTGTGTAGGTAATCACGGACGCCCCGTTATCATGGCTAAAGACTTGTCAGAGTCTTGAAGAGTGATCGCTTTATGCGGTAAACAAGGTGGTACCACGGATTTTATTCGTCCTTGAAGTTACTTTAGTAATTTCAAGGATTTTTTTCTTTGTTTTACTCTTCAAACCATTCAGAATGTTAAAGGAGTTTTTAAAATGGAAAAGTTATCAATTGCTGACATCACATTAAAACAGGCTGCTAAGGGTGCAGACTACTCACTTTCTTTCAGAGAGAAAATCGAAATTGCAAAGCTTCTTGATAAGGTTAATGCTTCTGTAATTGAGCTTCCTGCTATTGTTAAGGAAACTACAGATGTTCTTCTTATTAAATCAATTGCTTCTTGCGTAAAGCACAGCACAATTGCAGTGCCTGTAAATCTCAGTGAGCAGGATGTTGAAAGAGTTGCAGACGCTCTTAAGGAAGCAAGTAAGGCAAGAATACAGGTTGTTGTGCCTACTTCAACAGTACAGATGGAATATATCTGCAAGAAAAAGCCTCCTATGGTTCTTGAAATGATTAAGGAGCTTGTTTCAAATGCAAAGTCACTCGGCTTTACAGTTGAATTTGTAGCTGACGATGCTACAAGAAGTGAAGCAGACTTCCTTTATAAGGCAATTGATACTGCAATTTCGGCTGGTGCTACTGTTGTTACAATTGCTGATACAGCAGGTACTATGCTTGCAGACGAAATTTCAACATTTATTGATGATATTTATAGTGCTGTTCCTGCAGTTGCAGATGTTACTGTTGGTATTCAGTGCAGTAACGAGGTTAGTATGGCTTGTGCATGCTGCATTTCAGCTATCAAGTCAGGTGTAAAGGAAATCAAGGTTTCTTCAATCAGCGGTAATGAATCAGCAAGCTTTGAGCCCGTATGTAAGGCTATCAGAATTCATAGCGATGAGCTTGGTGTTGAAACATCAATCAGAATGACAGAGTTCGGCAGAACCTCAAAGCAGATTGACTGGATTGCAAACTCAAAGAGAAGCAAGACATCAGCATTTGATTTTGGTGTAAGCAGTGCAAGCAGTGACCTTATTCTTAATGACCACGATGATATCACTGCAGTTGCAAAGTCCGTTAAGACTCTCGGATATGACCTTTCACAGGACGATATTTCAAAGGTTTACGAAGCATTCAAGCGTGTAAGCCGTAATAAATCAGTAGGCGCTAAGGAGCTTGATGCAATTATCGCTTCAGCTGCTATGCAGGTTCCTACAACATATTTCATCGAATCTTATGTTATCAACAGCGGTAACGTAATTTCAGCAACAGCTAATATTACACTTAGAAAGAACGACGAAAAAATCAGCGGTCTTTCAAACGGTGACGGTCCTATCGATGCTGCTTTCCTTGCTATTGAGCAGATTATCGGCAGACATTATGAGCTTGACGATTTCCAGATTCAGTCAGTAACTGAAGGTCGTGAAGCGATGGGCTCAGCACTTGTTAAGCTTCGTAGCGACGGAAAACTCTACTCAGGCAAGGGTATTTCAACCGACATTATCGGCGCCAGCATCAGAGCTTATCTTAACGCTGTAAATAAGATTGTATACGAGGAGGCATAAGTTATGATGAAGCTTTCTTTTTCAATTAACGGTTGGAAGGATCATTCATGGAACGAATTTGTTGAGCTTGCAAAAGAGAATTTCTTTTCAGGTATCGAGCTTCACAATGTAATTGGTACAGAGCTTACAGAGAAAAACGGTCCTTTCCATCAGTATAACTCAGTTGCTACAATGAGAGAGCTGAGAGATAATGGTATTTCCGTACCTTGTTTTGATATCAGTGCAGATATTTCATCTGAAAAGATTGATGAAAATGCTGCTCATATTAAAGAATGCATTGACTTTGCAGCAGGTATCAATGTGCCTTATGTAAGAGTTTATGCTTCAGGCAACAATGAAAACGCAACAGAAAATGTTATTGCTTGTCTCGGTAAATTCGTTAAATATGCAGAAGAGAAGAATGTTACAGTTCTTATTGAAACCTGTGGAATGTTCTCAGATACAGCAAAGCTTCGCGATGTTCTTATGAACTTTGCTTGCGATTCAGTTGCAGCACTCTGGGACGTTTACCACACCTATTGTGAGCAGGGCGAGGAAACTGATGTAACAATCACAAATCTCGGTGCTTTTGTCAAGCATGTTCATATCAAGGATTCACACATTGTTGACGGTGAAAGACAGTACTGTCTTATCGGTGAAGGTGAGCTTCCTGTTGAAAATGTTATCAACGCTCTTTCATCAGTAAACTACAGCGGTTACATTTCACTTGAATGGAATCCTCTCTGGATGGAAGACTTTACAGAAATTGATGTAATTTTCTCTCATTTCTCACAGTATATGCAGAAATTCCAGGCACCTTCAAGAAAGAAGAGCCACCTTTACAGAAACAAAAAGGGTGACGGCAGATTTGTCTGGAAGAAGGAAGCACTTATTGATAAAACCTTCTCACAGGTGCTTGATAAAATGGTTGAGGAATTCCCTGACCAGTATGCATTTAAGTACACAACACTTGACTATACAAGAACCTACGCAGAATTCCGTGATGATGTTGATGAATGCTGCAGAGCCTTCCTTGCTCTCGGTGTAAAGCCCGGTAGCCATGTTGCAGTATGGGCTACAAATATTCCTCAGTGGTATATTGCTTTCTGGGCAGCAACAAAAATCGGTGCAGTTCTTGTAACAGTTAACACTGCTTATAAAATTCACGAAATCGAATATCTTCTTAAGCAGTCAGATACACATACGCTTATTCTTATTGAAGAAATGCGTGACTCACATTATTCAAATATTATCAGTGAGCTTTGTCCTGAGCTTGAAACAACAAAGCCTGGTCAGCCGCTTCACTGCCACAGACTTCCTTTCCTCAGAAATGTTATTACTGTCGGCTTCAAGAAAAAGGGCTGTCTTACATGGGAAGAGGCCATGGAAAGAAGTGAAAATGTACCCGTTGAAGAGGTTTATCGCATTGCTGATAGTGTTAATCCCAATGATGTATGTAATATGCAGTATACATCAGGTACAACTGGCTTCCCCAAGGGCGTTATGCTTACTCACCACAATGTTGTAAACAATGGTAAGTGTATCGGTGACAGAATGGATCTTTCAACTGCTGACAGAATGATGATTCAGGTTCCTATGTTCCATTGCTTCGGTATGGTTCTTTCTATGACCGCTTCAATGACTCACGGTGCAACAATCTGTCCTATTCCGTATTTCACACCGAAGCCGTCTCTTGCATGTATTAATCAGGAAAAAATCACCTGCTTCCACGGTGTACCTACAATGTTTATTGCTCTTCTTGAGCATCCTGATTTTGAAAAGACAGACTTCTCACATATGAGAACAGGTATTATGGCTGGTTCACCTTGTCCTATCGCTACAATGAAGGACGTTGTTGAAAAAATGAACATGAAGGAAATCACCATCGTTTATGGTCAGACAGAGGCTTCACCCGGTTGTACAATGAGTTCAACAGATGACCCAATTGAAGTTAGAGTTTCAACAGTAGGTAGAGCACTTCCGGAAATTGAATGTAAGATTATTGACCCTGAAACAGGTGAGGATTTACCTGTAGGTGAAGTCGGTGAATTTGTAGCACGCGGTTATAACATTATGAAGGGCTACTATAAGATGCCCAAGGCAACTGCTTCAGCGATTGATAAGGATGGCTGGCTTCATACAGGCGACCTTGCTTGTAAGACCGAAGACGGCAACTACAAAATCACTGGTCGTCTTAAGGATATGATTATCCGTGGCGGTGAAAACATTTATCCTAAGGAAATTGAGGAATTTATTTACACTCATCCCAAGGTAAGTGACGTTCAGGTTATTGGTGTACCCGATGAACAGTACGGTGAAGAAATTGCAGCATGCATCATCCTTAAAGAGGGTGAAACAATGACTGTTGATGAAATGAAGCAGTTTGTAAGAGATAATATGGCAAAGCACAAGGTACCAAGATATGTTGACTTTGTTGATGCATTCCCCATGAATGCCGCAGGTAAGATTCTTAAGTATCAGATGCGTGAGGATGCAGTTAAGAGATACGGTCTTCAGAAGGCAAACTCAATTGAAACTGCATAATGGGTAATTTAAAAATGCAATATCCTGTTATAGATTCTCATTGTCATGTTTATCCCGATAAAATTGCTGAGAAGGCAGTTGAAGGCATTTCAAAATTTTACGACCTTCCAATGTGTTACGACGGTAAATCATCAACCCTTATCGAGGAAAGTAGTAAGGTCGGTGTTTGCCACAATGTAATTTTTTCAGTGGCTACTACACCGCATCAGGTAAGCTCAATCAATAGCTTTATCGCTGACTGCGTAAAAATGGGTGAGGGCAGATATACAGGTCTCGGCTCGCTGCATCCTGAAACAGAAAATGTAAAAGAAGAAATAGACAACATAAAAAAGTTGGGACTTAAAGGCGTTAAGCTTCACCCTGACTTTCAGAAATTCAGAATTGACGATGAACGACTTTTTCCTTTGTATGAAGCTTGCTCAGGAAATCTTCCTCTGCTTCTTCATACAGGGGATTACAGATATGATTTTTCTAATCCTGAAAGAATGGCTAATGTGCTGATAAAATTCCCTGAGCTTAAGGTTATCGGTGCTCATTTCGGCGGATGGTCAGTGTGGGATGAAGCAACTGAGCTTCTTGCTGATTTTGATAATTTTTATGTTGACACCTGTTCGAGCTTCCATTGGCTGGAGCGAAGTAAGGCTGTTGAAATCATAAACCGATACGGAGCAGATAAGGTGCTTTTTGCAACTGACTTTCCTATGTGGTCTTATGAAAAGGAAATGGAATATTTTCTCAGTCTTAATCTTTCTGATGAAGATAACAGAAAAATTCTCTACGAAAATGCTGCAAAATTATTTGATATTGATTTAATCTAATTTAATAAGATTTTTTAGGTAAATCTATTGACATTGCAGTGTTTAAGTGATAGAATTATTGACAACAAAAATTAATAATAGTTAAAAGCTATGACGAAGACGGAAGAAATTAATGTATTTTCAGAGAGTCGGCGGTGCTGTGATGCCGATATTATGTTGTTTCATTTTCCTATCACTTCTGAGCTGAAGAGCTGAAAGTTTATGCAATTAAGCTTCTTTCGTGAATGCTACGTTAGTGCATAGGGCTTGTCAGAGCCTGAAGGTGGCGGTTTAAACGCAATTTGAGTGGTACCGCGGGTATTAGATTTATACTCGTCTCAAGGTTTTCTTGAGACGAGTTTATTTTTTCATTCAAAATGGAGGTAAAATTCTATGGAAATGAACAATCAACTTATGGAGGTTGCTTTCAGAATCAAAGAAATGAGAGAAGTTTGTGGCTTTTCCGTTGAAGAGATGGCTGCAAAAACTGACATTTCAGTTGAAGCGTACTGCGAATATGAAAAGGGCACAGCAGATTTTCCTTTCTCATTCATTCACAAGTGTGCAAAGGCATTCGGCATCGGCAAAACTGACCTTTTAGAGGGTCGCAGCAGTAATCTTTCCTCTTACACTGTAACAAGAAAGGGACAGGGAAAGATTACATCAAAGGAGGACGGCATTGAAATCAACAACCTTGCTCCTCTTTTCAGAAACAAGCTTGCTGAGCCTTATCTTGCAAAATATGAATACAGAGAAGAGTTTCAGAACGAGCCTATTCACACAATAACTCACAGCGGTCAGGAATTTGACATTGTGCTTTCAGGTAAGCTTAAGGTGCGTGTAGGTAATCACACAGAAGTTCTTGAAGAAGGCGACAGCATTTATTATAAGAGCTCAACTCCTCACGGCATGATTGCTGTTGACGGTCAGGACTGTACCTTCCTTGCAGTTGTTATTTCAGAGGAAGAAACTGCTGATACACAGGATATTGAAAAGACCTTCGTTACAGCAAAAGCTGAGCATAATCTAGAGGCTAAGAAGTTTATCGTTACCGAAGAAGATGAAAACGGTATCCTTAAGAGCCTTGACTACAAGAATGAGGATAGCTTCAACTTCGCTTTTGATATTGTTGATGCTGTTGCTGATAAATATCCTGATAAGCTTGCAATGCTTCATATTTCAAACGATAAAACAGAGCGTAGATTCACCTATAATGATATGAAGAAGGAATCAGCACGAGCTGCTAACTACTTCCTTTCACTCGGAATCAAGAAGGGTGACAGGGTAATGATTGTTCTTAAGCGTCATTATCAGTTCTGGATTACAGCTCTTGCTCTTCATAAGATTGGCGCAGTTATTATTCCTGCGACAAATCAGCTTGTTGTTCACGATTTTGAATATCGCTTTGAAGCAGCTGGCGTAAAAGCAATTATCTGTACTGCTGACGGTGATGTTGCAAACCATGTCGATAAGGCAGCTGAAACCTACGGCAAGCTTGAGCACAAAATTATCGTAGGTGCAGACAGAGAAGGTTGGCACAACTTTGATGTTGAATACAAGCTTTTCAGAAGCATTTACGAAAGAAAGGCAGATACAGCTTGCGGTGACGACACAATGCTTATGTTCTTCACATCAGGCACAACCGGATATCCGAAGATTGCTGCGCACTCATATAAGTATGCTCTCGGTCACTTTATAACAGCAAGATATTGGCACACAGTACAGCCCAGTGACCTTCACCTTACAATTTCAGATACAGGCTGGGGTAAGGCAATGTGGGGTAAATTCTACGGACAATGGATGTGTGAAGGTGCTGTGTTCACATTTGACTTTGACAGATTTAATGCTTCTGAAATTCTTCCTATGTTTGCTAAGTATCATATCACAACCTTCTGTGCTCCTCCCACAATGTACAGAATGCTCATCAAGGAAGACCTTTCAAAGTATGATCTTTCTTCAATCAGATATGCAACAACTGCAGGTGAAGCACTCAATCCTGAAGTATTCTATCAGTTTGAAAAGGCTACAGGCATTGTAATTATGGAAGGCTTCGGTCAGACCGAAACAACACTTACAATCGGTAATCTTGCAGGCACAAAGCCCAAGCCTGGTGCTATGGGCAAGCCCGTACCTTGCTATGATATTGCAATTGTTGATCCTGACGGTAAGGAATGTGCTGTTGGTGAAACAGGTGAAATTGTTGTAAGAACCGATAAGAAGATTCCTTGCGGTCTTTTCAAGGGCTACTACAATGATGATGAAAAAACAAACGAAGTATGGTATGACGGTATGTATCACACAGGTGACACTGCTTGGTGTGACGAAGATGGTTACTATTGGTATGTAAGCCGTATTGATGACGTTATCAAGTCATCAGGTTACCGTATTGGACCTTTTGAAATTGAAAACGTAATTATGGAGCTTCCTTATGTTCTCGAGTGCGGTGTTTCTGCTGCTCCTGATGAAATGAGAGGTCAGGTTGTTAAGGCAAGTGTTGTTCTTACAAAGGGCACAGAGCCTACAGAAGAGCTCAAAAAGGAAATCCAGAACTATGTTAAGAAGAATACCGCTCCTTATAAGTATCCCAGAATCGTTGTTTTCCGCGATGAGCTGCCCAAGACAATCAGCGGTAAGATTCAGAGAAACAAGCTGTAATTATGAAATATACAGAAAACAGTAAGCGCGTAGTGATCTTTGCAGGTCACTACGGCAGCGGTAAAACAAATATAGCAGTTAATTTTGCAAAAGAGCTTAAGAAAAACGGCAAGTCGGTTGCCCTTGCAGACCTTGATATTGTTAACCCTTACTTCCGCTCTAAAGACAGCGAAGCTGAGCTTAAGAGTGAGGGGATTGACCTCATATGTTCTGAGTTTGCTGCAACCAATCTTGATATTCCGGCACTGCCTTTTACAATTAATAGAATCATCAATGATAAAAACACCTATGCTGTTCTTGATATCGGCGGCGACGATGCAGGGTCTGTTGTTCTCGGCAGACTTGCAAACGGAATAAAAAATGAAAACAACTATGAAATGATTTTTGTTGTTAATTTCTTCCGACCTATTACCAGAACAGCTGAGGATGCTCTCGAAATAATGAGAGAAATTGAAGCTGTAAGCTCTCTTAAATTTACTGCAGTTGTCAATAACTCTAATCTTGGAGAGCTGACAACAACAGAGGATATTATTTCCACAGAAAAAGAAGTGAAAAAACTTTGTAAAATAACATCTTTACCCTTGCTTTTTACGACAGTTGAGAGTAATATATATGATGTTGTTGATAAATCAGAGGGTGAGTATTTTCCTCTGACACTACAGAAAAAACAGTTTTAATAAAACGGAGGTGCCGTTATGGCTAAATTGACGTTTAAAACCGATATGTGCAAGGGCTGCGGACTTTGCGTTGCTGCTTGTCCCAAAAAGCTTCTTGTGCTTGATACTGATGTAATCAATGCTAAGGGTCACACACCTGTAAAAATCACAGACGAAAGTCAGTGTATTGCTTGCGCTTTCTGCGCAACAATGTGTCCCGACTGCATAATCAAAGTAGAAAAGTGAGGTAAAGGAAATGGCTGAAAAAGTACTTATGAAGGGTAACGAAGCCATTGCTGAAGCTGCTATTCTTGCAGGCTGCAGACATTACTTCGGTTATCCTATTACCCCTCAGACTGAAATTGCTGCTTATATGGCAAAGAAAATGCCTAAAATCGGTGGCTGCTTCCTTCAGGCTGAAAGTGAGGTTGCTGCAATTAATATGGTTTACGGTGTTGCATCAACCGGTAAAAGAGTTATGACATCATCTTCAAGCCCCGGAATTTCTCTTAAGGCTGAAGGACTTTCTTATATGGCAGGTTCAGATCTTCCTGCACTTGTAGTAAATGTACAGCGTGGCGGTCCCGGTCTTGGCGGCATTCAGCCCTCACAGTCGGATTATTTTCAGGCAACAA
>JBGVFK010000128.1:0-8569 GCA_045121075.1 Acutalibacteraceae bacterium | reverse complement strand
AAAATGGCTTTAGAAAAAGCATGTCAAGACCTGGAACTCCAAGTGATAATCAGCCTATCGAAAGCTTTTGGAAAACCCTTGAGTGCGAAATGGAAGATATTTCACATCTCAAATTCGATGAAGCCTCACGAACAATTGTAGTTTATATTGAGCTCTATTACAATTCATCAAGATTGCATTCAGGTATCGGATACTATATTCCAAATCAGTTTTTCACTCTTTTATCTGTCCACTAATCTTGACAAGTTTCATTGTGGGGAGCAGAGCTCCGATTGTATAATTAAAGTGGAAAGTTAAAAGTTGAAAGTTGAAATGTGGGGAGCAGAGCTCCGATTATAGCCGTCTAAGCGAACTACAAAGTCTCTATATTCATACCGCCAAAGCAAACAGATAAATTCGGCGGGTAGAAATTCATTCATTAATGAATATAAAGGCGGATAAAATCAACTCTCTTCCCTTTTCAACTCGACTATTTCCGCAGACTATCGCTGTCGATTTGCAGAAGTATAAACCTGCGACCGCATTTCAACTTTCAACTTTCCACTTTTAACTTTAAAAGAAAAATCTCCACCGAAGTGGAGATTTTTGTTGTTTTACTTTCTGTTAAGAAGTGCGTAGAGGAGAAGTTCGAAGAAGAGCTCAACCTTGTCACCGAAGCCTCTTACAGCTTCCTTTTCAGCATCTCTTACAAGTCCGTTTGCTGCAACTACTTCGCATGAGTACTTAACCTCGTAGCCTTTTGCGAAACCGAATTCGTAAACCTGAACACCGTCGTCGTAATCTTTTCTTGCTTCGTAGAATTTAACCTCTGCTTCATTTACACCGAAGTGTGCGAGAGCTGCTTTCTTAGCTTCTGCAAGACCTACATCCTTGCCGCTGTCAACTTTTGCCTTGGGCTTTGCTTCTGCTTTGGGCTTTGCTTCTGCTTTAGGTTCAGCCTTTACCTTTGCTCTGCCTTCTCTGTCTACATCGTAGTCATAAACCTTACCGTTTGCTGCGCCGACTTCAACTTCATATTCGAGGTAGCTGCCGTCTGCCTGAGGAACGAGGAAGCTTACATCGTAGAACTTAAGGCCGTCGTCGTAATCGAGCTTTGCTCTGAGATTTAAAACGTCTTCTGCTGCAACGCCTGCCTTGGCGAGAGCAACTTCTTTTGCTTTGTCTGCTGAAACGTCAGCTGCGAAAGCTGAAACTGAGAGTGAAAATACAAGTGCGAATGCAAGTGCGAGTGATGATAATTTCTTTAAATTCTTTTTCATGGATTTGTCCACCTTTCATTTTTGTTTTTTATTATTTTAAGTATTTTTTATTTGTAACCTGAGAGGTTTGTTTTGTGTGTTCCTCTCTTTTGTTTACACCTACATAATACATAGGTAAAATTAAAAAACGATTAGAATTTTTAACTTTTTCAAAAAAATCTGAAAAAAGTTTGAAACAGCACAAAAACACAGCATAAAAGATTAAGCGGCACAACATAATGCTGTGCCACTTTGGTATTCATATTATTTTATTCCATCGGCAAATCCACCGTAAACACACTACCCTTGCCGAGCTCACTTTCAAGTGAAACATCACCGCCGTGCATAAGAGCAATCTGCTTAACCATTGCAAGACCAAGGCCTGAACAGCCCTCTTCTCTGCAGCGTGCCTTATCCACACGGTAGAAACGGTTCCAGATTTTATCCTGATGCTCCTTATCAATGCCGATGCCGTCATCAGAAACGGAGAGGAGTGCTCTGCCGCTTTCTTTTTTCAGACTTACTTTAATATGACCGTTTTCCTTGCCGTATTGGTAAGCATTGGAAACAAGGTTAGTCACAAGCCGGGTCATCAGCATAATGTCAAGGGGAAGCTCAACGCTTTCGTCGATGTCACGCTCTAAGGTGATTCCCTTTTGATTGAGAGCCTCTGCATCGTCACAGACTGCATTTACAAGAAGGCTCAGGTCTTCCTTTTCAAAATTCTGATCTGTGTTGCTCTGCTCCATCTTTGTAATTTCAAGAAGCTGAGAAATAAGCTGCTTCATGCTCTGTGCCTGTTTTTCAATTGTTTCAAAGCTCTCTCTGTCCTCGCTGTCAAGCTCATCTCTTGAAAGCTGATATTCACACTCTGCAAGAATTACCGCCGTCGGTGTGCGAAGCTCGTGAGACACATCGCCTGAAAACTGTCTTTCCGTCTGGAATGAAAGCTCAAGCCTTCGGAACATCTCGTTGAAATTATCAGCAAGTCCTGTAATAAGCGGGTCACCGTCAGGGAGCTTAATGCGTTTTGTAAGGTCCTTTCCGTCGTGGGTTTCTTCAACCGCTTCACTGAGAAGCTTTACAGGATGAAGCGCACGCTTTGTGATAACTCTGCCCACAAGCACGGAAAGAACAAGAATAACGGGAAGAAGAATTGTTGCAAGTCGGATAATCACCGCCCAGATACCGTCAAGTCCGTTTGCAGGAGTTACACCACGCACCCAGATATCGTCAAAGGCCTTTTCTGTTGAGTAAAACTCAACCTCGTAAACGGGGTCATCGTTGTACTCATAGGTTTTTACATTGATGATTTCTATAAGGTCGGGATTAAGACCGCTTGTTTTAACGGCAATATCAAAGGCTTCTCTGCATGAGATATCACAGTCATCGCCATAAAAATCAAGGTCACCCTCAAAGGGTGTGTAGAAGTCGGCACCCTCAACCTCACTGCTGATTATTTCACCGTCTTCTCCGTCGATTTTGTAATCGTACTTGGTGAATTGCACCTTGGTGTCGTAAACATAAAAGCCATCGAATTTTTCAAACTGCTTTTCCGAAAGGGGAATGTCAAGGGTAAAGCTTTCGGGATATTCACCACCGAGAATTTCACCGTTTTCCGAAAAGACTACTGCATAGGTGTTGCCGTTGGTGTATGCGAAGTCGCTTTCAATGTCAAGAAGTCCGTTTTCAACCTCAATTTCGTCAATGTTTCTTTCAACGCTTCTTACAAGCTCCTGCTGAACCTGAGTGTTCTGCGCCATTCGTGCAGCGGTTACAACTGAGAGAATCAGCCCTGCTGAAAGAAAGAACATAAGAAGGGTGTACCATAAATTCAGCTTTGCACTGATGGATTTTCCGAATTTGTGCTTCATATATCCACGTCCTCTCTCAGCACATAACCTACGCCTCTCACGGTGTGAATAAGCTTTGTGTCAAAGTCGTCGTCTATCTTTTTGCGGAGATAACGGATGTAAACATCAATTACGTTTGTGCCACCCTCGTAGTCGTAATTCCATACACTGCTTTCAATTTTTTCTCTTGACATAACTGTGCCGGCATTTCTGATGAGGGCTTCAAGAATAGAGTACTCCCTTGCGGAAAGGTCAATTCTCTTTCCGCCTCGTTTAACCTCACGGCTTTTTATGTCAACTGTAAGGTCACCTACGGTAAATGTGTTTGTGCTGTTGCCTGTAGAATCACGGGTAATCATTCTCACTCTTGCCGCAAGCTCTTCAAATGAAAAGGGCTTTATGAGGTAATCGTTTGCGCCAAGGTCAAGACCGTGGACTCTGTCGCTGATTTCAGTTTTAGCTGTGAGAAAAATTACGGGAGTGTTGATGTGCTGTTGACGCATTTCTGTAAGCACAGTAAAGCCGTCCTTCTTCGGCATCATAACATCAAGCACAATTGCATCGTAGGTTGCACCGCTCAGAAAATCAAAAACGCTTTCACCGTCAAAGCAGCTGTCAACGCTGTAGCCAAGCTTTGTGAATTGCTTTACAAGTATTCTGTTAAGGGCTTTTTCATCTTCTGCCACAAGTATTCTCATATTTATCTCTCCTTATGTGATTTACACATAGTATTGCAAGGGTATTATACCATAGCTTTCATTAAAAATCTATTAGAAAAACCCGTCTTTTTAAAAGACGGGTTGTATGTTATTGAAAGAAGTAGCTGGCAGCCATGCTGAGAAGCTGCTCTGCAAAATATGCCGCAAGAGGCATAATGGGAGAAATGCTGCCGTATTTAAGAATGTATGAAAGCTTCTGTCTTCTGTCGGGAAGAGCTTCAATTTCTTTCAGCTGTTTTACAGCATAGCTCTTGTAGAAGGGGTTAGCGATGAAGCCCGCAATAAGTCTGAAGATGATTTCTGCTCCCATAAAAATGAGCATAGGCATCAGCTGAGAGTCCATTCTTGTCATAATTTCAGCAGCCTGAGCCTCTGTAAGTGCAGCCATATCAACTGTTGCAAGGTAGCTGTAGAAATCAAGGAAGGAGTTTGCTGAAGGTGTCATAAGAATACCCAGGCAAAGTTGAAGAGTCATAAAGATAATGCCGGGCTTAAAAAGCTTTCTGTAGAAGAACCAATAGGGTGAGAAGAAAAACGCAGCCCAGTTGAAGGAAAGCTTACTGCCTGAAGAAAGCCTTCTGAATTTTTCAATATACTTGTGTGACTCCTTGGCAACGAAAGCACCAATTGTATTTGCAGGAATGCCGTCAATTGTCATACTGTCGGGGTATGGACCCTTGAAAAGCTGTTCGCTGTCAGCCTCTGCTGAAAAGCCTGAAACATTTTCAATTGTGCTTGAAAGAAAGTTTTCCATCTGCTCTTCTCTGTTGTGAGGAAGAGTGGGTCTTTCTTCCTTTCTTTCGCCTGAGCCTACAGTAAATGGAGGCGGATATGAGGGCGGAGACATTTTCGGCTTTACATCGGGATTTACCGGTGGGGGATTACTGTCGTTTTCATCGTCAAGCTCCTGAGCCTTTTCAGCAAGGTTAATGCCGAAAATAGTAAACTTCATTCCGCACTTCTGACAAGCTGTGCTGCCGTGAGGGTTGGGATGCTGACAGTTGGGACAGATAAGGTCGGGTAAGGCTTCCTTTTTTTCTTCAATAATTTCCACAGGCTTTGCAGCGCTTGTTTTTTCGCCCTGCCACTGAAAGCCCTCTGCGTGAAGGTGACTGTTTACGCAGCCGACTTTTTCTTTATAGCATTCACGGTGCTGAGGTGTAGCACATTCCGGGCAGACAACTATATCGTCATCGTCAAGAAAAGCTTTTCCGCAGCCGTCGCATTTATATCCTGAATATCGCATTTAAATCTCCTTATATAATAAGTATAAAAATAGTACCGCTCTATTGTATATGTTTTTTTCAGTAATTGCAATTGTTTGGGACAAAAATCTGATTAAAAACTATACTATATATAATATAACCCATGAAAATAAACTCTACATTAAAAGATTTTACCTTTTGAAGCAAAAATATTTTATAAAGGTGTTGCCCTTTACAAATAAATATGTATAATATAAAAGGATAAATTTGCAAACACCTTTTGTAGTAACAACAAAGCTGACCCACTATAACTGATATCAGTAATTTATGGTTTTGTTACAGTAGGTACACGGCTCGCCGTGTCCGAAGAAGCTGTCACAATCAGCATGGTTTTATCAGATTATTAAAGTCTTTTGGTGGGCGGATACGGCAAGCCGTGTCCCTACAGTATATTTGAATGGATTTTGAAGAGGTGTTAATATAGCCGAAAGGAAACAAAACTTATGGTACAGTTTGAAGAATTAAGATTAAAACTTCTTGAAAGCGAAAAGCCTATGACTGAACTTGCAGGCGCACTCGGCCTTGAAGCAATGGCTAAAGAAGTTGCTGAACTGGAAGAAAAAACTGCAGCTGAGGATTTCTGGGGTGATCTTGCAAACTCACAGAAGGTGCTTCAGAGAATCGCTTCACTCAAAAATAAAATCAAGGCCTACGAAGACCTTAAAACAGCATTTGACGATGCGCTTGTTATGATTGAGCTTTCAGACGAAGAGGGCGACCTTGATCTTCTTCCCGAATGCGAAGAAAGTGTTGCAGCTGTTGAGGCTGAGCTTGAAAAGCAGACTCTTGCAACTCTTCTCTCAGGCGAATACGATAATAACAACGCAATTCTTACCTTCCACGCAGGTGCAGGCGGCACCGAGGCTCAGGACTGGTGTCAGATGCTTTTCAGAATGTACGGTCAGTGGGCTACAAAGAAGGGCTTCAAGTTTACAACCGTTGACTTCCTTGACGGTGACGAAGCAGGTCTTAAGAGTGCGGTTGTAGTAATTGAGGGCGAAAACGCTTACGGTTATCTTAAGAGTGAAATGGGCGTACACAGACTTGTTCGTGTTTCACCCTTCGACTCATCAGGAAGAAGACACACATCATTTGCTTCACTTGAGGTTATGCCTGAAATCGACGACAGTGTAGAGGTTGAAATCAGACCCGAAGATATCAAGATGGAAGTTTACCGTGCATCAGGTGCAGGCGGACAGAAGGTTAACAAGACCTCATCAGCAGTTCGTCTTATCCACGAGCCCACAGGTATTGTAGTATCATGTCAGGTTGAGCGTAGCCAGCATCAGAACAGAGAAGTTTGTATGCGTATGCTCAAGTCAAAGCTTATTGAAATCAAAGAGAGAGAGCATCTCGACAAGATTGAAGATATCAAGGGCGAGCAGAAGGAAATCGGCTGGGGCAGCCAGATCCGTTCTTATGTATTTATGCCCTACACCCTTGCAAAGGACCACAGAACAGGCTTTGAAATGGGTAACATCAACGCTGTTATGGATGGCGAAATCGACGGCTTCATCAATGCGTACCTTAAGAAGCAGTCATTGGATGCACTTGGTGCAGAATGATAAGAGAATATTAATGACAAAAACCGCTCTCAATGAGGGCGGTTTTTGTTTTTCTCAATTTGAATTTCCTTTAATAATGCTGCTTGCTTGATAATGATTTCCTGATAGTCCTTGCTTAGCTTTCTGTAAATAGTTACGAGTTGTTGCTCTTTCGGAGAGCTTTCTTCGTCAACAATATGCCCCAAAAGATAATCAGTGCTTACATTGAAGTATTTTGCAAAAATCATAAGAGTTGCATGGTCGGGCTCACGGATATTCCGAACATAATTACCGATTGTTGAGGGTGCAATGTTGAGATCAAGGCCTAATTGTTTTTGAGTAAGATTATTTTCCTCTAAAAGATTTCTTAAAATGTTGCCGAATGCCATTTTCATCACCACTTATAAATGTAACATAGCAACATAATTAATTTTTCTTAAAAACACAAATCGTATTGACAAACCACAAAATGTGGAGTAGAATGGTAACACCAAACACAATTTATAAAAAACGGAGGAATTTATCATGAAAAAATTATTGGCACTTTTACTCTCAGTTGTTATGATGTTCTCGCTGGTAGCTCTTCCTGCTTCAGCAAGCACTGAGACAAAAACAGACGATGCTATCAGTGAAATTGAAAGCTCAGTTAATGAGGCTTTTGATGTTGTTGAAGCTGTTTTTAATCTCGTTCATAACATTGTACACACTCTCTCAGAAATGTTCGACTTTGATTGTCCTTTCTGTGATGGCAAAGCTGACACAGAAGAACCTTCAGAGCCTGAAGTAATTGTTGGCACTGTTGCTAACACAGACGAACTTTCAGGCGCTCTTGCTGCAGGTGGTATATACACTGTAGTAGAAAGCATTGCAGCAGAATCATTTGCAGTTCAGGAAGGTATCAAGGTAAGCTTTGATTTTGGCGGAAACACAATTTCAGGTGCATCAATTATGAACAGTGGTGAAATCGCTGTTAACGGCGGTTCTCTTGAAGCTGCTGCATCAGGTCTTGATAACAGTGGCAAAGCTGTTCTTACTGACATTAAAATGAATGCTGGCGATGCAGACAATTATGCAGCTGTTGGCAGAGAAGGTTCATATACTGAATATAACAATGTAAACATCGTTTCAGCAGGTGGCGGTATTGGTGTTAATGGCGGCAAGGCAGTATTCAACAGCGGTAGCGTTGATGTTAATTCAACTTCAACATCAGGCAGATATGTATTTTTTGTTGTAGGTGAAGGCGCTGAGCTTGTAATCAATGATGGTACTTTTGCATTCAGCAAGACTCTCAATCAGAAGCGTGCTTACATCTATGCAGATGCAGGTACAACAGTTATCGTAAACGGTGGTAATTTTGGTGCAGCTTCAACTAGGTCAGGCTACACTGCAGGTATCATGGGTAATGGTACAGTTATTATCAAGGGCGGTACATTCGGCTTTAACCCCTCAAACTGGGTTGCTGAAGGTTACGAAGCAGTTAAAGACGGTTCAGTATGGACTGTTGCTGCTGTAGCTTAATTAAATTTTAAATAAAGGTTTTGCTTTTGGCTTTACTGAAAGGAAAGCTTTGTTGGTATAGTAATAGACGACACACCTTTTAAACAAAGGTGTGTCGTGATTATAAACAATTTTTAAGGAGGCAAATTCAATGAATGGAAAAATCAAGCGTTTTCTCGCGTTAGCACTTGTGTTTGTTATGGCATTTTCAGTTATGCCGTTAAACGCATTTGCAGCAGAGGAAACCAACGTTGCTAAAATTGGCAACTCAGAGTACGCAACCCTTGCAGAAGCAATTAAAGCTGCAAAAGATGGTGACACAATCACATTCCTTGCAGATGTAACAGAAGATGTTACAATCGGCAAGAAGCTTACAATTGACGGTGCAGATTATACATACACCGGCAAAATGACCCTTAAGGCTGATACAACAATTAATAATGTAAACTTTGA